>CAZWYZ010000048.1:425-5342 GCA_964638785.1 uncultured Pseudomonadales bacterium
CAGTTTGGCTTTTTTGGATCCAACTGCTCGTCAGCCCCCAAATAAAAATATCCATGAGCGGCCAATAGAAACTATCCGTCATGCGATCGACATTTCGTTTATATGCATACAGGTGGCGAACCACCATTGCTTCAATGCGATGCCATTTCATATGTTTTTACTCATCTTCAAGAAATACGTTTCTAGGTTTGGTTGGTCAATTCGAATCTGACTATAGTTGACTCCAATTTGTGCAAGACCAGCTAAGAATGTTGCTATCTCACTTTCTTCAATCGGAATTAGAATCCATCCTTGATCGACAGTCGCTTCGAGTTTGTTTTCTTTGGCAAATGTGATCACTTGATTTTTCTTTTGTTCAACATATAAATGGATTGTTGCTTTGGAGATACTTCTTGCCAGTCTTTCAGGAGTATCATCAGCTATTATTTTCCCACTTTTTAAAAACATGACTCTGTCACAGACAGCAGTTACTTCATCCATGTTGTGTGATGTAAACAACACCGACACGTTATATTCTTTGCGCTGTTCTTGTACAAATGCGCGTACTTCATGGGCAATGTCGGGGTCAAGAGAAGCAGTAGGTTCATCAAGCAACACAACTTTTGGGTATGCCAAAAAAGCCTTTGAAAGCATTAACCTCGTTGATTGACCAGCAGAGAGACTACTTCGTTCCTTGTCTCGCAATTCCCAAATACCAAAAAACTTTAAAAATCGTTCGATGCGTTTGAGACGATCGGAACTTGAAAGTCCAAAGAGGCGACCATATACATCCAAGTTTTCCCAAACTGTTAATCGATACGGCAAATTGATATACGTGCTTGCGAAAGAGACGTCTTTTAGGACCTCACTATGATGATCCGCGAGTTCTTTTCCAAAGTACTGAATTGATCCACTGGTTGGAGTGAGTGCGGAGAGCAACATTTGAATCGTCGTTGTTTTCCCTGCTCCATTCGGACCCAAGAGTCCCAATATCTCACCCGCTTGTAGTTCAAACGAAATATGATCAACGGCTGTGAATGCTTTTCCTGCTGGCTTCCACCACAATAATGGCTTTTTTTGAAAAGTCTTAGTAAGATCTTTCACTGCTAATGCTGGTATCTTTTTCATATGTAGTTTTAGAGTCCAAAAAAACCACCGCATTTACCTTCTGAAGTAAATGGTGGTTTTGTTCCGAAAGAAATCTTTGGGAAAACCGTAGTTTCTATTCTACACCCTCACTTTTTTCATCTTCAAGTGGAAAATTGGTGTTCTTGGCGAGCAGAATCTCACACAGACTAAGATAGAGTGTTTGATACTCAGTTTGTAACTTTCGAAGTTGAGTAACTTCTTCCGACGTAAGCGAATAGATTGCATCCGTGCCGCGATCAATAATACTATTCTCTTTCCTCCATTTTTTTCGCTTCAATGTATCTCCGATATCATCAAACTCTGTTCCTGGGTTTTGACGTCTTTGCCAGTCGTCGATGAGGCCGAGAATGTACACGTTAAAATAAAACAGTCTGCTACGCAAACCTTCAAGGGCAAGAATAGACTGTACATCATCAGCACGTTGAAGTGTTTGAACAAGTGCATGAGCGCTTACCAGATCAATAAATTCACGAGTCTTTTCTTTTCGCACCATCTCCTCAAGTGTAAGACTACGTACTACTTTTCCAAATTCGGTATCAAACACATTCACCATAATGATTCGCCTTACTGGAACCAACGAGCACGTCCAAGTGTGTAGTTAAGCTGGGTTACGGGTCGTTTTGCAATCGGTTTTGCAGGAATCCCAGCAACGATATCGAGTGATTCTACATTTTTCGTAACCACTGCTCCTGCAGCAACAACAGCACCTCTACCAATTGTGACTCCAGGAAGAATAATCGCGCGTGGACCGATAAACACGTAGTCTTCAATCACCACAGGGTCTTCTTTTGCAAGCCATCGTTCACTCTTGAGATCATGTTCTGCTGTCCAGATCATGACTTCAGATGCGATATCAACATGATCGCCAATGGTAATTGCACCATGAGAATCCATCATTTGACGCCTCCCATCCAGTGAGACTCGTTCGCCAATAATTGAATCGTTTCCGATACGAATGTAGCGAGGATCATACACACGAGCCATCATGTGAATGGTCGAGCCCGATCCGATCTTCATACCGAATAGGCGGTAAAAGAATCGGCGGATATGATGGAATGGAACAAAGCCAACTCCCCACCACAAAAATCCAGTGACGAGTTCAAGCCAAATCGTTGCAATTCGATTCGCTATTTTTTGATCAAGAGATCGTCTTCCAGTGTTTGAATCCATAGTTTGTGTTCACTTTGTAGAGTGTGTCTTTAAATACCTTGTAAGCATTCGATAATAATTCCTTGTTGTAATAATGTCTCCCAATCCTGCCTGTGTATACAGAACCTGTAAGTCATCTATAATCGCATTAAGAGATTCACGTTGGCCCTCTATTTGCCCCTCACTTGCAAGAACAAAACCGCCAGAATGTTCGACATTCGTCGCTGGCCCGTTTGACCCATTCATTATCTCCGTACCCATAGATTTATTTCTAAACTCTAATGCTATTATTGTACAACAATGACGCGCAAACATATTGTCACAATCATAGGACTTTTTTCCCTCTGGAGAATGGGATTATTCCTCATCTCAGCAGGAGCGGGTTTCGTTTTACCGTACGCTCCCTCTTTCCCGTACGCAACAACACTTTTGCCGAGTTTCGATCTTCCGCAGTGGTTGTATAGCTTTGCAAATTTTGATGGAGTGCATTATTTGACCATTGCGAAAGAAGGCTATTTACAGACAAATTTCATCCAAGCTTTTTTCCCGCTCTATCCATTTGTTCTCTTGCATTCAGTTCACTTGCTCTTGCCATCAGTGAATCTTCTTCTTATGGGTCTGCTTGTTTCTCATCTAGCGTTCCTTGGTTTCCTCATTCTTTCGTTTGACTTCGTAGAGCGTAAGTATGGGGTGCGAGTTGCGTGGAGATTTGTACTCGCAGTCCTTCTTTTCCCATGGTCGCTCTTTTTGGCATCTCTCTATACAGAGTCACTGTTTCTGTTTTTGGTCATACTCTGCTTCTGGCTTGCAGACAAAAAGAGATGGTATCTTGCAAGCCTAGCACTGATGTTTTTAAGTGCGACTCGTATTGTCGGTGTGATGATGATCCCCGCACTGCTCATTGAGCTCTGGCTTTCAGGTGACCGTGATTGGAAAAAATATACTGCAATCATTTTCGGATCGCTTGGACTACTTGGATACATGGCGTACTTGTTTGTCCACTTTCAAGATCCGCTGTACTTCTTGCACGTCCAAGAAGCGTTTGGAGCAGGAAGAAGCAATGGGATCACACTGTACCCACAAGTTGCGTATCGCAGTTTAAAGATTCTGCTCACAACAGCCTTTAATTTCAAATACATTACCTACGTGCAAGAATTCCTGGCTGGCACGATTGGGGTCATTGCAATTCTTATCCCGTGGCGAAGAGTATCACCGGGCATTACTTTTTTTGCACTCAGCACAGTACTCATACCCACAATTTCAGGTTCCTTTTTAAGTATGGGGCGATTCCTTATCCCTGCACTCCCGCTCTACATTTTAATGGCCTTGTTTGCATCAAAACATCCACGACTTGCATGGATTTGGTACATTGCTTCTGCGCTTGTCTTGATACTTAACACACTCCTATTTATCCAAGGATATTGGATCGCCTAATTTTTTGGGGGGGGAATCCTCACAATATATCCCATATCAGTGAAAAGCAAGAATTGATTTCGGTCAGAAACAGCCTATTCTGGGGAGATATGACCATACAAGAAATTGATTTTAAAAAAATCCACGGCTATGAACTTGCGCGAATTTGGATAGCGGAAGCAAACCTAAACACACTCGCACAGCCAATGAATCTATTGTTGATAAATATTGCATCGCAGCTCTTAATTGCACAGCGACACGCTGAAAACCCTGATGACTATAACAGTGGTGTAAAAGCCGATATGGCAAAATCTGCCTTAGCAAGCCATATCTCCGCACTAGAGGACAAAGCTCCAGATATTGCAGCGACACTTCAGGCAACATCAGAGAGCTTTCAGTTGGCAGTCCAAACAGGAGTGCGACTCTAAATCTTATTCTTCTTTTTTGGTCCATTCTTTTCCAAGATGGTCATATGCCTTTTTGGAAATTGTTCGACCTCGTGGTGTGCGCTGAATGAAGCCAATTTGCATCAAATACGGCTCATACACTTCTTCAATGGTACCGACATCTTCAGAAAGTGTTGCAGCGATTGTCTCGATACCAAGTGGACCACCGTCATGTTTGTCAATGATGATCGTCAAAAACCGGCGATCAGAGTCATCAAGACCCATGTGATCGACCGCCATGATATCAAGTGCGTGATCAACGCTACTTCCGTCAACTTTTCCTGAGAGCTTAATCTGTGCAAAATCGCGTACACGCTTTAAAAGCTTTAAAGCGATACGTGGAGTTCCACGTGCCCGACGAGCTATTTCGATTGCCGCTTCTTTTGAAAGTTCGACATTTAATTTTGTGGCTGCGTTCATGACGATATCAGCAAGCCGTGGTACTTCATAGTAATTCACGCGATGGACAAGCCCAAATCGGTCTCGAAATGGCCCTGAGAGCATTCCAAATCGTGTGGTTGCTCCAACTAATGTGAATCGAGGCAGATCAAGTCGTAATGTGCGCGCTGACGGACCTTTGCCAATCACGACGTCAAAAACAAAATCTTCCATGGACGGGTAGAGAGCTTCTTCAACACTTTTATTGAGGCGATGTATTTCATCAATAAATAGAACATCGTTGGGAGATAGATTGGTGAGAATTGCGGCTAAATCACCTACCTTTGTAATTGCAGTGGCACTGGTAAAACGAATGCTACTGTCCATTTCTTTCGCAATTAAA
>CAZWYZ010000048.1:5352-6805 GCA_964638785.1 uncultured Pseudomonadales bacterium
TGGAGAAAATCGCGCGCGAAGCGATCTTCTGCGGTGGTCCATTGCTTCACTTCGCTCTTTTGCAGCCTGAATAGCAATCGCAAGCGCATCTTTGACTGATTCTTGACCTACAAACTCATCCCACACTGATGCGCGCAGGTTGGTAAATAATTGTTCTTCTTCTGGCAAGATTGCAGTTTTATTTTTCATTCTCACCCTTTGTTAGGTGTTGTATCGCTTTCTTCACAGCGTCTTCAAGACGCATATTCTCAGTATCGAGTTGTTTGATAGTCTTTTGACTTTGTGTCTCATTAAACCCTAGCGACAATAGCGCTTCAAGCACTTCTGCAGCTTTCCCAGTTGGAGTCGAGAGATCCAGATCGGTATCGCCACCGAGCTTGTTTTTTAGGTCGATGATGATTTTTTGTGCGCTCTTTTTTCCAACCCGAGTGACAGAAGAAAAGAATGAGACATCGGCTGTTTGGACTGCATGGACAATTGCATCAACGCCCCGATCCATGATGTTGAGGGCTGTTTTTGGTCCAACTCCATCGACATCGATGAGTTGTAAAAAGAGTTTTTTCTCACTTTCACTTAAAAAACCATAGAGATCAAAGGCATCTTCTTTTATATGAGAGTAGACGTACAGTTCAGACTCCTCACTGGTAGAAAGTTGTTGACGATTCGTTTGCGTCACGTGCACAAGATATCCAACACCATTACACACAATTAAGGTAGAAGTTGCAGTTACTTTTGGCTTTCCCGATAAATACCCAATCATAGGACCCTACTATAGCGTATCTGTTGACAACAATGAAGTAAGGGATACAGTAACACAAGTTTTGTAAAAGGAGTGATGTATGAAAATAAATGGAAATGAACAACCAACAATGGCAAAAGAAAATACGTACCATATGTTGCGAATTCTTGAGATTCTCAGGAATGAGTCAGGAACTCTTTTGTCGATCGTCGCTGATTTCTCACTACCAGGAAGAAATGTTCCAAGTCTGGGTTCAGACAACATTCGTGGAACAATTCCTTTAAAAGCCGGTGCTGGTCCTCGTCGCACCTTCATCGTTACACCTTCGGCCGTCGACACACAGTACGCGATTTTGAATCAACAAGTGCAGGTCGCACTACTCGATAGTCAAATAGTGAGGTTCTTCCAGTTTGAGGACATTGAAAAAGGGGTGATGAGCAACGAAAATCAGTAGCGATGGTCACATGCGTACGCATAGGCAGCTGCAACAGCATCAAGCGTATCATCAATCAATCCTGTTGGAATGCCTTGTAGTTGCAGTCGAACCATCTTCTCCACAGCTTTTTTATCTGCATGTCCAGTGCCAGCCACAATTGCTTTGATTTGCAGCGGAGTATATTCTTCGATTGGTACTGAATGTTGCGTAATTGCAGCAATAATCACACCTCTACTTTGTGCCACGGCAATAACACTTTTTTGGTTATTCGAGAAAAA
>CAZWYZ010000049.1:0-4307 GCA_964638785.1 uncultured Pseudomonadales bacterium
GATATCAGACAAGATTGCGTACTTCCCTTTTCCATCACTCATGAGTCCCATGGCGATACCAGCGACTGGTCGCTTGATTGGTACACCTGCAGCCATGAGTGACATCGTACTTCCACAGACAGATGCCTGCGAGGTACTACCGTTACTACTCATGATTTCTGAGACAACTTGAATGGTATATGGGAACTCTTTTTGACTTGGGATCATTGGAAGGAGTGCTCGTTCAGCGAGTGCTCCATGTCCAACTTCTCGGCGTTTTGGTGCTCCAAAGCGACCTGTTTCACCGGATGCATACGGAGGCATATTGTAGTGATGAATGTAGTGACGTTCTTCTTCACCTTCAGCATCTTCAATCAGTTGCCCCATGGATGGATCACCAAGAGTGGTGATGGTCAATGCTTGAGTTGCACCGCGCTTGAACATGGCACTGCCATGGACACGAGGGAGCAAATCAACCTCACAGGTAATTGGACGAATCTCAGTCAGTGTACGGTCATCTGGTCGGATATTTTCTTCCAGGATCATGCGACGACCTTCTTCCTTCATAAGATTGTAGAATGCATGTTTGACATCTGCTTCGCGTTCCTTGAGGTCTTCGCGCTCAACAAGAATCTTCGCAATGACTTCTTCCAAGCCAGTAGGCTTGAGGGTTGCTTCCAACTTCACCATTCTGACAATTTCATCACGGTGAGAGACACGGAACGCATCCTGGAGTTCAGTTTGTTCTGGCTCAGGAATGAACTCAAACTTTTTCTTCCCAATGTCTGCGGCCATCTCACCAATTTCATCTGCCATTTTTGCAAGTTGTGCTTGTCCTTCATCGAAGGCTTTCAGCATAATCTCTTCACTGACTTCATTGGCTCCAGCTTCAACCATGACGATTGCTTCTCTGTTTCCACAGAGAATTAAATCCATCTGACTCTTGGCGCGATCTTCGTGCGTTGGGTTAAACACAAATGAGTTTGTGTCACTCATGTAGCCAATACGCAAACCTGCAACTGGTCCATCAAATGGAACAGAAGAGATTGAAGCTGCAGCACATGATGCAACGAGTGCAACCATGTCAGCATCATTTTGCATATCAACAGAGAGAACAGTCGCAATACACTGCACTTCGTTTGTTAATCCCTCAGCGAACATTGGTCGCAAGGTGCGATCAATAACGCGACCTTTAAGGATCATTTCATCGGTTGGTCGACCATCGCGCTTCACCCAGCGGCTGCCTTTAATTCGGCCTCCAGCATAGAGTTTTTCTGCATACTCAACAGACAATGGGAAGTATCCCAAGTTTGCTGGTTTCCCAAGGGCAAAGGTGACGTGAACAACTGTCTCACCACAAGTGGCAAGAATTGCGGCATCAACTTGCTCGGAATAGCGACCTACTTCAAGAGTAATGGTCTTATCACCGACATGAATGTCTTTTGTGTAAAACGTTGACATAAATTTGTGTAAACAATCTGACTAAATCCCAGACTGCTTCCTTATAACTACTATAAACAAATTAAAAACTTCCTTGAACACTTCAGTATACAAGATTCGACTCGGGTGTGAAGAGAATGAAGAGATCTACCTATGTGCCGTACGTGGCCCACATGATTGATATCTTTATTCCCTCTGCCCTGGAGCAGCGACTACTCGCATAATGTAGCGATCCTTCAAATCCAGATCCATTTCCACCCATTGCTGGGTCATTCCCTCTATGTACTCTTTGCTTAAAGGCTTTTGATATTTCAGTCGGAACTGACCACATAAGAAACACCAAATGACTATATTTGGCTGGGTATCGTCAATCTCAGCATGTTCAATATAGTGAATACCAATGGGCCATTCCGCCATAGATTACTTACTTATGTTGAGTTTCGCGAGCACTTCTTTTGCACGAGCTTCGTCCTTGCGAACCAAGAAATTAATCAAGCGTCGGCGCTTTGCGACCATTTTTAAGAGTCCCTTGCGTGAGTGATTGTCTTTCTTGTGCTTCTTCAAATGCTCGGTAAGATCATTGACTTGGTAGGTTAAAAGTGCGATTTGCACTTCTGGAGATCCGGTATCGCCTTCTTTGGTGGCGAAGTCGGTCATGATTTTTTGTTTGGCTGTTTTGTCGAGTGCCATAGGGTGTGCTCCTTTTTTCGTCAAGTGTAATACCGAACGAAAAAGTAATACGGTTTGTATATAAGATCCCGATTATACCAGAAGAAAAACCCGTAGACTAGAGAGACTTTATTAGCCCTTCAACTCGCCACCCATTTGAGCTTGCGGTGGCACTTGTGACTGAGCTGTCTTGGAGAGTGCTGCTGCGAATGGATTGTTACTTGTACTTGTTGACGGTGTTCCCACTACTGGAACAGGCTGTGATTGAGGCTGCTGAGGAACAAATGGGAACTGATTGGGTGAGAGTGCTCCCTGCTGACCAATGGGTTGGCGTTTTGCACCGGCACGCATGAGTGTTGCCACCATCTCAAAGGTGTCAGCAGTCGCAAGTGGACTGGACAGACTCTGCGTGGTCGAATCAATTCCGAACAAGAGATTACTTGCCCCATCCGCATCAAATGGGAGCGACAACTGCGATGCAATAACCGCTACCAACTCTGAGAGCGTACTGTATCCCTGGGCATCTGCATGAAACTTGGCATAGGTGGGAACAGGAAACAGTGTTACCGCAACAGTGAGAGAACCTTCGATCACATTGCGTTCTTCGTCATAGATTGAGCCAATATCATCATATCCATTCACGCCGATAAGAAAGGTTGCATCTGTCTCCGCACCAACATAATCAAAGGCGACGGTTGCAGGGTCAAGAGCAGAGGCATTATTTTTGGGAGCAATAACAAGGTTAAAACGTGTTCCATCCTCACTGATGGTATAGCTCACCTTTTCCACCTTATCTTCACTGTAGTCAAAAGAGATTTGGAGGTTACGGTTCCCTATCTTTTTCTTGACATCATCAACACCGACCAGGCGTGAAAATTCAACGCGCATATCGACTGGACATGCAATTTGAACTTCAACACCTTTGGCTTTGAGAATTTGGCCTAATCCTAATGCTGCTGCTGCAGAATCAAGGTTCGGTGTACCGGACATGAGAATTAATGCTTTATGAATTGTGGGAAGTGAATCTTTAAGAGAGTCGAGAGCGGGAATCGTTTTCATCTGTAACGACAGATCCTAGCACAACTAGAGAGAGATGCAAGAACATTCTACAGGTCATCCCTCAATGTACGAGCAATCTCATACACTCAGGGATGCGGATGATCTAATGAAAATCATCCGCGGGAACAAAACAGTGCTATTTATGAGTTATGGCAAATTTTCACAAACTTGCCACCGACCTGAGTACTAACACCATCACCAATACTTAAAAAGACGGGATTTTCCTTGTCTTCCACAGATAGCCATGTGGAAGACAGTTTCGCATAGCGAGGAGGGTTTTCCTTGAGAACCCACTTCTCCTCATTCCATGCATATTGATAGGTCGCCCCTCCAGCAACGAGGGCATACGCCTCGCCGTCTTGTTCTCCAACGGCTATCACAGCCATCGGGGAGCAAGTTGAAGTTGCCGTCCAATCAATGCTGGCAGCAATCGTTACCAGCAACAAAACGATCAATCCAAGTATCCCGATTTTGTAGGTTTTTGACATTTCATCTTCCTCCGTACACCAGGTAAGAAATTCACCCAGAGCCACCACTATCCCAACAGTACGTCGAGACACTGGTTGCTCTGGGCACATAATAGTTGTTTTGTTAAAGAGCAATGTACCTCGAGTAAAAGACGTGTTTGTCCATTTCCCAAAAGCACATAACTATACCAGCTATTCTACTCCTATATCCGCCTAATAGCAAACTATAGGCCTAGGGAGTATAATCTCAATCCTAGAGTATGGCCTCACAATAACTGTGTCACCCATACTGTAGGCTCTTTAACATCTTGTGAATAGTGTTGTGGACAGAACTCTGGCAGATCTAAACGTCTCGTTTGGAGTCAGAGTAACTGTTCATAACAAAAAAATGGAGTGTGAAGATGGCAAAGGTATTAAAATACAAACTACCGGACGGCCCATCAGGCCTTATGCAGTTTTCTGAAAGTGTCATGACTCTTTCCTACGGAAAGTGTGAGCATGGCGGAAGGGCTCATCACAACTTGTGGTTTGTCAAAGTGAATCGAGGCATCAAACTCGACGAACGCGATACTCTACAACTACATAATAGTTACAAAGCCGTTAATCATAGCGGCAACTACAGCCCGTACGAAGGTACATATCCTTTAGAGGATCATATCTTCTTTGTGGAAGAGCAATACGCTAATCCACGGT
>CAZWYZ010000049.1:4317-4717 GCA_964638785.1 uncultured Pseudomonadales bacterium
TAAATGAATTCGGTCGTGAAATCGGTGCTTGTAAAATTTTTTGCCGAGATTTCGTCTTTGGTGACTGGGATACTCGCTTTGAACGACTCTGGAGCGAGAATCCCATTCTCACGCACACCATGCCAAATGGAGTTGTCGTTCAATATGGATATAGTCCCGCTCAATCTTTGGAGCATCCAGAAAGAGAACTTTGGTTTATCGTCTTCCCCGGTCCATTGGGCTTTATCCTCGACAAAGAAGCTGTTACACCTGAGTTCATGAACGCGGTAGGTGAAAACCATAGCAATTGGATACCTCTCTGTTGGTGCCATTTATGGGATGAGAGTGAGTGGCTGTTCTTGAATTATCACTCAATTCATTTGGATTCTCCTTGGTCAGTCCAGGAAATCGACCAAAGATT
>CAZWYZ010000049.1:4779-6659 GCA_964638785.1 uncultured Pseudomonadales bacterium
GAAGAAAAGTTGGTGGTGGCCTTTCTAAACTCACTTCTATTCACAAGATACACGAACCCCCGGCTGGATACCGGGGGTTCTTTCGTTTTACTGATAAAATTCGTCGTTCTAAATTGGACATGCTCCTGAAGCGCATTTGAGACTATCCAGGTCAATATCTTCTTTGAGTTCATCATCCTCTGTGATCTCATTGACCACTGCCATGAACTCTGATGTCGTGACCGGAGCTTCCGGTTGATACTCATATGCTGTGCTATCAATCTGCGGCATCACCGAGCAGCACTTGATTTGAGACTGATACTTTTTCATCATCTCTTTAAAGTTAGCAAAACTTACTTTTTCTGGATCGTACTTGAGTGTGTAACTGACTTGGTTTCCTGTATCCTCCAATGGATTACCTGCCTCATCAACACCTTGAATCCAGTACTTCTCAAGATTCATGAGCCACTGATACTGCTCTTCTGGCGTTGCTTCTGCAGCAGTCACGAGCTTGTCACCCATTCCCAATCGACAGATCTCTGGCTGGGTTGGGAATCCGATGACAGTGGTTCCAGAATAGCTTTTGAGCTCTTTGGATGGGTATCCCATCTTCTTATACTTTTTGACTAATGGATCGTCATTTCGAAACTGCACCCAGCGAATGTATTCGCGCATGGATGGAAGATGAGCTCCTTCAGTCAGTCCAAAAAGCTTACTTGTTGTCCCTGCTGGCTTAATCGTTGTATTCGTGTGAGGTGTAACCTTCCCAAGCTTTTTACTGTAGCTTGCTGCTTCCTCAACAACTGCTCGCTTAAATCGTGCCAGTGTCATCCAGAAATCTTTTGACTTATTTTCATCAATTAAATCTCTGAATCCGAATCCGAATCGATTCCATGCATATTCGTGCACTCCAGTCATAGAAACACCAATACGGTTGGTTCGCTCTACTTCCTTGTTATATAAACTATCCATCGTGTTAACCCGGATCAGTGCTCGAGTGGTGACACGGAAGGCTTCTTCAGCATCATCGTCATTGGGAGCAAAATATGGAACGACATCGCCAATGACGCAGTATCCACCCAACATGTTCAAACTGATTTCTCCACATGGATTTGGAATCTGCGCGTAGTATTTTGCACCAGCTCGACGAGCGACAAGAGAAAGCATCTTTTCAGTCTCTTTCATTGGATGATACTTTTTACTCTCCGCGTACTTTCCATCCAAGTATCCATCGTAGTTTTCATCATTTTGAACTAACCGATGTTGATTAATGAATCCAGGTTCTCCAGTTCCATCATGGTAACTTGCATCCATGACTGACTCTAAAACTTTTTGACTGTGTTTTGTTTTTTGCTTCCAAAACTTATCATCGACCGCAACACTGTTATTTGCTGACCACAAGAACCCTCCGCGTTTAATTTCGATAAACTCAAAGATCTCTGCATCAGTCCATACTTTGGTTGCGATACGAGCAGCTCTTCTCGCTCCTCCAACGAGCACACACTCAGCCAAGTAATGATCAATGAAGACAGCTTGTTTCCATGCACTCATACCTGCATTTTTTACGGTTGCGACTTTACTAATGGCGTTCATTAATGGTTTTGGACCAGAAGCTGGACGGTTTTGCATTCCTCCAATTGGTTGTCCTTTTCCACGTACTTTTGAGAAATCTAAGATCAGTGTGTCATTTTTGTATTTCTTCTCAAATGCCATTACTTCCATCTTTTCAATTGCACTTGCCCATCCTTCACGGGAGTCAGGAACTTCATACCAAATTGCATCTTTGTACTTGTGTTTGGCATCCTTAACGCTTTCATCAATGCCCCATTCAAAATCACTATGTGTTTCATCAATGACACAGTGAATGATTGGCATGTTATCCCAATTGACGATACACATAT
>CAZWYZ010000050.1:0-1276 GCA_964638785.1 uncultured Pseudomonadales bacterium
ATTGGTATTGCTGTGCTCACCCTCATCTTCTTCTTCGTGTACTGGTTTCTAGTCTGATATACTGACTTCTTATGCTCTTGACTATACTTCTGGTGATTTTATGTGTCTGCTTGGTTGGTGTCATTGTATTTTTAGTGACGAAAAAACAAACGACAGATCCGACGCTGATTGAGTGGTTGAAAGTAAATCAGCAGCAAATGGCAAGCTCAAATAATCAGGTTACACAAAGCATCACTACTCAAACCAGAGAGATAAATGATCGGCTTGTTCACGCAGCCGCACTCATTGGCGAGTTAAAGAGGGAAGCTGGTCAATTTTCTGAAATAGGACGATCGATGAAAGAACTTGATGCGCTGTTAAAATCACCAAAGCTACGTGGGAATTTGGGTGAAAGAGTCTTAGCAGACTTGCTTGGTCAAGTTTTTCCCAAACAGCATTTCTTTTTGCAGCATCGATTTAAATCAGGAGTCATTGTTGACGCCGCAATTCAAACAGATGCAGGAATCTTATGTATTGATTCAAAGTTCCCAATGGAACACTTTCAAACAATGTTAAAGGGTGACACACAAACTGACAGAGATTTTGCCAAACGAGAGTTTACTCGGGATGTGAAGCGACACGTGGATGCGATTGCGCAAAAATATATTCTTCCAGAAGAAGGAACAATGGATTTTGCCCTCATGTATGTGCCCAGTGAATCAGTTTTTTACGAAATTGCTTCAAGTGAGTCACTCCTTGAATATGCAAGCAACGCAAGAGTCTACCCAGTCTCGCCAACAACTTTTTATGCGCATCTGCAGACAATTATGCTCTCATTTGAGGGGAAGAAGATTGAAACAAAAACCAAAGAAGCGTTCAAACTTCTTCGAGGAGTGCAGAAAGAATATGAAAAGTTTTCAGATAACTTCCTTACTTTAGGAAAACACCTTACAAACGCACAAAACATGTACGGTACTTCCACGCAAACGTTGAGTTCTTTGGAAAGAGGATTATCAAGCATTCGCCAATTGGCCCAGTCAGAAGAGACAAAAAAAATTCCAACCCTTGAAGACTAAAGGAACTTCTCTAGTATTATCCTCTAACGCTGTCATTAGAGATACTGAGTAAAACTCTCAGTAAGTGAGACTTGTGACTGGAACTGCGTAACCAGTGGTCCATGCGAGAGATTTGGGACTGATTCATGGTATGCAAGTGCTTTGGTGTTTTCATAGAGAACACCAATATGCAACTTGTCTGGATCCATCGACAATCTGATCGCTTCCATAATATCTGTTTT
>CAZWYZ010000050.1:1286-6537 GCA_964638785.1 uncultured Pseudomonadales bacterium
TATCACGAGTATCATCAAGCACATTGAGACGTTCGTTATACCACGCATGGGTGTTGTGTTTATTAAACGTAACACACGGTTGGAATGTATCGACGAGTGAAAAACCTTTGTGGTTTATGGCTCGTTTAATGAGGTCTGCTGTCACCGGAATATTGCCAGCATATCCACGAGCAACAAAGCTCGCTCCAGCCGATACAGAAATTGCGATTGGATTAACAGGGACCTCAACTTGTCCTGTTGGAGTGGATTTTGTCTTCCATCCGGCTGGTGTTGTCGGTGCGGCTTGTCCGGTGGTGAGACCATAAACTTGGTTATCATGCACAATCAAAGTAATATCGTGATTGCCGCGGCACGCTGCGATGAAGTGTCCCATTCCTTCGCCATACGTATCTCCATCTCCGGCGATGACAATGACTTTTAAATTCTGGTTGGCAAGCTTAATTGCTTCTGCATTTGTAATACCCCGTCCATGCAACGCATGGAAACCGTAACAGCGCAAGAAGTCAGCCATGTTCCCAGAACATCCAACTCCAAAGACAATGACTAGTTGTTCTTCTGGAATGTTGGATTCAACGAGTGCTTTTTTGATTGCACTCCAGATTCCATAGTCTCCACATCCAGGACACCAAGTAGGGAAATTTGGAGACTTGAGAGTATCGTTTGTCGTCATAGGTTTTTTACTTCCTCAATGATTTCTTCAGCGTAGAACGGGCGGCCATCATAACGGTTAATTCGATGTTCAAACGTAATACCAGTTTCTTTCTTGATATGCATTTCACCTTGTCGTTGAATGTTTTCTTCGATCATTACTAATTTTTTTGCCGCCTGCGCGAGCTGCGTAAACTCAGTTGCCTTAAATGGCAGCATTGTCAGGATGTGGATGCAGTTTGCTCGCGACTTCCCATCAGTGTTGAGCTGACGCAAGACTTCCTCAACTGCGAGTCGTGTACTCCCCCAACAAACGAACGTGATGTCTGCATTCTCTGGGCCAATCAGTACAGGTCCTGGAACTTCAGCTAAGATTCCTTCAAGCTTTCGCATTCTCTTTTCGACCATTCTTTTTGCAGTCGGACCGTCTTCAGTGGCCCAACCGAAGTCATCATGCTCATAACTATTTGTGAGATTCAATCCGTGTGGTTGTCCAGGAAGTGATCGCGGTGAGTATCCTTCTGGTGTATCCATAAATCGTCGGTAGGTATTATCTTCAGGAAGTGATTCAGGAGCAAATGAATAGCGCTGATTTGTGTACTCTGTCGGGATCTTACTTTGTGGGACAGTCATTCTTGATTCCAGTAAAAGTTTGTCCGAGATAATATATGCCTGGGTGTGGTACTTTTCTGTGAGCAAAAATGCTAAACGAGTAAGTTTGAAACTCTCTTCCAGATTGCCAGGAGTGAAGACGATCTTTGGAAACTCACCGTGACCAGCGTAGAGTACAAATGAAAGATCTGTCTGTGATGTCCAGGTTGGTAATCCTGTTGCCGGTCCGGGACGACCACCAACAAGCGCAACCAAAGGGAGCTCCATAATTCCAGCCAGTGAAACACCTTCTACCATAAGTGCAAAGCCACCACCAGCTGTACCAGTCATACTTCGTACACCGCTGTATGCAGCTCCAAGCGCATTATTAATCGCAGCAATTTCATCCTCAGCGTGTTTGACCACAAGTGGGTAGTTTGCTTGTGCATCAGCCATAAATGTCATTAATGTTGAGCTTGGAGTCATCGGGTATGCGCTAAAGTATTGCACTCCAGCAGAGAGGGCACCAAGACCAATAGCATCTGACCCATTCATCAAATACGTTGTCAGGGCAGTATGGGTGTATGGCTCAGTTGCAGTGTGAAGTGTATTGACTGAATAGTCATATCCCGCTTGAGCTGCCTTTATGTTTTCATTGACAACTTCTTCTCCTTTGCGACCAAAAAAGGAGCGGATCACATCATGCAGCACTGTTTGATCGAGTCCAAGAATATGACAACTCACTGCCAGTGCCACCATGTTTGAAGCAAGTGATTTTCCTGTTTGTTCTCGTGCGATTTGAACCATTGGAACAACAATTATTTGTTCTGGATGAATTGAAGGGTATTTTGAGAAATCAATCTTGTCATCCTGTGTATCGATAAGGAATTTGGTATGGTCATCAAATTCTTGAAGATGCTCTGAGATAGCCTGCTCATTGAGAATCACCATGAGATCAACAATCTTTTTTTGACACGTCACGTGATCTCCGGCATGGATCTGACCGCCAGTATGACCACCGCGAATCAATGATGGATATTCACTGTATTCAAAAACTTCAAGACCTGCACGTTGGCAGATTTTTGACATCAAGAAACTCGTGGCAGCAATTCCTTCTCCCGCACGTCCAGCTATTTTCCAATTTATTTCCATAGAAGTATCTTATTCTAAACGTCTGAGGCTATCCAGTCAAAGTAACTTTCACATCAGCAACATATGCAACCTCTGCAGTTACCATCAAAGGGTTAATCTCCAACTCCACTATTTCTGGATGTTCACTCATCAAATACTGGAATCGTTCCATACACAAAAGGATTTGTTCTTGTTGTGTACCTGAAAGTAGGCTTGCAAGTTTTGTGCGTTTGAGAGTCGCACGAATCTCTTTTCCACTCGCTGGAAGGAAAAAATATGACCGGTCAGCTAGGATATTCGTCATGCTTCCACCAGTTCCGACAGCCACGAACGTGCCATAGTTTGGATCACGTCGGCATCCAATGATGACTTCGATTGCATCAGTAATAACTTCTTGAAAGAGTACTTTTGAACCAAATTTTCGTAAACGATCATACGCTGCAGCTGCATCCTCTTTTGAAGTGATATCTTTGATGACACCACCTAAGACTGCTTTATGTTTCAATCCTAAATTGGCCGTTTTCGCAATTAATGGGTACACGCGTGTGGGATCAAGTTCATCAAGTTCTTCTAATTTTTTTGGATCGCTTACGATTGCCGAGTGCGGAAGCGTCAGCCCATATGATTCAAGTAAGAGAAAAACTTCTTCAAGATTTGTTGAGTGGAGTGGAAAGTTACGTCGGTCGGTTCCGGTGCGAGCCTGTGGTGATGAAGAGATTTGACGCGCGAGTTCGCTCATTAATGCGGACGAGCGATCAACGAGCATTGCTCGACGCGCTTGCGTCACATACTCAAAAATTTCGACCCCTTCATTTGCATATTCGACTGTACAGATATCTGCCTCACGGAGCTTTACGAGTTCGCGACGATACAATTCACCTGTCATTAAGGCAACAACTAGAGGTGTTGAAATCGTCTTGTGAGTTTTTATGAGCATGCCAACAATCCCTGGAATGTCTGTAACGGCTTGTGGAGTCAAGATCAATAAAATTGAGTCTATCAATGGATCAGCATCTGCAAAAATAAGTGCCGATTGAATATCACTTTCCGTGGCATCTCCCAGCAGGTCTGTGGGGTTCCCAGGCTTGATTCGCGGTACGTTTGCAGCAAATCTGGGAATCGATTCTGCACTCCAAGTAGCAAGACGGATTCCTGCTTTGCTGGCACGGTCTATAGAATTGACTCCTGGTCCTCCTGCATTGGTTAAAATAAGAAGGCTGCTTGGAAGGGAAGAAGTTGTTTGATCTTTTTTAGCAAGGAGGCGATCAAGAAAAAAGGCAGTTTCAAAAAACTGTTCGATGGTATCGACCATCGTAAATCCAAACTGAAATTGTGCTTCTTTTAGCAGTGTCACATCGGATGCAAGTGCTGCCGTATGTGAGAGCGATGCTTGCTGACCTTGATCAGTGGTGCCCCCTTTGAGAAGTAAGATTGGTTTTGTTTTACTTATTTCCTTACACAAGGCAAAAAAACGAATAGGTTCAACTGCTGGAAGTGATTCCAAGTACATTGCAATAATCTTTGTTTCAGGATCTTCTTTTGCGTATTCAAGAGCATCCGTGGCACTGCATCCTGCACCATTCCCAAGTGAGAGTGCAAACGAGCAGCCGACTCGGCGATTAGCAAACTGTGAGAACACCGTTGTTAACATGGCCCCAGACTGACTTATGAGACCAATAGACCCTTTGGCAATGGATGATTGTGCGAAACTTGCATTGAGGTGTGCGGAAGGATTAATTGCTCCAAGGGTATTTGGACCCAGTAAAATAATCCCATTTGCTTTCAGTTTTTTTGCAATCCGAATCTGCAACTCTTTACCTGCTTTTCCATTTTCAGCAAATCCAGCTGTGATAACAATGACTGCACGTACTTTTTTATCGATGCATTGGTCAACTATATTTTCAACAGTAGCTGAGGGAGTACAAATGACAACAAGATCAACTGAGGTTGGAATGGACAGCAAGTCTGCGTAACACTTCTTCCCCAAGATCTTTTTGTGTTTGGGATTAATGGGAAACACATCACCAGGGAATGACAATAAATTCGCAAAAACCTGATGACCAACTTTCAAGGCTTCAACAGAAACGCCAATAACCGCAACCGACTTGGGATGTAACAACGCATCAAGCATCCCTTAAGGATAACAGGTATATCCAGATACGGTCTAGATGGTCATTTTGAAGATAAGTGTTAATCGACTCTTTTGCGTTCAAGTGGAGAAACGCCTATTTTCTCTCTTATTAATGCTGTGAGCTCATATCCTTTAATGGTTTTTCCACCAAACCATTCTTTATGATCATTTATTAATTCTTGGGCCTGCTCTTTTGAAAGCATAAGATCTTTTGATCGAGCAATCTGTTGTAGTGTGTCTGCGGTTAATGTTGTTGCTTCACCCATATCCACTCCTTATAGCTATATAAGTACTCTGCCCGTCATATTATCAGGCTTTGGAATATTCATCAATTTTAAGATTGTTGGAGCAACGTCTGCAAGTATTCCAGAAGGGAGCATGGTTGCTTTATTTTGGAACTGGTTTCCAATAATAAGGAGTGGAACAGGATAAGTTGAATGCTCTGTATCAATCTCGCCCGTTTCATTATTAATCATTTCCTCAGCATTCCCGTGGTCAGCGGTAATTAAAACAACACCGCCTCGTAACATGACTGCTTGCACAATTTTCCCCACACATTCATCAATAATCTCACAGGCTTTGATTCCTGCTGTTAAGTTGCCAGTATGACCAACCATATCTGCGTTTGCTAAATTCACACACATAAAGTCATAGATATCACTTGAGAGCTTTTCAAGTAATGTATCGGTAATTTCTCGAGCACTCATTTCGGGCGCAAGATCATACGTCGCCACTTTTTTACTTGGAATG
>CAZWYZ010000051.1:0-6422 GCA_964638785.1 uncultured Pseudomonadales bacterium
TCCCACCAATTGCGACCGCTTTTTCACTCTCATAGAGTCCTAAATTCTCGGCAAGTTCAAAGTGCTGCTTTGGAGTAAAGGCGAATGTTGGTTTTTCTCCAACTGTTCTGACGACGACATTACCTTCTTCATTTGCTCCAATTGGTGTATCGGGAGATGCTGGATTTGGAATTTGATACATGAGTACCTGAAATGACTCTTCAGCGATTTTTAAATCTGGTTCAACAGAAGCAAGTTGTTGCTTAAACGATTTCCCTTTTGCTATTTCATCCTCTGTCGGTTTTCTTCCCTTTATGGTTGCGTTGTGTTCGTTTGCGTTCTTGCGAATTTCTTCGACCGTTGCAATCAAGGCACGACGACGTTCATCGACTGCAAGGACTTTATCCACGAGCGTTACGTCCATCTGCTTGTCTGCGACAGCTTTTTTCAATTCTTCTGCATGTTGTTGGATGTATTTGATATCGAGCATAGAGAGTTAATAGATAATCTTAAATAATACTTTTACTAATTCTGACACATTCACTGCTTCATTGTCAGGTTGCTTTGGAAGCTCACGTAAGAAGCTGTACACATGTGGACGAAATGAATCTTTAGAAAAATGGCTTCCTGGTCTCTGTTGTTCGTACTGCTGATACAGCATGTCAGCTATTTCATTCTGTTTTTCGATTGTCATACAACCACCTTTCATTTTGGTACAAAAAAAGACACCCAAACCTTCTTGCCAAAGGTTTCCGATTCTTCTATATCGGAAGAGGTGCCATCCTTATCGTACTTGTTCCAGCGCTTTCGGGCTTACCCGTCCCGTATTGATTGGGGATGCTTGAGTCAGATGCTACTCTCACTCGTCGCGTTCATGTCTGTTGGAAGTAGTATACACCCACATCCTCGTTTAAAAAAGGAAGTTGTCTGCGGGGACAACTTCTTTGTTACTGAGCAAATTTCTTACGGTACGTTTTGTACCCGAGGTAACTTAACGCAGCCCCAAGCACTATAAACATCGTGAATGGCGGCATGCTATCGAGACTTAAGGGAAGAAAGACTGGTGAGTGAAGTATCAACAGTATGCCAACACCGCAAAAGGTAATCGCATACGTTTGATAGTCATTCACTGTCAATTCTGTTTCATCGACTGTTTCGTAGCGAACATTTAATGTCACGGCAACAATGAACGTAAAAACACCGATGAAAATCAAGGCCAATGCTGAACCCACATCCCGTGCAGGTCCGACCAGTAGGACAACACCAAGCAAGATCTCTGCTGCCGCAAGCGGAATGTATCCCTTTACAGTCCAAACGGTCATCATCAGTCCAACACCGAATAGGCCTAAGAAAATGCAACCGAGTATAGTGAACATTTCTCTCTCCTCACTTTTCCCCGCAGACGAGGATAGTATACACCAGAGGTCCGAGGTCACTTGTCGTGAAGTGTACGGTCTTTGCCACGATAGTTGGGGATGGTGAGTTTTTTTGACTACAGAAGGACAGCTGCAAATGCCGAGACCGTTTCTTTTACATTGGGAAGCATTTGAATTTTTTCTAAATCTTGGAGGGTGTACCAAACACAATCGAATGACTCATCAGTTGTCTTGGGAACTTGATTGCCAATTGAAACAAGATAGGTAATCAATGTCACGTGATACTCAATGTCTTCACCATTATTCCCAGGCCAGACACTCACACGCACTATTGGTCTGTCTAAAAGTGTTGTTGGAGTGCATTTGATCTCTTCTTGCAGTTCACGGATTAGCGTTTCCTCAGGCAGCTCACCAAACTCCATTCCTCCACCTGGAATTTGCCAGAGCATGTGGGCTCCCTCGTTCTCATGATCGATTCGCTGCGTGAGTAAAAACCTGTCTTTCCCATCAAAAGCCAAGCCAAATACTCCAGTAAGCATTTTTTGAGTCATAGACTAGTGTTTTCGCTTGGGATTTCTAAAGATGAATCGCTTCATCTCTTTCCCGAGGGACTGCTCTAAGTAATACGATTGCACCATAGGAGTAGCTTTTTCCCAAGTCTCACCTGATTCTTCTGCATAGCGCACTTTGGCATTTGCAGTAATGATCTCTTGTGCCTTTTCAGGGTACTTGCTGAGTATGTTTTGAACGTTGAGCAAGAATGTCGCATCAGGTGAAAAAACTTTACGATCTAAAATCATAGCGTTACAACCCAATTAGGTCGGAATCTTTTTGCATAGCCAAAAGACAGACTCGGGCGAGTGTTTCAAGGTCAATTTCGAGATGTTCTATTCCTTCGAGGATCTCCTCGCGAGTAGCTCCTTTTGCAAATGAGTTCTCTTTGAACTTACGGAGTACACGTTCAAGTGTGACATCTGCAAGTTTCTTACTTGGCATGACGAGTGCACATGCGACAATGATCCCAGTCATGTGATCACACGCGTACAGTGACCACTCCATAAGTGAGGCTGGTTGGCGTTGGTTGGCGACACGAGCGTAGTTGTGTGACCTGATACTATCTGCCCAAGTGTCACTCACACCAAGACTTGAGAGCTCTTGTGAGAGCAGCACCGTGTGTTGATCGAATGCAGATTCCGTTTTTTCCCAATCGGCGTCATGAACTAAGCCAACTATTTCCCAGCTGTCTTTTGACTCTGAAACTTCTGCAGGTCTTGTCTGCGAGAAATGTTCCCAGAGTCCACCCATTGCACTTTCAACTGCCTTCATATGTCCACGAAGACCCTTATTTTCAACCAGTGATTCAAGTAGCTTCACTGCAGCATCACGAGAAAGACCAATTGAGCTGGTATTTCCAGTGGCCTTTGGCGAGGATGATTGCGATGAGGGCTGTGGCGTCGGTGTGGATGTAACAGATGTCTTCGACTTCTTTCCTTGCATCTTCTCAGACATTGCCAACTGTTCTGGAGTTGGTCGCAGTGTCGGGAACGCAATCACTTCTTTTATTGACCACGTATTCGTCAAGAACATGACTAAGCGATCAATTCCCATCCCAATACCGCCAAGTGGTGGCATTCCATATTCCATAGCTTCCACAAAATCTTCATCTAATGGCTGGGCTTCGTCATCACCTTCGCGCATGTTCTTCTGCTCATTTTCAAACCGAGCACGTTGGTCCAACGAGTCAGTGATCTCACTCCAACCATCAGCCATCTCTTTGGTACCCACATAGAGCTCAAACCGCTCAACAAATCCATCTGTGTTTCGATGTGCCTTTGCGAGTGGACTGACTTCCTTTGGATAGTCGATAATCCATGTCGGGTTCAAAAGACTGCCTGTCACTAACTTATCAAAAATAGCAAAGACTGCTTTCCCTCGTGAAAAAGATCCAGTCAGTTCAAGTGATTTCTCACTCAAGAAGGAGCTGAATTGTTCATCACTCCAGGATTCTACATCTAATGACAGGTACTTTTTAATTGCATCGACCATTCTAAGTCTTGGCCAAGTTCCCGAAAGAGTGATTGCAGTTTCTCCAACATTTAGGTCGAGTGATCCATTCACTTTTTGTGCCAGATGCTTAATAAGTCCCTCTGCAGTGTCCATCATGACACTATAGTCAGCGTATGCGTGATACCACTCAATCATAGTGAACTCTGGCTGATGCGTTTGATCGATTCCTTCATTGCGGAAGTTACGAGCGATTTCAAAGAGCCGCTCATATCCACCAACAATCAGTCTCTTCAAATACAATTCTGGGGCAATGCGTAGATAGAAGTTACTATCCAGTGCATTCATATGCGTGGTGAATGGCTTTGCATTCGTTCCACCATAGAGTGGCTGAAGAACTGGTGTCTCAACTTCAATGAAGTTATGAACATCTTGGAGATATCTTCGAAGTTCTTTTTCGATTAAAAAACGATCATCCAACACTTTCTTCACCTTTGGATCGATTAACATATCCAAATAGCGCTTTCGGAATCGAACTTCCTTATCTTCTATTCCAGCAAACGTATTGGGAACGGATCGGAGAGCTTTTGAAAGAATCGTGAAGCTAGCGGCTTCAATAGTGATCTCACCAGTCTTTGACTCAATGACTTTTCCAGAGACGCCTAGAAAGTCCGATGCATCGATGAGGGTAACGAGGTTTTTGTAGGCAATCTCTCCCACATTCTCTTCCTTGATCATGACTTGAATACTCCCACTGTGATCAGTGAGGGTTAAAAACGTCACTTTTCCGTGTTCACGCTTACTCATAATGCGTCCCGCTGTTTGGACGTCATCACCTAATGACTCACGTGTAGCGAGAATCATGTGCGTTTTGGCATAGGAGTATGGATGCACTACCATTCCTTGGGCTTCCAATGCTTCTCTCTTTTGCTTCTTTGCTGTGATTGTTTCGTCGAGTCTGGACATAGAGTACTTTCTAGTATAGCAGTATTATACCTATCTTTTTTGACTATGATCGAGTAACTTTTCGCATCAGGTTGGTTTTTGTACCTTTGGAGAGTCGATCATAGATTGTCTGAACGTGACGTTCAAATGCGATAAATGATCCCCAATGAAATTCATCTCCATTTTTATCAACCGTCGGGATTTCACCCTCTAAGAGTGCTTTCTTCCAATTCGCCTGTGCAGCAATCTTAATCCCGTACTTTGAGAGATACGCATCTTCTGATTCAAACAGAAGTACGTTGAGTACCATATTGGTAAATGCACGCGGCTCGAGATAAATGACTCGACCTACATATCCATCTCGAGTGCCATATTCCTTCTGAGTTTTTTGTCTATCAATCATATTCCCTCCTCGATGTGGAGTATATCTCGAGTGGGACGATTGTCGAAATAAACCAACATATGTTATAATATGCCATATATTGTCAGATATATTACATATGCTTACCGTCACAGATGCAGTCAGAAAAATTCTTTTTTCCTCGGATGTTCCTCTTGAAGCCATGCGGAGTGGCATTCTCAACTTCTCTGCATACGCACAATCTATCCATTCTCAGGTAGAAAAGATGACATGGAAGACGGTCAAACTTGGAACGATTGTCGTTGCATTGACAAGAATTGCCACCACACTGGAACAAGTGCCAACCTTACGTCCACAGGTCAAGATTGACGATCTCAAAATTAAGTTTCCTCTTGTCGATGTCAGCTACGAGAAGACTGACGCTCTTGTGCAGAAGCTCTCGAAGTTACAAGCTGCCTTGGATATTACTACCAAAAAAGTCTTTGTGGTCACAGAGGGGTCAAGTGAAATCACGATTATCGCTTCTCAAGAACTCCACGATGCAATTCTGTCGCATTTCTCGGTCAAGCCAAAAGGTGACTTTAAGGATCTAGTGGGGATCACAGTCAGCTTTGATCAGCACTATCTTTCTGTTCAAAATGTTATTTATGCGTTGACGAGCTCCGTTGCCTCAAAGCGTATCAATATCATTGAACTTATCTCAACCTACTCAGAGCTCATGTTTGTCATTGAAGAAAAAGATCGACAAGAATGCGTTGAAGCACTGCAAGAGCATTTTGTCCAGCTTACAGCTTAAAGAAACGCATGGTTTTTGTGGATTTCGTTGGGGTCACACCGGGAATTTCATGAATGTAGCTTACAAACCATCGAGCATTTTTAGCTTCTTTTTTTGCTTTCGTATACAGCTTCCTCATGTGGATGACGGTAAAGAATGTAAACACTACCGTGGCTTTTGACAGATCTGCAGACCAGATATCTGCAAAATGCAGTTCTACCGCCTTTCCATACGTACGAAGCTTCCACCAGACTTGAAGGTAGCGAATCGGATCAAGCTCATAACCGATGACTTTGGCTGCGCCTTTTTTGAGAGCTGCTTCAAGCACCTCACCATATCCAAATCCAAGATCTATAAAAACGTCACCAGGCTGAAGAACAGAAAGTGCTGAGTCAATTTCTCGTTTCGGTGTTGGGATGTAATTACAGCCCCGATAGACCATGTAGGAAATGAGCGCAGCATACAACAGCGTGAAAAGGACGAGAATGAGTACGATTATCTGGAGGAGCGAAACGAACAGCATGTAGCTGTAGTTTACTCTATCTCAGCAATTCTGTATTTCACTTTACCAGCAGGAGCTTCGACCTCAATCTCTTCTCCAACTTTCTTTCCGACAAGTGCTGTCCCAAGTGGTGAACTTTCTGAGATCTTCTTTTCAGCTGGGTTTGCTTCCCACTCTCCAACGATCTTATAGGTGTGTTTTGACTTACCAATGTGAACAGTTACTGTTGAGCCTACGCCCACAGTTGTACGTCCTTTTTTGACCTTCACGACTTTTGCTTTATTGATAAGGACTTCGAGTTCAGAAATTCTTCCCTCCATAAATGCGAGATCTTCTCGAGCAGCGTGGTATTCACTGTTTTCGGAGAGATCACCAAATGAGCGGGCAGTTGCGACGCGGTCAATAGACACTTGGAGTTTGTCTTCATTGAGCTCGGTGAGCTCAGCGAGTATTTCATCGTAACCTTCTTGTGTGAGCACC
>CAZWYZ010000052.1:0-3354 GCA_964638785.1 uncultured Pseudomonadales bacterium
CTATTCTTGATAAAGAAATCCAAGACCTCGTCATGCAACGAGCTCCTGAAAGCTTTACTGATGATGAGATTGATGCCATCGTCAAAGAGTTTATCGCAATCATCCCATTTGATGATGCCTCAATTAAAGAACTTCGCTCACAACTTCTTGATAGCAAAGAACTTGGTGGAATGATTGAAGTTCTTCAAAACATCGTCCATATTACCTATGATCAGCGTGAGGAAGTTGTCGGCAAAACTCTCATGCGTGATCTTGAATCACATACGATCCTTTCAACGATTGATGAACACTGGATGAATCACTTGGATGAGATGGAGAACTTGCGTGAAGGTATTTGGTTGCGCGGAGACAAGCAGGCAAGTGAAGCAGCCTACAAAAAGGAAGCTTTTGTCATGTTTGAGAAACTGATTGCAACGATCGACAGTAGTATTGCACGCAAAATATTCCGTGTTCACCTTTCTGATGCCCCAAATGCACCAGTTATCGTGAATCCTCAAGCAATGCAAACACGACACGACACACTGACAGTTGGATCTGCCGTCAAACAGCAAACGTTTGCTGGAAAGAAAAATACTCCAAGCTCGACCAAAGGTTCAATCTCTGACCTTGCAGCAGCACTCGCGTCTGCAAAGACAGTTGAGAACAAGCCAGAGCCAGGTGTAGCAGCGCCAAAAATTGGACGCAATGACTTATGTCCATGTGGAAGTGGCAAGAAATTTAAGAAGTGTCACGGAAAGTAGTTTGTGATTGCTGCAACATCTGTTGTTGGAGCAGCCATCAGATCACTTCTAGTCTACGAACACTTTGACTAGAGTTGCTTTGCAGCAGAAGTGCAGTTGCATAAAAAACGCTGAAAAAGAATATATCTCCTAATACTGTCATCTTCAGAAAAGGAATGGCCATCCAGTAGCTTTCAAAAAGTCCAGCAACAGTACGTGGGTACATTGTAGTCGTTGCCCATACTCCAAAATTAGTAATCACATAAAACAACATTCCAGTGAATAGTGGGACTGTGAAAAAGGTAAACGTTTCTTTGAGCTTGGCTGCATATCTGCCGGCAATCCAAATAAGGAAATAGCTTGCATATACATAGGGCATTGTTGTATGGAAACCCAGCACAATGTCAGAAAACAATAACGCCAGCAGGGAAGTCATTAACAGCTGTTTTGAGTGCTGCTGAAAAAAAACTGGAATAAAAATGAGCAAGATACTGATCGGTGAAAAATTCGCCGGATGTGGAAGTAGTCTTGATGCAAGTACAATCAAGAAAAGCAGGGAAGTGAGTAGAATGTTTTTTTTCACGGTGTTTCCCCTTCCTTCTGATAACTCCACAAGATACGATCTCCACTTTTTACTTTGTATTCCCCTGCTCCGACTGACGACATCTCTCCATTGATATATAAAATCCAGTACCTTCCATCAATTCCACCATCAACTTGATCGATCGAGGTCACCACATCACCAAAATCATACCTCTTCGTTTCTATTCCATGTGTGCGGCGTACGATATCGAGTGCTGTTTCATCGTCCACAATCTTGATTGATTCAGTTGCAGAGGTAAACCCAGGTCGAACAAAAACCTGTGCAACTGTCTTGTCTGCCTGATCATCGGAAGGGTCACTTTCACTCCAGATAGTCCCGAACATACGTTGCCGCAATAAGTAATCTGGACCAAGATAGACACTGGTTATGAAAACAATGAGAAAGACACAACTACCAATGAGCAATTTCTTTTTCATAGAAGAGACTCTTACCATAGTCTTTGACAATTAAGCTGTCAATACTGTACGCTAATACCCGAAAGAAAACCTATGCCGCTTGCAGTCGATATTAGACCAACTTCGCTAGATGACTACTTTGGCCAGTCACATCTTGTTGGCCCTGGAAAACCATTACGCGTTGCGATAGAACAAAAACGAATTTTTTCAATGATTTTTTGGGGTACTCCTGGTGTCGGGAAGACAACGCTCGCGAAGATTCTTGCAGGTGCAGTAGATGCTGAGTTTGTTGAGCTCTCAGCAGTGAGTGCAAAAAAAGAGGATATTAAAAAGGTCATTGAAAATGGACGACTCCCTTTAGAAAACAAAAAGCCGATTATTCTTTTCTTAGATGAAATACATCGATTCAATAAAGCCCAGCAAGATTACCTTCTTCCATATGTTGAGTCAGGCGAGATTACACTTATAGGCGCGACAACCGAAAACCCGTCATTTGAAGTCATATCCCCACTACTCTCAAGATGTCGTGTATTTGTCCTCCAACCGCTGACAAATGACGAGATGTCGCTAGTAATTGATCGAGCGATAGTGCAGCTTCGTTTAGACAACAGCAAGCTAAAGATTGCGACAGATGCCCGTGAGTGGCTTATTGCCATGGCAAATGGTGATGCACGACAAGCGATCACAATGCTTGATAATGCATATCACCTCTACTCCAAACTAGATATCGATTCACTCAAAAACACGTTGCAAAACAAGTTCCTTCGCTACGATAAAGTGGGGGAGGAACACTACAATACGATAAGTGCCTACATTAAATCAATGCGAGCAAGCAATGTGGATGCTGCTCTCTACTATCTTGCACGGATGGTCGATAGCGGGGAAGATCCTAAATTTATTGCACGACGAATGGTGGTGTTTGCGTCGGAAGACATTGGGCTTGCGCAACCAACTGCACTCGTTGTGGCAAACAGTGTGTTTGATGCAGTCTCCAAAATTGGATATCCAGAAGCTCAAATAAATCTTGCACATGGGACCGCATATTTAGCTCAGGCTAAAAAAGACCGATCAGCGTATGATGCCTATTTTTCTGCCCTTGATGATGTAAAAAAGTTTGGGAACCTCCCTATTCCAATGAACTTGCGCAACGCACCAACCAAGCTCATGAAAGGTTTGGGCTATGGGAAAGACTATGAGCTCTATAGTACGAAAAGCTTACTGCCGGATGACTTAAAAGACAAGAAATACTTATCGTCTAGTCGCTAGTCGTCGGACACCCCAAAGAACGAGCCCGACCACTAGAGCAACTGGTGCATAGACTGCTGCCCAAATTGCCAATGACCCAACTTGTCGCAGTGAGAGAAGAAGTGATCGAACAGCTTCTTTAAACACCACATTTGGTCTCCATGACGAATCAGGTGTATACGGAAGGGCGAGTTCATCCGTTGATAAGTAAAGTGAAACTCTCGTTAACTTTGCTGAACCTTCTAAATATTTCTGCGATCCTTTAATTGAATCAATTTGGTTTTGAAGGTTTAAGATCTCTCTTTGGACTTGTAACATTTCTGATACATCAGTGGCTTGTGTGAGGATTGTCTCGAATTTTGTCTTCGTCGACTCCAAAATACGTAAGCGC
>CAZWYZ010000052.1:3364-6369 GCA_964638785.1 uncultured Pseudomonadales bacterium
TAATATCTTGACCAGACACATTTTCAAACACAACTTTTTGCGCCAGTCCACGAAGGCTTTGGAGTACCTCTATACGCTTTTCTGATGGAACGCGAATTGTAATGCTTCCGTTTGCAGCACCCTCAGGCGTGCTCAAACTTGAATCAATCATGTATCCACCAGCAGTAGTTGCGATTGATTCAACCCGTGAAATACTATCAGCAACATTATCAACTTTAAGTGACAGACTTGTTTCGGTCGTTTTCATACGAGCAGATGTTTCTGCAGGAGGTGCCATCATCGGACTGGCAATACCAACCTTGCTATCAAATCCCACAGCATAGTCTGCACTCACACCACTATCAGGACCGCCTTCTCTCATTTGCATTGTTGGCAGACTTGATCTGGAAAGAGTCATCGGACCGACAGATTCCTGTTTACTACCGATAAGCACAATGAAGAAAAGGATAAGAAGTAAAAAAGAGGAGAGCTTATTGTCTTGTACCCAGCTTGTAAGTTTTGTCATACAAATGACTATATCATTCCATTGATGCTCTGCACCAGCACATTCTTTACTTCCTTACAAAAAGGACAACATTGGGGAGGCTTCTTCCTGGCCCCGCTTTATATCCACCATTTGCCCACAAAGCAGTTGATCCACCACTATCGAGATTAATAGCATGATCCAGTCCAAGCGTCTGGAGTACAGTAGCCATTTCAGCAACGGTGACATTTCGGACTACACCAATATACGCTTTGCTTCCTTTTGCTCCAATAAATGAGCGTGATCCTTTACTTCCCATCTTTGGATCCGCATTTCCTCCAAACTGGTTTTGCCCATTAATGAGTAGCAGTGGAAAGTTAGAAATCACACTGTCCACACCACTATCACGACCCCAATCTTGAGCTTTGGATAGAAACCTGGCAGATCCACCTGAGAAGATTGCAACTGGATTTTGACTGTACACATTATTATCAGAGTTGAAATAAACTTTATTCTTGTTCATCACTAAGAGGTCAAATGAGTTTGTTTTCCCTGCGCAACTTGGATATGACTCTGGGCAAAAGTAACTTCCATTGATTCCTGCAAATGCTCCTGATCGTGCGACGTAGGTCGCAAGTGGTAAAACAGGGCAGTTATTCCCGCACGTGCTATCAGATGCAGTATCAACAATCACTTTTGTGCTGGAAAGATCACCAGCAACGATATCAATCACATAAGTTCCAATTGAGGTTTGGACCGATTGACGACTATATCCACTGCCAGGTGCAGAGTTACTCACTGCAACATTTGCCGGCACATTTGCTGCATCTTTCGCTGCTTGTGCTGCAATATCTTTCGTAAGCTGTGACATCTTTGCACTCGCGCTCCCATAATTAGTGCTGGAAAGATCAGACAAGATGGAAGCAAATGTTTTATCCATCGGTAACCCTTTTCCTTTTCCTTCTCGTAAATCAATCATCGATTCATACAATGAAAGTACATTTCTATAGACTTCTTGTGTACTTTTTAAAGTCTTCTCAAGCTCATTATTTCGAAGTCGTTGATCTTCGTTTTGGATTTTCTCAAGCTGTGCTGAATTGCTTGCAAGCTCCTCTTGGAGTTTTGAGACAGCTTCCTCTGATGATTGCTTGACGGACGAAAGCTCCGTTCCCAAGCTTTGAGCATTTGATTGAAGGTTTTGGTACGAGCGAACACCGACAAGTGAGAAAAATGTACCGAGAAGGAGAACGACCACAAAGAACGCATTCACTACAGCTGAGTGAATATGTGTACCAAGAATTTTGTGGATGACGGCCATACTCACTCTAGTACACAGGATCATTGGCAAAAATACAAGTCAAGATCACATTTTGATTACCACTTTCCCTTGGATGAAGCATTTTGAAATTTGTTTGCTACACTATCACCATGAATTCAAGTACAACGATTACCTGTCCTCACTGCAAGACTCCTATTTCACTCGATGATGCACTAACCACACAAATCAGTTCGAGTGTGGAAGAAAGCCTTCGCAAAGAGTACCAAACAAAGATCAGTACTATACAAAAAGAGACTGAGACAAAACTCAAACACGATCTCATTGAAGAAAACAGGAAAGCGCTCACTGATCTTGAGGAGCAACTCAAAGAGGAGAAGAAACGACGAGCTGCATCAGAAGAGCAGGAGCTCCTCCTACGCAAGAAAGAGCGCGAGTTAGTGGAACGAAGTGAAAAGATGGAGCTTGAGATTGAACGAAAGATGGAAGGAGAACGAAAAAAAATTCAGGAAGCAACTGAAGTAAAACTACTTGAAGCCTCCAGACAAAAAGAACTTGAAAAGGATAAAGTCATCTCAGATTTAAAAAGATCTTTAGAAGATGCACAACGCAAAGCAAACCAAGGCTCGCAACAAACTCAAGGTGAAGTCCGCGAATTGGAACTGGAAACAACCTTGCGAGAGCTATTCCGTGATGATTTGATTGAGCCAGTTGGAAAAGGTGTGAATGGAGCGGACGTGCGACAGGTCGTTCGCAGTAGTCGTGGAACTGTCTGTGGAACTATTCTCTGGGAGTCAAAGCAGACAAAGACGTGGTCAGAAGGGTGGCTATTAAAACTCAAAACGGATCTTCGTGCTGAAAATGCAGATATTCCAATCCTTGTGACAAGTGTCTATAACGATCCGAAATGGTCTGGTCAAACACATAAGGATGGTGTTTGGATCTGCTCTCCTCAAAACTATATTACTTTGGCGCTTGCTCTCCGAAAGTCCTTGATCGATAGCGCACGAGAACGAGCAATGGCAAAGATAGAGGCGGAAAAGCTGATTTGATCTATAACTACATAACCTCAACCGCGTTCAGGCAACAAGTTGAGTCATTTATTGAAGTCTACCAAGAGATCTCGCTGCAGATCTCCAAAGAACGAGCGGCTATGGAGCGCATTTGGAAAGCACGTGAAGGACAAGCGACTCGGCTCATGTTGGCTATGGGAAACATGTATGGAAGCGTCCAAGGAATTGCAGGCAGCAGTGTCGTTCCTGAAAT
>CAZWYZ010000053.1:0-6338 GCA_964638785.1 uncultured Pseudomonadales bacterium
TGGTTTTGACGAGTACACTGTGTCGACGCCTGAGGAACCAATCGCTAGTGGAGAGATTCTGTCCTATGCAGATAAGTACGAAGGTGGAGGAAAGAAAACAGGTGGAATGGCAAGCTTAAAACGACGCATTCCTGCCCCAATTCCAATGAGTTTGACGAAGAAAATTCAGGATGCTGCGGTTCAGGCATGTCGACAATGCGATGTCTCAGGAGTTGTGCGCATTGATTTCATTGTGAATGTTGGATCGGGTGAGTATTGGGTGAATGAACTGAACACAATTCCTGGAAGTCTCTCATTTTATTTATGGGAAGCCAGTGGTATTTCATACGCTGCATTGATTGATCGATTAGTGGAGATTGCCGATGCACGACACCGTACAAAGACAGCACAGATCACTTCGATCGACACAACCATACTGAAGTAAATAGACTGTGTATACCTAGCTTACTCGCTGACAAGCAGCCACCCGAACAAGCTCACCCCCCAAGACAGAAGGAATGAAAAGACAAAGTATGTCCAGAAGAGTTTTAAGTGCATTGCAGGGATAATGAATCGCCCTATCTCAAGTGTTGGAGTGTCAAATAACGCCAAAGAAAATCCAGGAATAAAAAGTGTTACAAGAAATACAACCAAAATATTTAAGACCCAAGCAAACAGTCCTAGTGTAATGATGTTTATGGGAAGCCAGAGTATTTTTAAAACAGGTTTCCCAATTGTATTAAGCACGTAGAGGGCAGTTCCTGCTTCCAAAAGTGCAACTTCACTTGTAATGGTGATAAATGGAAATGCTCGATCCAGAATGAAGAGAGTCAGGATATAGAGAAACCAATGTCGGATGAGTGATCGCATACTCTCATCATAACTCTTTTTTATTTGAGAAACTCTTTGTTTCGCTTGATGATGTGTAATCGCTTTGCAAATCGGTGCGACTCATCGCGAATCGATTGAAGTAATCTGGTCGCTGGAAGCTCAGGTGTGAGTGGAATTTCTTTGCACACAATGGTCTCTTTTCTGCGCTCAATGATCTTGAGTGGAACAAAAAGTCGATCTGGTTTTTTCGCAATTGAGACAACAATTGTTGGCCAGTCCCAAATTGATAGGACGCTTCGCAGCTGACCTTTGCCTCCATCAATGAGCACAACGTCGGGAATACCCCATTCTGGATGTTTCTGTCGACGCGTCAATGCTTCTTTTAACATCGCAAAATCATTTGGTGTATTGAGCGTTTTTATTCCAAAATGTTTATACTCGCTATGGTCCATCTTTCCATCAATTGCCGTCACCATTGAACAACTCGCATTGGTGCCAGAAATATTCGAAATATCGTAGCCTTCAATCCGAGTCAACGGAGCAGATGCGGGCAGTGATAAATACTGTCTCAAGATTGAACGTAAACTGATAAGTGACTCTTCTTCCATCTTATTTGTAAGCATGGGGATGGTCATATCAGGTCGCAGCCGATACTTTGGTGAAGTGACAACCAGTAATGCTTCTAACTGTTCCTTAATAGAATGAGCTTTTTCAAACGCTTGGTTTTGGCTATGCACGAGAATCTCTTCTTTGAGTTCTTTGATAAGCTCACTCGTTTTTCCGCGTAAGAATTTTTTCAAGTTCACGATCATCGCTGCATACTCTTGTTCACTTATGTTCCCAACACATGCGCCGGAACAGAGTCCAAGATGATAGTAGAAACATGGCTTTTTTGCGTGTGGATGATCACACCATTTAAATATGCGCCGTGCAATTTCCAGCACCTGCTTTACCTTGTATCCGGATTGAAATGGTCCAAAAGTTGTCCAGCGCTCATGGGATCGAAGTATCTCAGGCTTTCTAGATGTAAAAACGAGAGGAAACTCGCCTGTTCCAATGCATACATAGAGATTGGACTTATCATCTTTTAATAAGATGTTAAATTGTGGCTGATATCGACGGATTAATTCTGCTTCGACGAGAAGTGCATCAAGTTCGCTTGCTTGCTCATCCCACAACACTTTTTCGGTGGCAGCAAGCAGCATTCCAATCTGTGGTCGATCATCTTCTCGTTTGGCATACTGTCGTAGTCTGTTTTTGAGGTTTTTTGCTTTCCCAACGTAGAGCACATTACCGCTGCCATCGAGGAACCAGTAAACGCCTGGTGATGTAGATACAGATTCCGATGCTTGTAGCCACCAAGAAGGTGATGACAATGAGGGGGAGGTACTGTCTGATGGTATTTTTGAGTGTGAGTTCATGGGTGAAGGACTGTCCGCCTACGTTTACAGTAATTATACTCGTCCCTTGGGAAAACAGTCCTCTGCGTGGTAATTGTACAGGAATTTCGCGTTCTTCTAATGGAATGAGCGTGATCTTATTTTCAAGCTCCACGGTGCCATCTTTATTTTCCGCTTGCAATGAAATAGGGACTGCATAGACCGCATGGAGCGAAGTGTTTTGCACTGAGATCGTGTAGGTGTCTGTGAGACCAAGCAGTGTTCGTGGGCGAATGTGCAGTGTGGTCGCATATGAATCAGGATAGGTTGGAACTGCATCAACAAATTCTGCTGTAATATCTTTTGACTCTTGTCCAGGTGTTTTATACATGCCAGCTGGCATCGGTGAAGTGCTTGATATTCCTTGGGTTACAAAAACAATTCGATTGAAATCCATGTGGTGAAAGTAGTCCATTCCACCGGTTGTTTGTCCCCATGTTGGGTCGACAGCAATCCAAGTCCCCATTGTGTCATCCCAATATTCAGGCCAAGTGTGGAGGATGTCATTGGAAAAACCAAGCGGTCTTAAATCAGCATTTTGAGAATACGCATAACCAATGACTGCTCGCGCAGGGATCCCTTTTTTCCGAGCGAGTGTAATAAAGAGATCAGTGAATTCTGTGCAAAGACTACTATTTGGATTTGCTAGTGCCTCAGTTGCTCCCAATCGTCTGGTTTCTGAGAATGGTTTTGCATAGTCATAGTGGAGCGTCCTGACGACAAAGCTATAAATATCTTCTGCCGTTCGTAACTCGCGGACAATACGAGCAATACTTGCATCATTGGTTTGCCAAAAAGGTTGAGACGAGAGATATGCTGAATCTGGTTTTCGTTCTAAAAGTTGTGCATTTTCTTGTGGTGTTGCTTGAGTAACTGTATAGAGTTTCGCATCAACTTGGAGTTCTTGATTTCCATCAAGCTCGAAAGCTGCGAGCCAGTTTCCATCAGCATCTTTTCGCAGGGAGCTTGGTTTTGGAGTGATGGAGTCATAAAACACACGTTGAAATGTACTATCTGGAGGAAGTGCAATCTCTGCGGTTGTTTTTGCACTACTCTGATTCAGAAGGCGATACGTTAAAGCCAACTTCGCAAATTGCTGTTTCCCAAAAGATGCGCTGATTCCTGTTTTGTTTCCGAGGTTTTCAAAATGAAGTGTTGTTTTCCCTCCGTTTGTGCTGGTGGTGAACTGTTTTGGTTGCGAAGTGATAGGTGTACCGTAGGTAGCAGGTACATGAATATTCACCGCATACGTGGAAAAAAGTGATGCATCTGAAAGTCGTGGGATGGAAACTTCTAACGTTTTTCCGATTTTTGTTGCCGTATCACTACTGATATATGTCACCTCAAATCGACGTTCCTGACCGGTTCCAACTTTTTTATCTGGGAAGATAAAAGAGACGGTTGTCTTGTTCCGTCCCTTCGTGAGTTTTGCATCAATTTTCTCTCCTTCATTGAGAACGGTGACATCCTTTAATTGCGTTCCTGCAAGTTCAAAAGCATACGTTGTGACGTAGTGGGTGCTCGATGTGTTTGTGATGGAAAAAACATGAGAGATATGGGTAAGGGCGTCTTCTTTCACGTCGTAGGTGGACGTAAGTTTGGTTGTAAAGTTTTGGGCATGCGTCGGCGTTGGTAGACGCAGTGCGCACAAGAGAAAGAGGTTGAGTAGAAGAAAAATTCGTTTTCTCACAATCTAGTATTGTACCAGGAGTGCATGCTCTAGCGCATATGCGCGTACTTTAGTTGGAAGAAACGCATGATTTCCTTGGATGATTGCAGTTGATGACGCGTCTCGTTCTGTTGGATTGGGGACAGCTGTGAGAATTTTTGGATGGACTTTGGGTGGAAGTTGGGTTTGAATGCTTTGGACTGATGTGAAACGTCCTCGTGGCAGAGTTATGACAGTGACCGTTTTTTGTATCTCCTCCCAACTCTTCCAGGCTGTAAATCCATCTTTACCACGATGCGTCCCAAGCATTGCATCAGCGCCCATAATGATTCCAGAAACGCCAGGATTATTCTGGATAAGCTCTTGTAGGGTATCGATCGTGTATCCTCCATATGCATCCCCGCGTTTTTTTTGAAGTTCGTACTCAATGGAGGAAAAATGGACATGCTGGCTGAGTTCTTTTGGCAGCTCTTGAATCGCCAGCGAGAACATCGCTTGCCTATGTGTAAGCGCAATCGCGTGTTTACCCCACGTTGCCTGTTCGACTGAAAAGACAATCGTTATTCCATGCGTTGGTTTTAGCTGTAACAGGCCCTCCCTGATGACATAGAGATATCCAACGTGGGGGAAGTTAAATCGTCCGAAAAAGTATAAATGATCCATAGCTCTCGTGTAGTATACTCACATCATGTCCTCCCAGATTGACTCAGTGAAGAATGCCATTGATCTCGTGGCACTCATTGGTGAACGAGTGAAGTTAACCCGCGCCGGTAAAAATTACAAAGGCTTATGTCCGTTTCATGGCGAGAAATCTCCTTCATTCTTTGTGACCCCGGAGCTTGGACGATACAAATGTTTTGGCTGTCAGGAAGCAGGTGACTGCTTTACCTTTCTTGAAAAAATGGATGGCTTAACGTTTGCCCAGAGTTTGCAAGAGCTCGCAAAGCGAGCTGGCATCACGCTCGAGTCGGTCCCATTTACACAAGAAGACAAAAAAAGAGAACGTTGGCTTGCAGTTCTCTCATTTGCCAAAGAGTTCTATCACTACATTCTTGTTCATCATGAGATTGGAAAACCAGCGCGAGAGTATCTTGCAAAAAGAGGTGTGAGTCAAAGTACTATTGATCTCTTTAAGCTTGGTTTTTCTCCAGCAAGTTGGGACAGTGTTCAGGCGTACCTTATTGGGAAAAAACAGTTCTCACTACTTGATTTACTTGACGTTGGGTTAGTAGTGAAAAATGATCGGGGACGGGTCTATGATCGCTTTCGAGGACGATTGATGTTTCCACTCACGACGCATCGGGGTGAAGTCGTTGGGTTTTCGGGAAGAATTCTAGATGCAGATGCAAAAGACGCAAAATATATAAACTCACCGGAAACAGACCTCTATCATAAGAGTGAACTTCTTTTTGGATACTCTCAGCTTTCTTCCTTTATTAGAAAAAGTGAAGAAGTTATTTTGTGTGAAGGGGAGTTTGATGCGCTTTCAAGCATGCAGGCTGGTATTGAGAATGTGGTAGCCATCAAAGGGTCAGCACTGAGTGAAGCACAAATTAAACTTCTAGCCCGTATGGTAAAGCGGATTGTTTTTGCACTTGATGCAGATAAGGCAGGTATTGAAGCAACCAAACGTGCAATTTCTTTGGTCAAAGAAAGTAAAGCTGATGTTACTTTGCGTGTGATCGAACTAACTGGGGGCAAAGATCCGGATGAACTGGCACGTCACAATCCAAAGCTTTGGCGGGATATGGTGGCGAGTAGTGTCTCCGTCTATGAGTATTTAATCAATGTCGCCTTTACAAAATACAATCCGAATACAGGTGATGGGAAAAGAGAAATCTCAAAAGAGCTGGCTCCATTGTTGTCTGGTATTTCGAATGCTGTGGAGCGAGCACATTACATTGCTCAAGTCGCAAAAAAATTGCAGGTAAGTGATGACGTCTTTTTAGACGAGATGCGAAAAGTAAAGCTCCCGCCTCCTGAGAAACAAGTGTCGTCCGTTCAAGAAAAGAAAGTTACCTATTCTCGTCGGGACATTTTGGAGCGATATATTCTGTTGTTGCTGTTTGCAGCGTTCGCTCGTGAAGATGCACACACACGAAGCTGGGTTGCGCAAATCACTTCGAAAGTTGAGTTTGCCTCACCGTGGAAGGAAGTTTTTGCTGCATTCTCACAAAATCAGTCAGGATTTGATATTGGAGCGGTGGTCGGAAGCCTTCCTGCTCATTTTCAAGACAGCGCATCAACGTTATATCTTGAAGCCAGTGAGCTATCAGCATCCTTTCTTACTCAAGAAGAGCTTGAAAAAGCCCTGAGTGAACACGCTGACTATGTGCTCAAAGAGACAATGAAAAAAAGAATTGACCGCATTCGAGTTCTGGAAGCAAAATCAGAACTCACTCCCGAAGAAGAGAAAGAAG
>CAZWYZ010000054.1:0-6332 GCA_964638785.1 uncultured Pseudomonadales bacterium
TTTTTTACTTGGAATGAAGATACGATCCTCGCCTGGGAATGCATCTTCTCTGAGTCCATTGAAATAGTAGCTTACAAAACGTTCTTTCTCAGTTTCAGACATGCGCAGTTGCTTCACATTACGCTCTGCAAGGACTCGTCCAAGAGGCATCTCAACAATTTGGGGTGGAAACGCAATATTTGTAGGAAGACCTCGCTCATATTCTGTCATTGTCACAAAGAAAAGATTTTTTAAAACAATATTCCGTTTGAAGGTTTGCGTGGCAGCAGGTTGTTGGATATGAGTATGGCTGTACTTGACGGTATATGGATCAAATCCTTCTGAAGAAATACCACTTTCAAAATTAGGGAGGACAAATGCTTTTGTGAGCTCGCGTGGGCGATCAATACGAAAGTTGTAGAAGATAATTGCATCATTATCGCGAATGACGACAGGTTTTCCATCTGCGCCAACAACTGATATTGGTTTGATGAACTCATCAGTCTCACCACTGTTATACCGCTGTTGCACCATAGCAATTGGATCACTGGTCGTCGCAGTACTCCCGGCAGTTAACGAATCATATGCGAGTTGAATGCGATCCCATCGCTTATCTCGATCCATGGAATAGTAGCGACCCATGATCGTCGCAATGACGCCAACACCGACACTCGTACAGTGATCTTGGATTTGTTGGATAAACGACATTGCTGATGTAGGAGGTGAGTCTCGTCCGTCAGTAAATAAATGGAGATAGACATTTTCAGTCAAGTTATTTGCTTTTGCAGCCAGAAGTAAGGCGTATAAGTGTTCAATATTACTGTGTACTCCACCAGATCCAACAAGTCCCATGAGGTGTAGAGCAGATTTGTTTCGTTTGGCGTGATCAAATGCTTGCGTGAACACCGGATTGGCTGCAAAAGTTCCATCGGCAATACTCATGTTAATTCGAGGTAAATCCTGATAGACAATACGACCGGCTCCCATATTCAAATGTCCAGTTTCAGTATTTCCGTCTTCACCACGCGGTAAGCCGACACCTTCTCCTGATGCAGTCAATTGTGTGTGGGGGTATGCCACGCTGTATTTTTTTATGTTTGGAGTAGTCGCTCGCGAGATTGCATTTCCTGCGTTTGATGGACCGATTCCCCATCCATCAAGGATAAGGAGCACAACTGGTTTTGGGGTAGAGGACATACGAAATTATTTGAAAACAGCTCTCTAGGCGTGTGACTGGATTTCAGTCTCAATCTCAAGTAGTCGGTTGTACTTTGAGACACGTTCACCACGAATAGGGGCGCCGAATTTTACGTACTCACATCCCATGCCGACCGCAAAGTCAGCAATGAAATCATCGTTTGTTTCTCCACTTCTGTGGGAAGCAATCACTTGCATTTTTGCATCTTTGGCAATTTTAATAACCTCAACAGTTTCACTGATCGTTCCAATTTGATTTGGTTTCACCATAATCGAGGTGCATGCTTTTTGCGCTATTGCTTTCTGAAGCCGCTCTTTGTTTGTGGTGACAAGATCATCTGCAACAATCACAACCCGATCAGAGAGTTGGGCGGTAATCTCACTCCATGTCGCCCAATCATCTTCTTGGAATGGATCTTCAATCGAGAAAATATGATATTTGCTGTTGAGTTCTTTGTAGTATTCCAAGAGCTCTTTTGGAGTAAATGGTTCTTGTCGATCTCGGATTGAGTACTTTCCATTCTTATAGAAATAACTTGCCGCAACATCGAGACCTAAGAATAAATCTTGGCCAAATAAATAAGGGGTTCTCTTCATAGCCTCAAGCAATAATTCCAATGCGTCTAAATTGGTAAATAAGTTTGGCGCAAATCCTCCTTCAACTCCCACACTATGAATTGCATTCTTTGAGATGAGTACTTGCTCCAATGCCATAAAGAACTCAACTCCAAGTTGTAATGATTGTGAGAATGGCTTGTTTGTTGTTGGGATGACGTGAAATTCTTGAAAATCTAAGTTTCCCGCTCCATGTGCTCCACCATTAATGAGGTTGAAGATGGGAGAGGGAATGTGAAACTGTGTGGTTAAGTTATATTTCTCTTTAAGATACTTATACAAAGGCATTCCGACACTTGTTGCACCGGCTTTGCAGACTGCCATAGAAACACCAAGGATTGCATTACTCCCAAGTTTACTTTTATTTGGCGTTCCATCAAGGTTGTAGAGAATTTGGTCAGCTGCCGTTTGACGCAAAGGATCTTGACCAACGAGTAGTGGTTTAATCACATCATTCACTGTTGCCACAGCTTCGACTGCTTCATGTTTGCCAGTTCCAGTACCACCAGGAACACTTGCACTGACACTATGTCCGGTATCAAGATCTATTCGAACTTCAACGGTTGGAAAACCGCGTGAATCAAGAATTTCTCTTGCGAGTATGTTTGCTATTTTTGCCATAAATCTTATTTCGTCGTCAACTGTCGATACGATTGTGCCGTTGTAAGCCATTCAACAGAGACGGAGGATTGGATTGCATTCAGCATAGCATGGGACGGGACACTTTGGCTTTGCAGGATTATGCCTATACCGAGTTTAGATGCTGTTTGAACCGCTTTGTGTACCATATCAAGCAACGCTTCAGAGTCTTGTGCTCCAGATTGGTGCCCGATTCCACCATGGACTGCATGGGAGAGAGCATCGAGGTCTATGAGAATGGAATCAACTCCAACTTGGGTGAACGCAGCGATGTGATACATAGATGCTGGTGTTGATAGTCGAATGATATGGCTGATCTTACTTGATCTTGGGAGACCACTTTTCATCCACAGTGCGATGGTTCTCTGGTACTCCTCAGTTGTTTTCGATTGGATCGTCAGACCAATTGGAAGTGCTGGGTGCGTAGTGTGTACTTTCACGAGTGCTTCAAGTTGAGCAGTCAGTGCATCGGTATTATCGTAGTCAGTGTCAAAAGAATACAAGAACCCTTGATGCGCATGAGTATGAGTCAGGATAAATTCAAGTGAATGTTGGAGTTCATAGGTAAATGCTTTTTTCTTCTGTGGTGTGAGATTATTTGAATACACATGGAGGAAGGCACTTGGATCGAGTGATAAGTGACCCTCAATGGCTGTTGCTTGTGGAAGATGAGTGGCGCCACTCAATGAGTGAATCAATCCCACTCGTGGTTTTCCTGCGACAGCACTCCCACTTCGTTGCGCCTTCGCCTCTGAATGAGCTACTGGAGCAGGCGCCATCTTTTTTTGCTCGTAGTTAGGAGAGAAGGGAGTAACATCAATAACCGACCAGTGATTTCCATCAAAACCGACTCGACATATCTGAGGGAAAAAGAATTTTTGCTGAATCTGGTTTGCAAGTTTTGCCGCTGCTTCGAGTTGGACTGCTGAGAGTTTACGCTTTTCTTTTTGAGACGATGACAGTTTTACTGTGTGGACTCGACCGTTCACGCTTTCAATTTTTTCTTGCTGTGTATCAAAGAGTGAGTTGTAGAGTTCTCCACTGCCTCTTTTTACCCAATAGTAATCAGCTCCTTCTAACTCGTCCATCAATGCACCTTCACCAAAGACTGCCTTCACCAACGTCGTTTGTTTTGTTTGTGATGTCGGATCATCAGTGAAGATAACGGCTGTTGTTTTGTACGACGGCTGCTTTTGAACACAAATACTGAATGGAACTGAAAAATGATTTCTCCCATGTTTTAACCGATAGAAGAGGGGTTTTGCATCAAAGAATCGACTCCACACTTCTTTTATTCCTTCAAACAGGTTTGCATCTCCGTAATACCCAAAAAAGAAGCTGTTAATCTCCGTAAATACTGGATTTTCTTCTGTGTTCTGCCCAAAGAAACTTGGAGAAAGCATGACGCGTGGTTGACCAATTGAGATATACATCTGCAAGATCTGTCTGGCAATTTCTTCAGGGAAGTCTCCTTGGAGGATCGTGCGCTTGATTGCGCGAGAAACTGATTGAATCTCTTTGAGTGAGCTGACATCCACGGACTGTAGCATTTCTTCTAACTTCTCATGGATACTATTCATCTCAATAAAAGAATCGAATGCAGGAGCACCAATAACGAATCCTGATTCAACAGGAATCTTTTCTTTGAGTAAGTGGGCGACTAGTGTTGCCTTTGAACCGGGACGAATAGATCCAGCTCGTTCATTTGAAAAATGCATCCCTTCTATCGTAGTTGATTTCAGGCAACTGGTGCAAGGGCCTGGAATTTTTTTAAAACCTAGTGTAGTGTTGTAGGCGCTACATGAAACTTCCTCGAGCTATCCGTCAAGCGATTGAACAATTTGAAAAACTTCCAGGTGTTGGACCGAAGTCTGCACAGCGGTTGGTCTTCTACCTTCTGCATAATCCAGAAAGCGAACTCCAACGTTTTGCAACAGTACTTGTCGATTTAAAAAAGAATACGAAGCTGTGTTCGCAGTGTCACAATGTCGGAGAGGCCGATCCGTGCGAGATCTGTTCGGACTCAACAAGAAATAAAAAACTCTTATGTATTGTTGAGCAACCATTGGATTTGCTCGCAATTGAACGAAGTGATACGTATAGCGGGTACTACCATGTGTTACATGGCGCAATCTCTCCTCTCAATAACATCGGACCGGATCAGTTATATCTTCGAGATATTTTGAAACGACTTCCTTTTGTTGAAGAAGTGATCATTGCAACCAATCCAACCATGGAAGGTGAAGCCACCGCAATGTACATTCAATCACTTATTCAGGAGCATCTCAGCAGCGTAGGTGAAGATAATCATCTACGTATTACACGCATCGGTCATGGATTACCAATCGGTGCGGACATCGAGTATGCCGATGGTGTCACATTGGCACGTGCACTCGAAGGAAGGAGGGGAATGTAAAAAACAATGGTCTAGGAACATGATCACACCCATTTCAATAAGGAGATTCACGATGCAAGTTTCACTCACAAGCAAAAATATTCCTCTTACTTCAGGTCTCAAAACCTTCATTACTTCAAAACTTGAAAAACTTTCAAAATACTCATCAAACTATCTGACAAATCTGACCGTCATTCTTGACGTCGACTCGAAAAGAAAAGGCGCTAAAACAGATGCCATTGTTGAAATAGTGGGCAATGTAAAAGGTCGTCAAATCGCAGTCAAGGAAATGGGAGCAGATTTTTATTCCACTTTTTTTGGAGCACTCGGAAAAATGAAAACCAGACTCATAAAAGAACGCAGGGCACTTGTCCATTAATCACTAGACAAGGTATGATACCAGCATGGGTGTACTTCAATCAGCTGCACAGGCAATAGGTCAAACAGTGTCAGATGTTTCTGCTGATGTTAAAGACACAGTGAAAGCAGCAGCTACTGATACCGTAAAACAAATTGCGAAGACGCCACTCGATATCCTTGAGGAATTATTGGGTTCATCACCAAAAGCTGATGGGAAACCTGGTTCGACGGAAGAGAAAGGTGACAGTGGACAGATGGCACAAGCTGCTCTGCAGCAAAAAATGCAACAAGACGATACGTATCGTGTGCAGCAGCATCAGGAACTGCATTCAAAGATCATTCAGCAAAGCCAGAGTTACTACGAACAAAAGAAACAAATGGAAGAGCAGACTCGGCAGCAGCAGATGCAACATGAGGAACAAAAGAAGTTTGAGATTAAACAGCTGGAGAAGAGGCGATCGTCAGACATGTCTGTTCAAGCTGCAAAAGATGCATCGAACGCAGAAAAAAGAGTTGGAGCAGGATAATCTCCTTCTTTACTCTGTGCGCTTTCTTTGTATACTTTTAGCTATGACAAGACCGCAACAGCTTTCTGACGTCACCTGTTGTACTATCTAGGCAAGATGCTTGGATTGGTTGCTGTCATAGTTATCCGCTCCAAGTAGCGGATTTTTTATATGAAAATATACAATACACTCACGCACCAAGTCGATGAAATCATTCCACTCGTTGAAGGCAAAATCGGTTTATATGCCTGTGGACCTACAGTCTATGACTACGCTCATATTGGCCATATGCGAAAATACTTGATGGATGATGTGCTTGTGCGAACACTTACACATGCAGGTTTTACCGTTCAACATGTCATGAACATCACCGATGTTGGACATCTTGTCTCAGATGCAGATGATGGTGAAGATAAGATGGAAAAGGGAGCACGGAAATACGGAAAGAATGTATGGGAAGTAGCACAAGAGTTTGAAGCTTTCTTCTGGAAAAGTATTAAAAGCATGGGAATACTACGACCGACCGTGTCGTGTCGTGCAACTGCACATATTGACGATCAAATCGAACTCATCAAAAGACTTGAGAAAAATGGCCATACCTATGTGATTGATGATGGAGTGTATTTTGATACAGATACTTT
>CAZWYZ010000055.1:0-5801 GCA_964638785.1 uncultured Pseudomonadales bacterium
AGCTTGAATCAAGTTCTTAAACAATGATTTGCGCTGCTCGGTATCACGACCTAGATGGCTAGTGGCTGATCGATGTCTCATACAAGTGACAAACCTTTCTTATCCAAAGCTTCCTGAACAATCTCAATTGATTTTCCACCCAAGTTCTTTACTTTACTTATATCTGACTTGTTACTTGCTAAGAGGTCACCAACTGTCTTGAATCCACCTTTTCGAAGTGCGTTTGCAATTCGAGTTGGAAGGTCAAGTTCTTCGACAGTCAACTTCATGACTTCATCCTGTTTGGTATAGGTTGGAGCAACCACTGTTGGTGTGTCTGAAACGATTGGGCTAAAAATCTGGGTAAACTGAGCAACCAAGACTTTTGCAGCTTCTTCAACAGCTGTTTTTCCCTCAACTGTTCCATTGGTCCAGATGTCCAAAACGAGTTTATCGAAGTCAGTACGACGACCAACACGAGTTGATTCAATCTTGAAACTCACTTTTTCAATTGGCGAGAACAATGCATCCACTGGGATGACACCGACTCCACTACCTGTTCGCTCTTCTGCCATTGAGTATCCCATTCCATATTCAGCAGTCATGGTGGCAGACAATCGGGCTTTTGGAGCCAATGTAGCCAAATGGAGCTCAGGGTTCACGACTTTGACGTTTCCTGACACTTGGATGTCTGCAGCAGTAACATCTCCATCTCCTTTGGAATCAATTGAAAGTTCAATTGGCTCCATTGAGTCGGATGCTAAGCGAACTTGCTTCAAGTTCAAAATGAACTCAACGATATCTTCACTCATTCCTTCAAGGGTTGAAAACTGGTGTGAAACACCATCAATCTTGACTGAGGTGATTGCAAAACCAGGGAGTGACGAAAGCAAGACACGGCGAAGTGCGTTTCCAATGGTCTGTCCGTAGCCACGTTCTAATGGCTCAAAAGACAATTGACTGTAGTTACCTTCTTGTTTATCGACCGTGATCAAAAATGTTGGTTGTGTCATATGGTTCTCCTGTACGTTTCAACGCCTCTCATAGAATAATATGGCGAGAGACTCTGTTTCGTGAGTATTATTTACTATAGAATTCGACAATTAACTGCTCATTGACGTCATAGTCAATTTCATCACGTTCTGGGAAACGAGCGACTTTCCCAACGATTGCTTTTCTCTCTAACCAACCAGGAACAGCTTTTTCATCTTTTAAGAGTGCTGCTACCTGTGGAATCGAGGCTGCCTTCTCACGAAGTGCCACGATATCGCCAACTTTAATAAGATATGATGCAACAGTTACTTTTTTTCCGTTCACCAACACGTGGTTGTGTGAAACTAATTGACGTGCAGATGCTCGAGTAGGAGCAAATCCCAATCGGAACACCACATTGTCCAAACGACGTTCCAAGAGCTTTAAGAGGGCTACACCAGTTGATGCAGGCGTCTTGGTCGCTACTTCGTAGTACTTATGCATGGCTTTTTCAAGCACACCATAAATCACTTTTACTTTCTGCTTCTCACGTAACTGTAAACCATAGTCAGAAACCTTCTTGCGACCCTTTTTGCCATGTTGACCGGCAGGAACAGCTAATCGTCGCTGTGTCTTCACTGAGTTTGTCTTCAAGCCCAAATCTTCACCGAAGGCTCGTTGTAGTCGCTGTTTAGGTCCTGTGTATCTTGCCATAATTCAATTCTTTTTGTATTTGTAGGGGTACGTTTATCCGTGGCGTCGCTTGCGTGGCTTCGTCCCATTGTGTGGGATTGGGGTCACGTCAGCAATCATTCCAACTCGAATACCTTTTGCACGAACAACACGTAAAACACTGTCACGACCTGGACCTGGGCCTTTGATATAGACGTCCATCTGTCGCATTCCAAATTCTTTTGATTTATCAATTGCTTTTTCAACGGTCACTGTCGCTGCGTATGGGGTGGATTTTCGTGATCCAGAAAACCCAGCGTTTCCTGAGGATCCCCAGCAGATAGTATTTCCTGTCTCATCCGTAATCGTCACGATTGTGTTATTGAAGGTCGCCTGAACGTAGATACGTCCTCGTGGGATTTGCTTCTTTGGTGCCGATTTAGTTGGTTGAACAGTTGCCATAGACGATTATTTCTTTGCGTCTGCAGTTTTGGCTGCATCCATTTTAGCTGCTACTTCTTTACTCAAAGCTCCAATTGTCATACGTCGACCACGCTTGGTACGAGCGTTTACACGAGTTCGCTGACCTCGTGCTGGAAGTCCTTTGATGTGGCGTGAACCACGGTATGAACCAATACGTTTGAGTCGCTCAATATTTTCGCGGATGATTCGACGTAAGTTTCCTTCCGTATTCATGCGATCTAAGACTCGCTGTAAACGAGAGATTTCATCAGCAGTTAATTCTTTTGCTCGCTTTGCTCCATCGACGCCAGCATCATGAAGAACTTCTTCAACATTACCTCTTCCGATTCCGTAAATATACGTCAAAGCGATTCGGTTAATTTTTGCGGCTGGAATATCGACACCTGAGAGACGTGGCATAAAAGATTACCCCTGACGTTGTTTATGACGAGGATTCTTACACACCACGAAAAGTTTGCCGTGACGCTTGAGCATCTTGCAATCTTTGCATCGTGGTCTAATACTTGCTTTTACTTTCATAAAGTTTTCCTCAACTCGTCTAGAAAGAACGAGTTATTCTTCGACAACTACTTGGTTTTCATCATCAAGACCGAGTTGCGCAGCGGCCATGGCTGGCATTGGTTTTGATTCTTTCGAACGGAAAGTTATTCTTCCTCGTTTTTCGTCATACTTGGTCATGAGTACTTTGACTCCGTCACCAGGCATAACTTTAATCTTAAACATTTTCATTTGACCGGACACTTTTGCCAAAATTTCTTTGCCGATCAGGTTGTCTTGTCCAGAAGTGATTTGTACTCGGTATGTCAGACTTGGGAGTGCTTCTAACACAACTCCTTCAACTTCATATTCACCAGGTTTTAGACGAGACATAATGTATGTGGGCGGATCGCCCAAGTTTCCACTTCCTTTCAATTACCGTAAGACAACACATTGTACCAGATAGAAAACTCATTCTCAAGAGTGGAAAATGACCCGCTCCTGATGGCAACCTTGCCTTTCAGTTATTCGCGAAAAACAACTCGCACACTCGAGGAAATATCCCTCATACACCCATTTTCACCGGGTCAGGATCTCAGGCCCTTGTGCCGTCACCAGAACAGTCTCTTCAAACATGCCTGTCAAACTGCCATCGACACTCTCATACGTCCACCCATCTTTTCCTAGTTTTAGCCGGGCATCACCCATGGTATCCATGACCTCGACACAGATAGTTTGCCCCTCATAAAACTTATGTTTTTTATCGCTTTTATATGCCACACAAGGAATCTGAGGATCCTCATGTAAAGTTTTGCCGATTGTATGGCCGGTGAGCTGGTACACGGCACCATATCCCTTACTTTCAATGCCTACCTCCATCGTGTGGCTCAGGTCATAGACACTGTTACCCAAGGTTGCTTTTGCAATCGATTCGTCCAAAATATCCCACCCATCCTGAATAAATTGAAGTGTTTTTGGGTCAGCACCACTTTTGTCACCAATATAGATCGTTGTGGTCGTATCCACGTGATACCCCTTCCAAATCAGCCCGACGTCTATCTTTAAGACATCCCGATCTGCCACTGTGTGATTTCTTGGGATTCCATGGCAACATCCTTCATTCTTCGTGATGCAGGTTGCCCACTCGTATCCTTCAACCGTCGAAAATGATGGAAGAGCTCCGAGCTCTGCAATCTTTGATTGCGCTTTGGCTTCCAGTGATTCAAAACTGACACCAGGTTTTGCCATAGCAACCAACGCCGCTTTGACAGCAGCTAGCTTTTTTCCACCCTCACGCATGATCTCGATTTTTTCTTTTTGACTTCGTGTCATATCCTTGTATTCTACTCCGAAAAGCCCCCCTGCAACATTCATCGCAAGAGGGCCTTGAATGTCTATTCGAATCTCTTACTTTTTAGGTAAGTTTTCTAAAATTGTTTTCGTAATCGTTTCAATATCTTGCTCGCCATCCACTTCAACTAATCTGCCCTTTGATCGATAGTATTCGATCACTGGCTCTGTCTTCTCGTGGAACAAACTGATGCGTTTTTTGATTGCCTGCAACGTGTTGTCTTCACGGACGCCAGCTTCTTCTCGTCCAGCCAAACGCCACAATGCTTCTTTATCTGAAACTTTTAAGTACACAACTGCATCAACTCCATTTGAAAATGCTTCAGCTTGTGGAACGGTGCGTGGGAAACCATCTAGAATATATCCCTTCACATATTCAGGGTGACTTAAGTACTCTTCCAAAATTGCAATCGTCTTATCATCTGGAACTAAATATCCAGCGTTGAGTGTCTCTTTCAAGAAGCGTCCAAGTTGCGTTTTTTCCTTTGTCATCTCACGGAAGATGTGTCCACTGGAAAGATATGGTATTTCCAATTTTTCCGAAAGGATATTTCCTTGGGTCGATTTTCCTGCTCCCTGAATCCCAATTAATATTAATTTCATAGTTTCATCAGTATGTAGCAACTACACACAGCCTATTAAGTACTAGTTCCAATATATAGTAGATAGGAACTAGTAGGTAGTAACTAAGAAAGTTCCTCTTAAATACTATCTACTAACTTCTATCCATTCTTTTTATTCGGCAAACTTATCGTAGTTTTGACTCACGAGTAATGCTTGGACTTGTTTGACTGTTTCCAGCACCACTGAGACGACGATCAATAACCCGGTTCCACCAATAGTCAAACTTGGATTATTAATCAAACGAGACACAATGGCAGGGAGAATCGCAATCAAGCCTAAGTAGATTGCTCCCGCCAATGTAATGCGAACAACAATATAGGAAATCAGTTCAGCAGTTGGTCGGCCAGGTCGTACACCTGGAACATATGCCCCACTCTTCTTGAGTTCTTCTGCTAGATCTTCTGGGTCAAAAAAGACTGCGGTTGAGAAATAGGTAAACGCAAAGACAACGACAAAGTAAATCGCTTCATAAAAACTACTTCCAGGTTGGAAGTTTGTGGCGATCCACGATGCCATCTGACGCACACCTTCATTTGGGACTGACAATAAAAGTCGTGCCCCAAAAGATGGAATCAACATAATTGAGACGGCAAACATAATTGGCAACACACCAGCTTGATTGATGCGCAACGGAAGATACGTCGATGCTGCACCATAACTGGATGATCCTCGACTGCGACGGGCATGCATCAAGTGTAGCTTTCGAATGGCTTCAGTCATGAATACGATACTTGCAATCACAACAAGCGACAGCAGTGCAAAGATACCAATTTGAGTAAAAGCAGTTTGCGTTACTGTTACCGTTTGTGCAGCTGCCACAGGGAGTGCTCCGACGATACCAGCAAAGATAACCATTGAGATTCCATTCCCAATACCATACAAGGTAATAAGTTCACCGAGCCACATCAGTAACATCGAGCCACAAACCAACGTAAAGATCATTGCGACAATTCGAAATGGATCGTCTGTTTGGACAAGCTGTTGACTATTCAAAAGTAACAAAACAGAAATACTTTGTACCACCGCAAGTGGCAACGCCAAGAACCGAGTATATTGATTGATGACTTCTCGTCCTGACTCCCCCTCTTTTGAGATTGCCTTTAACTTCGGGATCAGCATTGTTGCTAATTGCATGACGATCGAGCCCGTAATATATGGGTTGATTCCAATCGCCATAACTGAGAAATTTGCGAGTGTTCCACCAGAGAAAATATTCAACAAACCAAGGATTTGATTTCCTGCAA
>CAZWYZ010000056.1:0-5705 GCA_964638785.1 uncultured Pseudomonadales bacterium
GATCCTTGAGCACTTGCTGCCATAGTTCTCCTTGAATACTACTATTTACCTTTAAAAAAAGGTGGGAGCCCCACCTTGTCACACACACGTTCACAGGAGCTAGTATAGCACCTTGGCTTGAGTGGTGCAAACTTGAACAAGCCTTTTCACTGCCCCCTTTCGTATGAAAATCGATCGAAATACGACAATACTCTCTTACTCCTCGATTTCTCTGGTAAAATACCAGTATCAGGAGAGGTCGCATAGTGGTTTAGTGCGGTAGTCTTGAAAACTACTAGGGGTGAAAGCTCCTCGAGGGTTCGAATCCCTCCCTCTCCGCAACAGATGAAAACTTCTGAAAGTCCCTACTCAAACCGCTGAACGAGTTGTATGTACGCACTACAAAAAGCTGAAATAACAAAAAGTTGGTTTGACAGCCCACAATTAATAGAATGCAAAAGTATGATTGAGCACATTGTATTTGACTTTGGAGGGGTAATTCTCGATTTAGATGGTGTTCATACTGGTTACCCAGATAACTTGGCTGTCATTTTTAATGTTCCTATACAAGAAGCTGTAAAAATTTGGTCGGAAAATAAAACTGCTGTAATAACTGGGAATGAAACTCCAAAAGAATTTCTAGCTCGAATAAAGAAAGAGTATGATTTTAATTTTGAAGTGGAAGACGGAATCAGGTATTGGGAGGATCAGAATATCATCGATAAATCCCGAATTGATTGGGAGCTTTTAGCTCATATTGAAGACTTAAAGAGCAGATACCAAATACATATGCTTACTGATCAAATCCAACTGCAAAACGGTGCAAGTGCTTGGATTGATAAAGTAGACACTCGTTTTCATACTATTCTTCGATCGTACGAACAAGGATTTCGCAAGCCTTTCCCTGAGTCCTATCATAATATGCTCCAAAAAATCCATGCTGTTGATAATCCTGCAAGTGTTATTTTTATTGATGATAACAAGGCGAATATTGATGCTTCAAATGAGATGGGGATACACAGTATTTTATATACTTTTAAAAATCATGATCTTTTAAAGAATAAGTTCCAAGTACTCAATGTTTCATACTAGTGAGACCGAGGCTTTTGAAAGGCAACTCGCTAGAACCATCAAGATTGCGCTAGATCACTGGACTACTAGCAATAAGAACACACAGGTTTCGGACCTAGGTGGATCTCATAACACAAACTGAAACGAATGACCTGATACACTTTTTAGTCACAGAACAAACTTCGTTTGAGCAAAATCAAAATACTCAGGCATTCTACTTCTTCTTTTTATGCAATCCCAAGATCTTATCGATCATATGTAATGAAGATCCCTGTTGACGCTTACGATACATCCACAGGAGTGCAACTCCTGCAATGGCAGCTAAGATGAGATATCCCACTTTCTCCAGACTATCAAACCCCTCAATGAGTGATTCGAGAGCTCCCAAACTTGTGTAGCCAAGATAGAGATAAATTGTATTCCGGACAATCAATCCTAAGAAAGTACTGATCGCATATGTCTTTATGTTAATTTTTATCAAGCCAGCGATCACAGAAACTGGCGCTGTTGGGATCACTGGGATTGCTCGCATCAGGAAAATCGCAAGATCGTCACGCTTGCCTTCGCCAAGGTATTTTCCCAGTCCTTCGGTATCTGAATGAGAGACGCCAAGGAACCTTCCAAACTTATTAATAATAAGATCTTCAGCTTTGTCAGCAATGAAATAGATGAGAAGACTACCAAGTGTTTTACTAAATGCTCCAATAACTGCAAGAAACAATATGAAATACAGTGGACTCCCCTGACTTGCTGCGATTGAACCCGCAAGCATCATCACCACAGGAGATGGAATTGGTGCGATAATTTCTTCAACGATTGCTCCAATGAACACAAACCATTGTACCGGTATTTGTTGAGCTAGTGCTTCTAGCCAGTTAAGTAAAGCTTGCATATGAGTATTGAGTCCTCTCTATAGTAGATACACACCTCTTTCCGAACACCGTAGTATGACAGATATGTCAGATGCATTCGCTGTATTTGATACACTGAGTGGGTGACTCTGTTTGACGGTTTCCTAGAGATTTTCTTCCCCACATTCTGCGTAGGATGTGGCACTTGGGGTACGTATGTGTGCTCCTCGTGCTATCAACGAATTGCCACCTACAAAACACCGCTTTGCCCAGGTTGCATGAAACCAATCTCACTCGTCACAACTCATGAGCGTTGTAAAGAAAAGACAAATCTCGATGGCCTACTCGTGCTCACAACATTTAGCGGACCAGTTAAAGAACTGATTGTAAACATCAAATATCACTACCACTTCGATATGAATTATACCTTAGCACTTTTCGTTGCGGAATACGCGTATCGCTCACCAGCTTTTCACTCTCTCCACCCACGAGCATTTCTCCCGATCCCCAGTCACCCTGATCGTCAACGAGAACGTGGTTTTAATCAAAGTGACATATTAGCAAGAGAAGTTTCAAAAATACTCCATATTCCATATACCAACAAGGTCCTGGAAAAAACTAGAAACACGACTCCACAGGCCCAGCTCAAGAAGGATGCCAGGCTTCACAACCTAGAAGATGTCTTCAAATGCTCACTTCGCCTCAAGAAAAGCGACATTTACATACTAGTTGACGATGTGGTGACAACAGGCGCAACCCTCTCTGCAGCCGCGAAAACCCTCAAAAAAGCTGGAGCTGGCAAGGTATACGGACTAGCATCAGCACATGGGCACTAGAGAAGAAATATGGTAAAATAGGATTCTTGGGGATGTACGTTTCGACGTGTATCGCTCTTTTACATCTGCACACCGTCTTTGGCTAGAGAAGACGTAAAACAGAGCCAAAAACATAATTGCAACTAAAGTTAGCAATGCAGTGGCTTTCGTGAAGAGTCTTTTTGACTTCTCACCAGTCGCTTCAAACGTTTACGCAACTGCGTAATCCAATGACATCTAGACCTTTATTTCACTGACGTCAGGGTTTAGGTGGAAACACAGTCAGTGTGTTACATCGAAGGTATCTCATCCCTTCGGTAGAAATCTTTGATGAGAGATGTATGAAGACGGCTTGAAGATTTACCGTTCATACTTTATCAAGAATCACCTACGTGTGTAGACGATGTAGAAGTTCATATACGGACCCCGGTTCAATCCGGGCATCTCCACTCTTATTTTCGAAGCTTCAAGCTGCGCTCTGACTCACGCTTGAGGTCTCTTTTCTTAAGTTCCTCTTTGCGTTCGTAGGTCTTCTTCCCTTTTCCAATGCCAATTAATACCTTAATGAAATTCTTATGCGTTCCAATGAGGAGTGGAAGAGCCGTCAGCCCTTTGGTATGCAGTTGCTCCTCAATATCTTTAATTTGTTTTCTTTTCAACAAAAGTTTACGAGAGTGTGTGGGGTCATACGATACATGGGCAACGTTTTGGAGTTGTTCAATGCGCGCATTAATAAGGAATACTTCACCAGACAGTACTCGTACGAAGGCATCATGAATAGACAAGCGCTTGGCACGCACAGACTTTACTTCCTGCCCAGTTAAAACAATTCCTGCTTCAATGGTATCAAGAATTGTATAATCCTTTCGTGCTTTTTTATTTTCGATAAGCGGTATCATCCCCTGATTATACCCTCTCTTACATCCATCCAGCTCGCCTGATTTGACTAGAGTTCAACCTCATAGACAAGACTTCCTGCCAGGACATACGCTTTTGTTCCTTCTTCATCGACGATTAATGATGTTGCCGATTCTAAGTCCGCTGATACAAGCGAGGAGACATACGCTCCTGATTTATCGAAAATAACGATACGCTTCGCTCGCGGTTCGAGAACATAAATATGTGGCAACATTTCAGCGGTATAAATACTGATTGACGTATCTGGCGCGTTCACAATATCTGTGAAGGCGAAGTTTCTCCTATCGCCACGAGTGAATCGATACATTCCGCCAGTGTTCGTTCCCATCCAAATATCACCATCAATTGATAGTGAAGTAACTGATTCAAAATCAACTCCCTCTTTCCCGCGTAACCATGCTGATGGTGAAGCAGAAAAATCTTCACGGTCATAGCGATAAATTTGCCGCCCTCCCGGATCAAAGATATACACATTCTTTGCAAAGCTCCCAATACGTTCAGGAGACACCCAATCAGCAGAAGACGAGGCGACTGTTTTCCCCTGCGTATCAAGCGGTAACGATACTTCATAGATTCCAGTGTTTCCTAGTAAATATGCATTTCGATCTACCACTGTTAATGACTGCAGTTTTCCAATATCTGTGTTGATTGAAAGTGCTTGTGGCTGTTTTTTTTCCAATGAAAGAGAAACAATTTTACCTCTGGCTGTATCTAAAAACACCGCCAATCTACCCGGAATATCGTACTGAATTTGTGAGGCGACAAAATCGGTTGCGATAAGCCTAAAATCGTAGAATACAGGTAGGTTCTCTATGTGTTTTTGTTTTGCAATACGCTCAAATTCGCCTTTTAATTGAAGTTGAAAGCTACCTAACTCGCGCTCAATTGCGATGTCAGAAGGATTGCTTGCAAGGGCTTGCTCTGTATCAGCTATGAGCTGAGCTAATGCTTTTTCTTTTTCCATTCTTGATTGATTGGAAGACGAGATCGTAGTGAGTCGCGAGGTTAGTGGCTCAGTCACATTCTGAATTCTTCTTGTTCGGCTTAGTAAGACAAAGCGTTGGAGTAATACAATTGCGACAATAATGACTCCTATTGATAGGAGCAGTCCCATGCTTTTCTTGTGTCTTGGAGACAGTCGTAGCCACAATGCAGATGGTTTCATTCCATCATTCTTGGGTAAAACAACCCTTTTTTCTTTTGGAATTACTGGAGATTCCACTTGCGGTGGCGTCCGCTGGTTCTCTGGAGCAGGCATGATACTTTTAACTTGACCACATATGGTCGGGTCAATCGATCCTTGTTCACCATGTGCATACTTTTGAGCTGATATCTGCGGATCACTGCTCGCTACAAGGGATGGGAGAATATCCGCACCAAAACGTTTCGTTCCAAAGACGAGTACATCGCCCGCAAAAAGGGAACCTTGGACGCATTGAAAGTCTTCTCGTAGTGGAATAATTTCGTAATATTTCCCTTCTCGCTTCACTCCAACGACCCCACCTGACACAGCAAAAAGAGACTGTGAATCTTTTTGAAACCAAATAACAATTTGGGCTCCATCAGGGAGTTTAAAGTGTGGCAAAAAATCCAGTGCTTCACGGACGCTTGGACGTGTTTCAAGCCAAGACTGCAGCTCATGAAGAATATTTCTCCCAACAATTGATGGATCTTCTGATTGTTTTTGAACTGTCAATGCAATAGTCACTTGCGCTTTTTCATGCTCAAATGTCGTGGAAATAGACCACACAGACTCTGAAGGAATACCGATGATGAGACTAGAATTATCCATTCTATCTTTCATCATAGCGCACTTGATAAAAATTTTGCTACTACAGAGACCAGCGCAAAGAGCCAAACTGCAACTGCCGCTGCTAGATGAAGCCAGCAGAAAAGTGAGAGTAAAAGGTTATACCCTGTTTTTAAACTTCTAGTCATCAACGCGCTTTGACGCAGGACTGCAAATGCAAAAATAACGTACAAGCCAAAGCCAATCAAAAACATCCCTTTGATAATCAGTAGAAAGAAATTTCCTGAAATTAAGAAAGGACTTGTTGGGTCAAAGATAAGA
>CAZWYZ010000057.1:0-5691 GCA_964638785.1 uncultured Pseudomonadales bacterium
ATAAGCGAGAAACCCAAACCAAGGACAAATCCACGTCCAAACCAGTTTTGAGTAGAGGAGATAATGAAGATGGTCGCCGCAAAATACGCAAGAAGAAGTGGGTACGACCTCAGTGGTGTTTTTTTCACTTCATTCTGAGACAAGTTCCCCTGACGAATCTGTTGAACACTCTCCGTTACTATTCCTTTTGCAAAATCGCTCCCAATCACTGCTGAGCCGTCCATCATTTTTGGGAGCAATACATCTAATACAATGGGCAAGAGAAAACCAATGAAACTACCTCCAAGGGCCAAACTGATAACAACAAAGTCTTGAGTTCGCAGAAACCAAGCAGTCACGAGTACAGCCATGTAGACAATCCAGCCAATGGCGAGTGCTGTATTTTTTTGCATAAAACTATAGTATCACTAATTTAAAGTGAACCCAATAAAGCACCCTCATTCAGTGCTCTTTATCGGTTTTGCTTTTACCGTTTTTTTTAACTCTTTCAGTTTCCACATGAATAATCTTCCTTTGCTGTTTGCCTTTGCATCAAGCACAAACGTTCTTGCTGATTCAAGGAGCTTTCGATCAACGGTCTTTGCCATTCTCATGTACAAAGATTTATGTGCCATATCATCGAGTTCTACAGCAAGTCGATACCCATAATCTTGAAACTCTTGGGTTATGTGCCCGCCAGTGTCGGCCATAGCTCTGTTTTTTATAATATCAGCTAAAGTAGAGAATGATTGCTTTTTCTTACTGTCGTTCATATGTAACTAATTCAGCTTTCTTTTAAGAATTTTTTGCTTTAAGAAGCTCTACAATAGAGTCCACTACTTTTTCAATTAAAATTTGCTCATCGTCACGAAAGCCACTCAGCACATACTCTTGTGGGTCAGTTGATCGATCGCCGCCTCGTCCGTCCACTCCGATTCTTATGTGCCAGAATTGATCAGTTCCTAATTTTTCAACAACATCATTTACACCATTGTGCATTTTGGGTCGAGAACCAAATACCACTTTATATTTGCCAACTTCTAGATCTAGATCATCATAAATGAGAAACAGAGAGTGAAAGTCTTTTTTTCCTAAATTGGCGTAATCATACTTCTTCAAGAGTGCTTTCACTGCAGTTCCTGATAGGTTCATGAACGTTTGAGGTTTGACCAGAATAGCCGCTTCACCTCGAGAGACTAGAGAATCACACGTTTTATCTTCATTCCAGTTTTCAAGTAAGAGTGCTTGTCCAAGTCGTTCTACAACTTGAAAACCCATATTATGGCGAGAATGAATATACTTCGCTCCAGGATTGCCTAATCCAACAAGTATGACCATATGACGTATACTATACCTCATGTCGAAGCCTTTCTTCACAGTCATTATTCCAACTCTAAACGAAGAGGCGTACCTTCCTATGCTTTTAGAAGACTTGGTAGCCCAAAGATTCAGAAATTTTGAAGTCATTATTGTTGATGGGCGCTCTACAGACAAAACGGCACGGATAGTTTCTACCTTTCATACGAAGGACTCTCGCTTTACATTAAAGCGATGTGTAGAACGAAATGTTTCAACGCAACGGAATCTTGGAGCCAAACATGCGAAGGGACAAATGCTTCTCTTTCTTGATGCAGATGCACGTATTACTTCAATGTTCTTAATAGATCTAAAGAATGTACTAAAACAATATCCTTGTGATGCGTGGACAGTCTTTGCACGTCCAGACACGAGTACGATGGCAGATACCATTTTTATGTCTATTCAAAATTACTTATTTACCCTGCTCAGTAGTATCAAAAAGCCTTTTTGCTGGGGAGCATGTCTAGGCTGTAGTCGAATTGCATTCCACACATCCAATGGTTTTAATCACAAAATAAACTTTATGGAAGACTCTGAATTTGTTCAAGCACTCGTAAAAAAGAACTTTACTTTTAGAGTCTTTTCAAAACCAGTATTTACTTTTTCAATGCGCAGATATAAAAAAAGTGGTAAGTTAGAGTTGATACGACGGGTACTTCCGCACCATTTAAAAGCATTCTTTCTTGAAGAATATACTATTCCGAAAAGTGCATACCCTATGCGTGGTGGAGCATCGTACAGTCAAAGAAGAACAAAAATATGAAGAAAATTGTCATCCTCAGCAGTACTGAAGGTCATTTAAGTATTGCCAAAGCGATACAGCAAAAACTTGAGACACAGTATGAATGCATCGTCATTCCATACAGAATTCCTGAGTTTGATCTGTACTTACCAATCTACCAGTTATTCCCATCGCTATTTAAGGTTCCGTATAAACGAGCTCAGAATTTTGCTCGCACTATGATCTCTCGAAAATATGAGAAGAAAATAGTGGCGCTATTTGATGAACAGAAGCCAGATCTCATCATTTCAACCTATTTTCTCTACGATGACATATGTGCAAAGTACGCAACTGAGCACTCCATCAAATCAATCAATGCTATTGCAAACCCTCGCACAATTCATCCACTCGAAGGATGTGAAGAGAGTCAATCAAATCTGGTGTTTGATGAAAAAGCAGTCACTGCTTTACAAGACTTTGGTATTTCTGAGAAGCAAATAGCTCAAACAGGCTGGTTTGTTCGAGAACAGTTTACGCCTGCTACAGAGAAATCATCGATTCGATCAAAGTTGCATTTACTGGCGCATCCGTTGACCTTTCTTTTTACTGCAGGGTCAGATGGAAGCAGTACGATACTAAAGATCCTGCCTCTTTTCTTCCAGATCACTACGCCACTCCAGGTAGTTTTTATCTGTGGAAACAACACTTCTTTGTATAGAAGCCTGCAGGTATTTATTAAAACATTTCACTATTCAAATAGGAATTCTTCAGTGAGGTTTAGTGTTGTTCGATTCGTTGATAACATTCACGAATACATGCAAGCAAGTGATTTAATTATCGGAAAAGCAGGTCCAAATTCACTATTTGAGAGTATTGCGTGTGGCATTCCTTTCTTTGCACTCACACACATTAGCGGTCAAGAAGATGGCAACTTAGAACTTATTCAGGAGTATGCACTTGGATATGTTGAAGAAAATCCACTCAAAGCAATTGCATTGCTCAAGGATCTTGCCGAAAATCCACAACACATCACGAAGTATGCTCCATCTGTCCAAAAGATGGCAACATACAATAACGAGAGCGGACACAAAATTCAAGAAATTATTTCGAAGCTCATATAGCTACCGAATGGACTGAAGTTCTTCAACAGTTGTTATTTGCGATGCATTCTTATCATCACGGAAACGAATGAGTCTAGGGAACCGAATTGCAACACCAGCGCTATGCGTTGGTGATACGGTCAGCTCATCGCCCGCTACTTCAACAACGATTGTCGGATCAACCCAGACATCAGGTATCAAAGACTTGGGGACGTTGTAACTTTTGGGAATCTTGATTGACAAGACTGTTTCACAACGAGTTTTAAGCTCACGCCATTGATCATCAGATAATCCTGTCCCCACTTTCGATAAAGTGAGTATTTGCTCTTCCTTTCCGCGAACACCAATCAGGAAGGCGCCTACGCCAAACTGATTTCTCTTTCCTTTTCCGTACCAATATCCCATGACGACTGAATCTATCGTGTCAGAAAGCTTTGCAGCAGTTCCTTCCTCTTCTTTAAACTTGACCCAGCTCCACCCACGTCTTCCTGGTTGATAGACACTTTCATACTGCTTAATCACTGCCCCTTCTAATCCTTTATCAAGCTGCTCTTTATGATATTCACGAAGCTCTTGCGCTGACTCGGTGATAAGAAACGGAGAGAGAATAAAGGATTCACTTGCATTCTCTAAAAGAGTTGCAAGGATTTTTTTTCGTTGCGAAAGAGGCATCTTCAACAAACTCTTCCCATCCAGATAGATGACATCAAAAACAAAGAAGCGTAGTGGTATAGATGCAGCAAATAAATCGACATCATGTTTTCGCTTCCGTTGTATTGTCTCTTGAAATGGGAGTAATTTCCCTGTTTTTGGATCATACCCCACTGCTTCGCAATCCAAAATAATGTCATGAATCCCAAATGAGAGAACCGCGTTTGCTAACTCAGGAAATTGACTGCTTGATTCTTCCATCGATCTGCTAAAAGTTCTCACAAGCCACTCAACACCACCTTTTTTTTCTTTTTGACTCTGTCCGTTGATATGAATTTGAACGCGAGTTCCATCATACTTTGGCTCTACCATGACTTTTCCCATTTTTTCGATCATCTCATCCGCACTTTTGAGTCGCTGACAGAGTGCTGGTTGGAGCGGTATTCCAAGTTCAATATCAAAATGAGATAAACCTTCTTTACCTTCTGTAAGATATGCTGTGGCAAGCTTACCAATGTCATTTTTTAATTGATATGTATCCTCAATCTGACTTATCTCCCATTTTTGTCCACGACAATGCATCAAGCATTGTCATATCTGAAAACCCCAGACGCAAACGGGTAAGAATAATACGGACAACATACTTGACAGACACTGGATCAAGCTTTGAGAGGAGATCGACCACTTGATTCACTTTCCGTTCCTGACTGCCTTCTCCTTTCTCTCGTGCAAGATTCGTTAAGTCTGCATAAATTTGAGTGACTGTTTTCTGACTCGAAACACTGTGTGTTCTGCTCACTGCTTGCACGACAGAAGCTAAGTCTCCTACAGATTTATATGACTGTTGAATATCATCCAATTTTTCGTCGAACGCAAGGGCTGTTGCTCTCATCATCATCTTGTCAGCAAACTGGAACTCAAGTCCCTCGTATGGTGGTAAGATTCTCCCAAGTAACATCCAACATGATGGAATTATTTCATCTTTTTCTAACTTACTGAAAAGCTCAGCCAAAATTACAGTAATTGAATTACGCAAAGTAGTCTCTTCTATTCGAGCGAGGTATGTGGAGAATTCACTGAAAGTCATACTTAGAAAGATAACACACAATTCTATGCTCAACTATGACAGACACTACAGTTATGCTGGAATGAGCTCTGGAGCTTCTTCAGGACGCTCGGGTTGCGGCACAGCAGGAGGCGCTGTGGTTGGTACTGGTTCGGGATACCACACTGGCTCCATCGGTTCGAGAGGACGACATGGTAGTGGAGCAATTGGTGTAATTTCGATTGGTTTTGGCTCTCTTTCTCTTGGCATACTGTCCTCCTCTAGGTTATCGCTCTTTTAAATAATACACCACTCCTTTTGTCACACCTTCTTTTTTGAGCAACCCCTTATTCATCATGTCTTTTAGATCACGCAAAATGGTATCTGCAGAGATAAGTGGAAGAATTTTTTGTACGTCTGACGTTGTTGCACTTTTCTTTTGTTGCAGCATTTCCAAAATGGCAATTTGGCGCTCAGAAAGTGCAATCTGGATTCCTCCAAGTCTATCTTTGAGCTTTGCATCCTGCGAAAGTTTTAATACTTGTTGCTTCACACGATCAAGTTCGATTGCCAGTCCAAAACAAAAATACTCAAGCCAGTATGTCATGTCTTGATTTTGACTTTGCTGGACTGATTGTATTGCTCGGTAATATCCATCGATATCTCGATCAAAATATTCTTCTAAACTGAACAATTTTTTTACATCATATCCCTCTGCATAGAGAATGAGCAGACTAAATGCTCGTGCAGTTCTGCCGTTTCCTTCAATGAAGGGATGAATTTTAACCAGTTCATAATGTGCAATCCCCGCGCGGATAACCGGATGAATATCCTTG
>CAZWYZ010000058.1:0-5674 GCA_964638785.1 uncultured Pseudomonadales bacterium
CATGGTGTTTTTCTTCGCAATTGCGCCACCTTCACCTTTAATTGCATCCAACATTTCAGCAGCAAGCTTCTCACCAAATGAGTGATAGGTGCTACTTGGACGTTTGCGTGCTTCTTCAATCATCCAGCGAATCGCCAACGAGAATCCTCGTGGTCCACGAACAGGCATTGGAACCTGATACGCAGCTCCACCGACGCGGCGGGAACGAACTTCCATTTGTGGACTCACTGCATGCAGCGCTTCCTCAAAGATTTCGATTGCTGGCTTATTGAGTTTTGACTCAAGAATTTCAAATGCACCATACACTTGCGTGCGGGCAGATGACTTCTTTCCATCTTTCATGGTACGGTTGATGAGTTTAGCAATTTTGAGTGATCCATATTTTGGATCAGCGACAACATTGCGTTTGGTTATTGTGTGTGCTCGTGACATATATTATTTTGCGGCTTTTGGTCGTTTCACTCCGTATTTACTTCTACTAGTCTTACGATTGGCGACGCCTTGGGCGTCAAATTTCCCTCGAACGATGTGATACTTCACACCAGGAAGATCTTTCACACGTCCACCTCTGACCAAAACGATACTGTGTTCTGCGAGGTTGTGTCCTTCACCCATGATGTATGCAGTCACTTCTTGCTTGTTTGAGAGTCGCACACGTGCCACTTTACGCAAAGCTGAGTTTGGCTTTTTTGGAGTCATTGTTTTAACGACCGTACACACTCCACGTTTCTGTGGATTGGCAGTCTTAACGATCTCACGGGTCTTACTGTTGTAAGACTTGCGCAACGCAGTTGCTTTAATGCGGGTTTTTTTAAATCCGCGTCCTTTGCGGATTAATTGATTGATTGTCGGCATATTCTCCCTATAAAAAAGCGACCAGCACAGGGTCGCAATAATTATTTCTAATTGATTGTCCTCTCTTACTTCCCAAGGTTTTTCACTTAGGTAGTCCATGCTTCAGAGAAGAAAGTGATTGTACCACGCCAACTAGTTGAGGGCAAGAGATCGTTCGTTGCCTGCGCGTGGGAACAAGCACCAAAAAGGGCCTCGGTGAAGAGGCCCTTTTGCGTATCAATATATGATCAGTCTTAATGCATCATTGCTGCACGTTCTGGACTGGTCGGGATTAATCGACCAATAATGACGTTTTCCTTTAAGCCTCTCAGTTGATCAACACGACCTTCTGAAGCTGCGTCAGTCAAGATATGCGTCGTTTCCATGAAGGAAGCCGCCGATAGCCATGATTGCGTAAACAGTGATGATCTTGTAATACCTAACATCATTACTGCTGCAGTCGCTGGTTCTCCACCTTGAGCTAAGACAGACTGATTCTCTTCTGAGAATCGTGCTTTCTCAATGATTTCTCCAGGCAAGAATGATGTGTTTCCGGATTGCTCAATGCGAACCTTATCACTCATCTTCTTCACAATGACTTCAAAGTGACGATCATTGATTGGAATACCCTGTCCTTCGTAGACCTTTTGGATCTCATCGATCAGGTAGACCTGTGCGGAACGCATTCCACGAATCTCGAGGACTTCTTTCACATCGAGAGGACCATGAGCTAAAGCGCTTCCAGCTGCAACCATATCTCCAGTTGCCACTGCAGGTGCATTGGTAATTGGAATGGTGTACTCAGCAAGAACGTCTTCCTCAGCACTTGGGTTCAAGATTTTTATTGTCTTCCCGATTTCAGTTTCCTCGATACTTACTTTTCCTGCAACCTCAGCGATTGGAGAAACAGCTTTTGGAATACGTGCTTCAAACAACTCTTCCACACGTGGCAATCCTTGAGTAACGTCAAGTCCAACGATACCTCCCGTATGCTTCACACGCATGGTCAGCTGTGTACCAGGTTCTCCGATACTTTGAGCAGCAATGACGCCGACTGGAGTACCTAGAGTAACTGTTTGCTTTGTTGAGAAATCCCAACCATAGCATTTTCCACAGATACCAACGTGTGCTGTACATGCTAATGGACTACGGACGATCAGTGATGGAACATCCGATGACTCAATTGCAGATGCAATCTCTTCAGTAATCATTTCGCCAGCACTGATAAGTGTCTTCCCTTTGGAGACAATATCTGTTGCGGTGATACGACCCAAGATTCGCATACGGAATACTTTTTCACGGGTTCCAACGCGAACGATTTCAAGTCCTTCGTTCGTACCACAGTCATCCATACGAATGATCGCTTCGTGTGCCACGTCGACTAGTCGTCGCGTCAAGTATCCTGCATCAGCAGTTTTCAGTGCTGAGTCAGTCAATCCTTTACGAGATCCACGAGCAGATGTCACATATTCGAAAATTGACAATCCTTCGCGGAAGTTACTCTTCGTCGGCATGTCCACGATTTTTCCAAGCGGATCGACCACAAGTCCTCGCATAGCACCAAGCTGTTTGACTTGATCTTTACTTGCACGAGTTCCTCCAGAGTTGATCATCACCTTCACGGCGTTATCGTCATCCAATGCATTCCATGTTTTTTCTGCGATATCATCAGTTGTTTCCAACCAAACTTGCTGAGTCAGACGTCGCTTCTCTTCCAAGGTAATAAGACCTTGAGCATAGGAGTCTTCAATCTCTTCAGCTTTTTTGTTTGCAACCGTGATGATGGCACCTTTGCCTTCGATCATGCGACAGTCAGAGACTGCAACAGAAAGACCTGAGAATGTTGCGGCTTTAAATCCGAGGTTCTTCACAGAGTCAATCAAGTACATGGTCTCTTCACCTGTCAGCTCCACAATCGCTTTCTTGATGATGTCTTTGATGACACCTGCGGTAACAGGAGCATTAATGAACTGCAAGAAGTCTGGGAGAACAGCATTGAATTGAATTCGACCAACAGTCGTTTCAATTATTTCTGTCTTTCCATGAATCGTCATGCGGACCTTAATCAATTGGCGATTCGAGATTTTTCCTGATTGGAACGCTCGTTCTGCCTCAAGTTGTGAAGAGAAGATCGTTTTTGCAGGTTCTCGGTGTTCATCGACTGATGTCAGGTAGAACGCACCCATTGCCATCTCTTTGTTTGGCACTGTAATTGGGGATCCATCTGCAGGCTTGAGCAAGTTGTGATGCGCAAGCATGAGTGTACGTGCTTCTTCCTTTGCTTCTTCAGTCAATGGAACGTGAACAGCCATCTGGTCACCATCGAAGTCAGCGTTATATCCAGCACAAACACATGGGTGTAGTCTGATTGCATTTCCTTCAATAAGGACTGGGAAGAATGCTTGAATACCAAGCTTGTGCAGTGTTGGAGCACGGTTCAACAGAACTGGGTAGTTCTCGATGATGCGTTCGAGGATATCGAACACTTCAGGGGAACGTCGTTCCAACGCATGTTTTGCACTCTTTAAGTTTGGAGCAATCCCTTGCTTAATAAGCTCACGCAACACGTGTGGTCGGAATGTTTCCAGTGCCATCTCTTTTGGTAAACCACATTGGTTCAAGTTCAGTTCAGGACCAACGACGATGACTGATCGACCAGAATAGTCAACACGCTTACCGAGCAAGTTTTGACGGAATCGACCTTGCTTTCCTCGCAGCATTTCTGAAAGGGATCGCAATGGTTTCTTCATCGTTCGACGACGAGTCATTTTTGTCTGACTGCTGTCAATCAATGCGTCAACTGCTTCCTGGAGCATGCGTTTCTCGTTGCGCAAAATAATCTCTGGAGCTCCTAAATCGATCAGGTGCTTCAAACGGTTATTTCGGTTGATCACTCGGCGGTACAGGTCATTCAAGTCTGAGGTCGCAAAGCGGCCACCTGAGAGCTGGACCATAGGTCGCAAATCTGGTGGGATAACTGGAAGCACTTTCAAGAGCATCCATTCTGGCTTTGTACCTGATTTTCTAAATCCTTCCACAACACGAAGCCGCTTGGTTGCTTTCACTCGCTTCTGTCCGACAGCTTCACGAACTTCTTCAATAAGTTCGCCAGCCAATGCTTCTAAATCAACACGTCGAACAATCTCAAGCAAACTTTCGGCACCCATTCCAACACGAAGGTGATTGGCGGCATTATACTCATCCAACTTGAGATACTCATCTTCCGATAAGATCGTTGAAGGCTTAAATCGCTTTACCATTTCTTTGATTGTTTTGTAGACTTCCTGTGTTTGTGCAGTAGTCGTCTCCAAATCATCTTTGAGGGTAGCGATTGTCTGTTTTGCTCGCAGACTCAATGCTTCTTTCTTGAGTTCTTGTGCTTCTTTGCCCTTCACTTTGTCTTTTAAGGCAGCAATGTCTTCAGTCAATTTAACTTTGACTTCTTCCATCTTTGTAGCCGTATCAGTTTTCAGTGTTTCCAAAGCGGCTTCACAGTCAACATCAAGTTGCTCTAAAATCTTTGTTCGTTCTTCCTCATCAACGTCCAAGACAATGTACTGGCTAAAGTACACAATAGAAGACAAGTTTCGAGGAGAAATATCCAAAAGCAAAGACAGCTTTGATGGAGCCCCTTTAAAGAACCAAATGTGCGCAACGTGACAGGCTAACTCAATGTGTCCCATTCGCTCACGGCGAACTCGACTTTGAGTGACTTCGACACCACATTTATCACAGATAATGCCCTTGTAGCGACTTCGTTTGTATTTTCCACAGTAACACTCCCAGTCCTTGGTTGGTCCGAAAATTTCTTCTGCGAACAGTCCTGATTTCTCAGGCTTCAAGGTGCGGTAGTTAATAGTCTCTGGCTTGGTTACATGACCATGAGACCAACTGCGGATCACATCAGAAGATGCGAGCTGGATTTTTAATGCTGAAAAATCAACAATTTGCTTCATATTATTCTCCCTCCACTAGTTCTTCGGCACTTGGCTCGCGTTCTTCGGCTACATCCTGGGCTTCTTCGAAGTCATCTTCTTCGCCCGTTTTCACTCCGGCAACATCTGGATCGACGTCGGTTGGATCAATGACCATGGTTGGGTCATCGGCAACGATCGTTTGTCCACTTGCGTCGGTTAAGAGCTCTTTAGTTCCTGGCTCTTTTGGTTCTTCAGCTTCAATAATCTCAGGCTCTTCCATCACAACATCAAGTCCAAGTGAGTTTAACTCTCGCATTAAGACTTTGAATGATTCTGGAATACTACTTGCTGGGATCTGTTGATCGGTGACAATCGCTTCGAATGCTTTGGTTCGACCAAAGACATCGTCAGATTTAATCGTCAACATTTCTTGCAACGTGTACGCAGCTTTGTGTGCTTCAAGCGCCCAGACTTCCATTTCTCCAAGTCGCTGTCCACCCATTTGGGCTTTTCCTCCGAGAGGCTGTTGTGTCACCAATGAGTATGGACCAGTTGAACGAGCGTGCATCTTGTCATCAACCATGTGGATCAACTTCAAGATGTATCCGACACCGACGACTGAGTCTTCACCATAGGTCTCACCAGTTTTTCCATCATACAGACGGACTTTTCCGGAGACTGGAAGGCCTGCTTTTGCAAGCTCGCCAGTGATACGACTTTCTGGAACTTCTTCGAAGACAGGAACTGCTACCTTGTATCCAAGTTTTTCTGCAGCCCATCCAAGGTGTGCTTCCAAGAGCTGTCCGAGGTTCATACGAGCAAGAACAGACAATGGGGAGATGATGATATCGACAGGTGTTCCATCTTCCAAGTATGGAAGATCTTCTTGTGGAACAATCTTACTGATAACACCTTTGTTTCCG
>CAZWYZ010000059.1:0-5548 GCA_964638785.1 uncultured Pseudomonadales bacterium
GAAGTACCTGTAACTGTGAGGTCTGTTCGGAATGAGTCTGATGCTGTTGCGCCAGAAGCAAGGTTACCGAAGAGTTCGATAGAAACGTTAGCATTCTTTGTAAGTGTGTAGTTGATTGAGTAGTTGTTGTCCTGACCACCAGAGCTAAGTGTAGCAAGTGGTGAAGCCTGAGCAACGATTGTTCCACCATTCTTAACAACAACATACATGTTTGTGATGTCGTCTTCGTTAAGAGTAGCGTTTGTAACTTCATCAACGTCAAATGACAATGTAGTCAAGAGAACATCTTCAACTGATGAACCAGCAAGATTCCATGAACCAAGTTTGAAGTTAGTTGCAGGGAGAGTTGTGTTCTGAGAAGCAGCGTAAGTGTTATTTCTTGAGAGAGTCATTGAAGCTGACTTAACTGTGATTGTGTTAGCAGACACAGCTGAAGATGGTGTGCTCAATGAACCAAGTGAATCGATCTTCATAGCGTTTGAACTACCAGCAGCGATTTGCGCGATGATAGTGTCGTTAGCTACGAGACTGTTTGTACCATCATTGTCGTACGCATCAGCACGAACTTCAACCAAGACTGATGTTCCAGGCATGATTGTGTAGTTTGTAGTGTACTGAGTGTAAGGTGTACCCTGACTATCCTCGTTGAGAGTAGCAGATGAACCGTACTGTACGCCATTGATCAAGATACGACCGTTGCGGAGTGATCCAACTGAACCGTTAGATGCAGTGAATGTTACGCGAAGGTTTTCAAGCTTGATTGATTCACCGTACGCAGTGACCTTGAATGTACCGAAGTTTATGTCGTTACCGTTCAAAGTTACGTTAGATGAAGGTGATGTTACATCCTTTTCGATAGTAAGTGTACCTCCAGTTGCACCAGAGATAGTACTTGCTGATGAACCAGCCCATGGAAGAGCTGTACCTGTCAAAGCAGGAGTAATGTTAACACCGAAGCTTGAGTCAACGAAGTCAACGTCAGCAGCCTGACGGAGAGAGAGTTGAACTGTGCGTGAAGCACCAGAAACAACATCTGCATCTACGCGGACAACACGTGAACCAGCAACGAGTGATACTGGTGTTGAACCAAGATCAAATGTTACGTAGCCCATTGAGTCCATTCCGTATGCTGTACCAACCTGTACGCCATTGACGTAGAGTTTGAAGTTCTGGAATGAGCTTGCTGGAGCTGAACCAACGTTACGAAGAGCGAGGCGCTTCATCCAGACATCGCGGTTAGCGATACTGAGAGTACCTTGCCAAAGTGTAACGTTAGAACCAGGGTTGATAGTTGCACCTGATGGTGTAACTGAACCACTCAAAGTAACAGCAGCAAGAGTTGCTGATGCAATAGTGTGGATGTTACCTGAGATATTTGCGTTGATTGTTCCAGCTGCAGTTGCGAATGAAACAAGTTTCATACCAACAGTCTGACCAGATGTTCCAGAGTAGATATCAGATTTTACCTTGATAACCTTTGAACCACTGACAGAGAAAATACCAGCAGGGACGTTAAATGTAACCAAACCGTTGTTTGATACTGAAGCAGCATCAGTCAAGCGCATAGCCCCATCGAAGAGGTAAACGTTTGAAGGAGTTGTATCAGCAGAAACACCGATGCGCTGGAGAGTAACGTTAGTTACTGTTCCATTGCCAGAGAAAGCAAAGTGAGCGAGGTCAGCTGTTGCTTGCCCTTCTACGAGAGTTCCAGAGGCTGGGTTGTCAGTAGACAACATAGCTGATACTGGACCAGTCTGAGTTGGATTTGTTGGTGTAGAACCAGTTCCACAACCACTTGCATTCATACTTGCGCGGCTCATTGGACCAAAGACACCGTCTGCTGTGAGACCCATCTTTGCTTGCCAAGCCTTAACTGCGAGCTTCGTCTTTCCTGCGAAAGTTGAAGTTTCGTAACCTGTAGATCCTGCACCAGTTGCAGAAACCATAGTGTCAGCACACATGTTAAGAGCCTTTTGGAGCTCCATAACTGCAGCACCCTTCGAACCCAATTTAAGAGTTGGAGAAGTGAATGTGTATGCTTGCGCTGCGCCTGCACCTGAGAAGGCGAAAGCAAATGCTACCAAACCCAAGACCACTTTTGAGGACTTAGATTTAAGATTATTAGACATATTTTTACTAAATTATTGCGACACAAAATGAGTAAACATTTCGCACCGCGATGCACGTTATATGAATTTCGACGTGCCCTGAAACCAAAAGTTTCAATAAGAGCAAGATTCACAGTATGCATTTTGTTTGTTCCGAAGAACAGGTGAGTAGTTTTGCGTGAGAACTATTCAAACTCGAAACCAATTTCATGTTCTATATATAGATACTATATATAGTCTGTGTAATTGATATCTGCCTTGTCGACAGGGCCGATAAGGACCGATCACTTTTCTAACACAAAAAGATTGACAACTTTTCGGTATCAAAATTTGCCAACCTATGTACTTGTCAATGATCGAACCGTTACTTAACGCGGGACACAACAATATCGGAATCCTATCTCCCGATTATGCCTACGCGTTAAAATGCATACTAGCACAAAACGGCTTTAACCGCCAGCTAGTACGCTCCGATAATTATAAGGCTAAGCCCGCCGTTGACAAAACTGCCACCTGTGGATTTATCCTTAAAAATCGGTTTTTGTAGCAACTGGAGCCAAAAAGAATAACTCAATCGGGCGGACCCAGTGCGTACACTTTAGATGACGGCAATTATATATACATAATGACAGCTAAATCAATACAAAACATATATAACTTTTGTCAAATATATATTTATTCTTTAATTTTGTAGATACTCCAACGTCGCTCTCCGACTCTCTCAATTTTGTCTTCATCTATAAGAGACTGTAGATCACGCTGAATTGTCTTAAAAGACACATCGGGGAATTCCAATTTAATATCTGTAATCGAGCTTGATTCTTTGGCCTTTAAGCTGTTAATAATCTTTTCTTTACGGTCATTTAAGACAGGGACTTTGTCCTTGAAAAAATTACTACTGCCGAAAGTTGGGGCAAGTGGTTTATTAAGGACATTTATAACTATGTCCTTTACATGTCCTTTAGAGACATTACTAGTTGATTGAGGCGTTGCCTTATTAAGGACATTCTTTTTTGAATCCCCAGTCTTTATTACTTCATTAACTGATTCTTGCCTGAGAATACTCTCAATATCAACCATGCCTTCGCGGCGAGATTCGTAGCTTCCGCCAAGTGCCATAAGTTCTAGTCTTAGAACCCTAAAATTCATTTCAGATATGAGAAACATGGTGACACCAACTTCGAGGTATGAGATGACCTTTTTTATCGCACGGTTTATTTCAACTGTTAGACGATCGTAGCTTTCGCCCTTAACACCAGCAATGTCGTTTGCCAAAGAGAGGATTAGGAGTCCAGTTTTTCGTATCTCCTTTTGGAGTGGTTCGCCTTCGGGTAGGACATTAGAGACAATATAAAGGGCAGCGGCAATGTTGCCAGCACGCTTTGCAGACTGCATCAAGGACTTGTCCATTGTCTCTAATGAATTTCGAGTAGTGTCCATATGTCCTTTATTATAGTCAGTGATGACTTATATGCAAGTAACCGCAAAATACCTTTTATCTACAGGCTTTAATTCAAAAATGGTTTTATAGTGTGTTACAATTACTTAACTATTTCATATGTCAAAAAAGATTGAAGAAAAACCAAAGAAGCAAAACGTCAACGCAAAGAATCCTAACAAGAAAAAAAATCTTGAGGACATGCACGACAAAGGTCTAAAACATGAGACGAAGCAAACTATTTACGCTATCGTGGCATTCTTCCTCGCACTATTCTTTACGGTTGCAGCTTTTGGGGGAGCAGGTATCGCAGGAGCTGGTGTGTATGGTGCGTTATTTAAACTCTTTGGTGTTGGCTACATTTTCTTACCAATCAGTTCCATACTTCTTGGATTGTCTTTGATAGGTGAGTACCGAACAGATGTTTCTTCTTCTCACCTCGTTGCGACACTTCTCTTTTTACTTTCGTCGCTTTCTATAATAGACATTGCATCTGTTGCTCATGCTGGTGGTCTTGTTGGCAAAGCAATTGCCTTCCCTTTCAAATATTTATTTGATATCAACCTTTCAATTCTACTTTTTGGTGCACTGCTCATTATTTCCTTACTCATACTTTTCGACAGAAAGCCCGCACTCGGCACATTTTTCAAACGACTACTCAATTTACTTTCTGGTAAAAAAGAACCTGTTGTTCTTCTCAATGGCGAACAAGCAACCGTTGCAACAATCAGTGACGCCGATAAAAAGCTCGATGAAATTGCAGCCAAAGAAACTGCGCGTGTTCAAGAAGGTCGCACAGATGACACAGCTCCAAAAATTGAACCAAAGAAAAAGGAAGACGAGATGTCAGCTTTCCAAATTGCGAGCGTTCGTCGTGCAAGTGCGTACACACCACCACCAATTTCACTCCTTGAAGGCGATCGTGGTAAAGCAAATGTCGGCGACATCAAAGGTAATGCAAACATTATCAAAAGAACACTTGCAAACTTTGGCATTCAAGTTGAAATGGATGAGATCACTGTCGGACCATCTGTCACTCGCTATGCACTCAAACCTGCCGAAGGTGTGAAGCTCGCCAAAATTGTCGGACTCCAAAATGACCTCGCACTCGCACTCGCTGCGCACCCAATCCGTATCGAAGCACCAATCCCAGGCAAATCTCTCGTCGGTGTTGAAATTCCAAATAAGACAAAATCGACAGTCGGACTTGCATCACTTTTGCAAGATGCTGAATTTAAAAATTCTGACAAACCTCTATATATGGGTGTTGGTCGCGGACTTTCTGGTAAACCAACGTACATCAACCTCGCCAAGATGCCACACATGCTCATCGCTGGTACAACTGGTGCTGGTAAGTCTGTGACTATTCACACACTCATTACTTCACTTCTCTACAGACTTGGGCCTGAAGACCTTCGCTTTATTATGATCGACCCGAAGCGTGTCGAACTTACTCTCTACAATAAAATTCCCCACCTCCTTACTCCTGTTATCACAGATGCCAAGAAAGCTATCCTTTCTCTCAAATGGGCGGCAAAAGAAATGGAGCGACGCTACAATATTCTCGAAACCGAAGCAGTGCGCGACATTGATTCGTACCACAAGCTCATTGCTTCAAGAAAAACAAAAGAAGGCGAAGATGTAGATCAGATGCCGTACATTGTCATTATCTTGGACGAATTGGCGGATATCATGACTGCATTCCCACGCGAACTTGAAGCTGGCATCGTTCGACTCGCACAAATGTCTCGCGCTGTTGGTATTCACCTCATTCTCTCTACTCAGCGACCTGAAGTGAATGTCATTACTGGTCTCATCAAAGCAAACGTTCCAGCTCGTATTGCGCTCAAAGTTTCTTCGCAAATTGATTCACGAACTATTCTCGATGCTGGTGGCGCCGAAAAACTTCTTGGTGCTGGCGACATGCTCTTCCTCTCTGGTGAATCATCTCAGCCAAGTCGTATTCAGTCTGCGTTCATTACCGAAGATGAAGTGAAGCGTG
>CAZWYZ010000060.1:0-5474 GCA_964638785.1 uncultured Pseudomonadales bacterium
ATTTTGGGATTGTGTTGCAAGCTTTGATCCAGATCACACGCTGCATCGGCGGTGGCTTACAACCTATGGAAGTACTGAGGATTAACCTGAAAAGAAAACATAGCTGTGATTCAGCTCACACTCAGTTTCACAAAGTACTCTAAATAGGTTATTATCACTAGTAGCTATATATAAAGTAGAAAGAAACTATGGAATCAAACACACCAGCCACACAAAACACGACTGATGCAGAAAAAAAATCAGGACTCCCAATGGGAATGATTGCATTCGGATTGATTGTTCTCGTTGCCATTGGAGCGCTCGGATATAAAATGATGGGGACGACGGCAACTGATACACAGACCACTATGACACAAGAAACACAGTTGGACCTTTCAGCAACAGATACACCCACAACCATGCAAGCAGTCTCCTATGTTGATGGTGTCTATGATGTCAAAGGCGAGTACACCTCTCCAGCGGGACCAGAGACAATTAACGTAAAGTTAACACTCAAAGACAGTATCGTTACTGATGTTGAGATGACCCCTGAAGCAACAAATGACAAATCAAAGTTCATGCAAGCCGCTTTTGAAAAAGGATATAAAGAGTTCGTGATTGGAAAAAATATCAACGATATCAGTCTTGAAAAAGTCTCAGGTTCTTCATTAACACCTATGGGGTTCAATGATGCTCTGGAGAAAATTAAAGTACAAGCCAAGATGTCCTAATGCATGGGTACGATTTCAGAAGTATTCGAGGCAATTGGAACGCACTGGCAGATTGATGTACAAACAGATCTTTCAGAAGTGGAATGGAAGTCAGTTCTTTCATCTGTGCATGCACGGATCGAAGTGTACGATAAAACATACTCAAGATTTCGTTCAGATTCTCTCGTTACAAAAATTGCCAATGATGGTGGGAGCTACGTGCTTCCTCCTGATGCAGAGAAACTACTTTCAGTGTACCGATCACTGTATTCGCTGACTGACGGAAAGTTTACTCCTCTCATTGGAAATATTCTGTCTGATAGTGGGTATGATGCCACATACTCATTCTCACAAAAGACTCTACGTACTCCAAGTCGATGGGAGGATGTCATCCAGTATAGTTATCCAAAACTGACGATTTCTCAGGGTGAGATTTTGGATTTTGGGGCCGGTGGAAAAGGATATCTACTCGACATTGTAGGTGAAGTTCTGTCCAACTCGGGAATAAACGAATTCACACTCGATGCTGGTGGAGATATTTTGACGAAAAGTAATTCCAACACATCGCTGCGAGTGGGTCTTGAGCACCCACATAATCCAGAGATGGCGATTGGCATTGCAACAATTTGCAATCAGAGCATAGCGGGTTCATCTGGCAACCGACGATCTTGGGGAAAGTTTCATCATATTTTCGATCCGGACCTTCAAAACTCAACAAAAGATGTATTGGCGACTTGGGTCATTGCTGATACTGGTTTGTGCGCAGATGCGTTGGCAACCTGTCTTTTTTTTGTTCACCCAGAAAAACTTCAGTCATTTGGACCCTTTGAGTATTTGATTCTTTTTCCAGATCTGTCGATCCAGCGCTCGGCAGCTTTTAAAGCCGAACTATTCGGGTAATATTTCTTATTGAAATACTGAGTCCGACTACTTAATAAACTGAGCAGTTGACAAGAGTACTTTCCTGTTTCACTATGAATGTATCCATGACACGCACTCCTTCCTCAGACAAACTCAAATTTATTGCACTTTTGGCATTGATTGCCACAGTTGTTGTCGCTCTTTTTCTCGTGAAAAGATCGAGTGACAATAGGCAACGCGCTGCAACATCGACTGGTACAGCTCGGTTCCTCTTCACTATTCCTGGCGGAAGTACAAGTTTCGCCGCAGGATCGCAAGTAACGATGACTCTCTCTGCGAGTGGAACAGGACAATCCCAAGTTGATGGATTCCAACTCGTTGCAAATATTACAGGTGCTGTTCCATCCGCAATGACGTTCACACCTGCAACAGTAAATGGATTGACGCGAGTTCTCCCATCTGCAGATGGGACACGGCCAGCATTCACAGACATTACCAATGGAAAGCAACTCACCGTTGTGTACCTTGGTGCCAATCAAACTCCATACAATGCAAACGGTGGAACTGTTACCTTAGGTACGATCACTTTTACAGCTCCTGAGAACGGAACAATAACAGTTTCTATTGATCAAACAAAATCAAAGATTTTGCAGACTGTTACTGGTACCGATCTGCTCAGTTTGCAAAGTCCAACTGAATTCTCAGTTGCAACACGAGTTTCACCAACACCAACTGCATCAAGTACTCCACGCCCTGTCACCCCAACGCCAACAGTTATGCCAACGGCAACACCGAGACCTGTGACTCCAACTCCAACTGCGATGCCAACAGCAACGCCACGACCAGCTACTCCTACACCAAGCCCAATAACAACTGCTAGCCCAAGTCCAAATGCATCGGTGACAATTCAGTTGCGATTTGCAGGTGTCACCAGAGATGTTGGACCAATTAGTGCAAAAGTGACGAATGGTTCAAACATTTCAACAACACTGTCCTTTACACATGTTCAAAATGGACTGTACAAGAGTATTTTAACTCTCCCAAATACATTCCAAGCTCCTTCCATGTTTACATTTGCTGTGAAGCCTGAGAAGCATGTACAAAGAATCTTTAAGAACTGGGTTATCACTGCTGGAGTGGCTGATGCAAGCTTGAAACCATTTGAACCCGGAGATCTCCCTGTTCAAGATGGTGTTGTGAATTCATCAGATATTAATAAAGTCATTGCAACTATCGCAAAACCAACTCCAACAAGTGCAGATCTTGCGATCTCTGATGTGAACTATGATGGTGTCGTCAACGCGGTTGATGTTGGATTAATTCTCTCAACTCTATCGAGTAAGCCAGACGAAAGTTTGTAAAGAAACTATGCATTCTCGTTTTCTATCACTAGTTCTTGTCTGTAGTAGTCTGTTTCTTGGAGTAACGGTTGCCCCTGTGTTCGCACAGACTCCAATAACGAACTTCACACTTTCGTCCCCGTCACAAACTGTCGTTGTAGGAAGAACTGCGACAACCGTATTGGGAATTCAACTTGCTAGTGGAAAAAGAGTGACAGGAGCTGATGTCTGGCTGACTTATGATCCAACAATTATACGGATCCCCTCTTTTATGTTCCAAAGCGGAGCTGAGATGTTTACGCAGACTCAGGTTGGACAAGCATCACCGCTTGGATTTATTAAAGTTTCCAGCACGAACACTCAAGCCGGAACCTACTTCTCAACGACATCAACAGGTAGTACTCCATTCGGACAATTTCTTGTCGAGGGACTTAAGGCAGGTCAAACGACAGTCCGATTCCAGTGCTCGCAGGGTGCGACAAATGACTCGAATATTGTGGAGTATGCTACAGGAAACGACTTGCTTACCTGTGCGTCGCTTCCGAGCATGACTGTAACTGTTGTGAATCCAACTCCAACACCAAGTCCAACACCGCTCCCAACTCCAGTTCCAACACCGACACCAACTCCTGCAGTTATTCCAGTATGTCTCACAATTTCCACCGATATTGCTGTGCCAAAATATGGAGATACTGTGCGCTTTACCTGCGGACAGATTTCTGGAGCAACAAGCTATGGTTTCCGATACAGAGTTGTAGGAGCAAATGCGAGTGGAACAATTCCAACAATGTCCACGAATTCAAATATCAGTCAGCCATTCGTAATTAGTAAAGTAGGCGCCTACGATGTCGAATGTCAGGTGTGTGTGGGATCTGTCTGCTCACCGTATACAGCTTGGTAAACCATGAAAAAATCTGCTCAAAAAACAACCACAATCGTTCTTTTCCTTGCAATTATTGGAGTTATTGCTCTTGCTTTCTTTTTGAATCGAAAAGTTGACACCACTGATACTACTGCAACAAAAACAAGTGCAGCAAATTGTGCTCTGCGATTCGTCATTACAGCGCCGGCAACTTCTCCGGCAGGAACGCCGACACCAACACCAGCTGCAAGTATCTCTGCTCCAACCAATATTCGCCTCGTTCGATATGAGGCGGCATCAACACAACCAACCGAACGATCACTGAATGCAATCATAGCTTGGGATCCTGTAGTGGGTGCGTCTGACTATCTAGTCGAACGACAATCAATAACAGATAAATTTGTGTGGCAAGGAAATGTTGCGCAAGCAACTGTCCCAGGAGTACCTGGAGTACCACAGTACGTCAACGTATTCGCACGAACAAGTACAGGGAACTCATCATCACCAAGTGCAACATTAAAGCTAGACTTCCCAGTTCCATCTCCAACAGCTACACCGATTGTGGCCCGTCAGCTATCAGTTCTAGCGAAGTTTGCAGGTGTAACCAAAGATGTTGGACCAATCAAGGCTAAGGTTAGTGATGGAGGAACGATCATTGGAGATTTGACCTTCACTCATACGACAAATGGAGTATATAAAGCGATGTATGCGGTTCCAACCAGTTATGTTTTCCCGACCCAAGCGTCGTTTTCTGTAAAGCCAGAGAAACATGTGCAGCGAGTGTTTAGATCTTGGCCAGTGTCCAATCAAACGATTGATTTAACAAGCAAAGTATTTGAGCCTGGGGATTTACCACCACAAGATGGCATCGTGAACATCACTGATATTAATAAAGTCGTTGCAATTCTTGCAAAGCCAACACAAACTGCTGATGACCGATTGATTGCAGATGTGAACTACGATGGTGTTGTGAATGCAGCAGATGTCAGCATCATCCTTTCAACGTTATCCACTCGTCCAGATGAAAGCTTGTAAATTCATATGAAAAGAACATTTGTCATCCTCGCTCTTATTGTATTCCTTGCGTGTGGTCAACGAGCTTTGGCTGCAGGTTCTGCAACGTTCTCTTGGTCACAAAATGCAGTCACGGTCGGTGCAAATAGTGAAGCGACCGTTGTGCTTAAACTGTCAACAGCTGGCAGTAATACAACCGGCGCAGATGCTGTTTTCTCGTATGATCCAACAAAAATTCAAGTAAGTAGCGTCTCCTTTTCAAATCCAAACCTGTATTCGTACAATTTCTTTAATAACAGTATTGGTTCAGGAGTACTTAAATTAACGAGTACGTTTACCGATGTATCAAGTTTCTATAATGGGACCGGTGACTACGCATTGATCACAGTGAAGGGATTGCAAGTTGGAAGCACAGCACTTTCATGGACATGTGAGAATGGGTCAACGAATGACTCGAATATTCTACAGCAATCAACTGGTGCGGACATTATCAACTGCGCAGGGCTCACACCGCTGACAGTTACAGTTGGACAGTCCACAGGCTCAACATCAGAGACAACGACATCAAATAATGCACAAGGGACTGGGACCACAAGTTGCTCTGCCCTTTCTTCATCACCCTCAAACTTGATTGCGAAAGCACAGTCAAGCTCATCAGTTTTACTCACATGGAATAAAGATTCAAATGCGAGCTACTACACGCTCAAA
>CAZWYZ010000061.1:0-5242 GCA_964638785.1 uncultured Pseudomonadales bacterium
AAACGTTTTGGGAAAATACTGTTTCCGAACAGAAAATTTGCATCATCGCTTTATAAACAAATCTCTCATATATATTTTGATGATTTGAGTAAGGCTGAGCTACGTACAAAAATCGAGAAAAGAAAAGGGGGCCTTAGGTAGTTAACCGTTCGGGCCCCTTTTCGTCGTGATATAAACAGTTTAGCAATTTGTATGAAAAAGTCAATTGGGTAGGTTCTTTTATAGTACCCCTCTTATACGATATAAATAATACTATATGCAACACCACTACATGAAATTGGCGGCAGGACCATTCGGTAAAATCGTTTGTGGGGGAAAAGTTATTGAATCTCGCCTCTTTGATGAGAAACGTCAGCAAATTTCAATTGGAGACACTATAGAATTCAGTGAAAATGATAAGCCAGAGAATGTCGTTCGTGCCACTGTCACAGGATTACTTCGATACAGGACATTTAAAGAACTTTTTGCAGATCATGAACCATCACTCTTCGGTGAAGAAAGCAGGGATTTCCTCCTCAATCAAATAAGGCAATTCTATTCCGATGATGATGAGCAGAAATACGGGGTAGTTGGCATACGACTTCAGGTTAAACGTTGACTATCCTCACCATAGTGATACTGTATTGAAATGACCAACTCATACACAACAAAGCATCACATTCACCACCACTCAGGGGGGAAGTGTGTTTGTTAATATCGAGTTAATTATTACAAACGTATTTCCCGCAATCAAATGCGGGATTTTTAATGAATCAAATATGAAAAACAAAAAACTTCAAATCGGCGTCATGGGGTCTGCACAAGATCTCAATTATGATGACACTCTTCGTGATCTCGCTCGTGAGATTGGTCGAGAGATTGCAAAAGCAGTACATGTTGTTGTGTATGGTGCCGAAAAAGACTATGACTCACTCTCGACACAGGCAGCAAAAGGAGCCAGGGAAGCTGGCGGTTTGACAGTAGGAGTTACCTATGGAAAGGGCAGGGACATTTGGGAGAATGAGGGATTTACAGACATTATAATTGCAACCGGGCTTGAGCGTGGTGGAGGAAGAGAGTTTGTTCTTGTAAACTCATGTGACGCAATTATTGCTATCTCTGGTGGTTCGGGAACACTCACAGAAATTGCTATTGCATACCAGTCAAACATTCCGGTGATTGTCATGAAGGGAACAGGTGGATGGGCTGAGAAATTGGGAGGAACATACATTGATAAACGAAACAGGGTATTGGCAGTGGAGGCAACCACAGCACAAGAAGCTGTTTCAATGGCAATTGCACTCGCAAACAAGTAATCCAATGCACCACAAAGTCTTTACCATCTCGGGAGGTCCTTTTTTATAAGATATTATCTACAAAATTTATTAACAAACGAGTTGCATAGGGTGACTCCTGAATTAATTCTTCCGGAACAGCTCCTTCTGGTAAATAATCGGGATGAGACAAAAACTTTTGTTGGACATCTTTAGCATTAAGCTCAGGATGAAATTGCACACTATAGCGATTCCTACCAAGACGAATTGCGCTGTAGAGACATTGTCTTCCCTGAGCCAAGAGAGTTGCGCCTGGAGGGAGCATCGACAATGAGTCTTTGTGTCCATACTGAGCAATAAAAGTGTCTGGCAAACCCTCAAAAAGTTTATCTGTTTGAGCTACATCAGTAAGAGCTACTGTATGTGATCCAACCTTTGCTTGTGATTTATCATTGACCACCTGAACCCCCAATGACTGGGCAATAATCTGGTGTCCAAAACATATGGCAAGTGTAGGAAAATCGCATGTTTCAAGATGCTTAAGGAAGGGTTGCATTGATGTAACAAGAGAATGTGAAGCAATCTTCTTCTCATCAGACAATTCTCTCCCTCCATCAAAATCAAATTCTCCAGAGCCACCAAGAATTACTCCACACGCATCTCCTAGTATTTCTTTTGGAAAGTTCCAATCAAGATTATCCAAAAAGGCGTTCTTAAATGAAACTGTAACAGTTAAAGTGTTTAGCACTTTCATGAACGCAGCTTGCTCATCTGCGAGGGTCTTTGCATTCGTTCTAAATTGAATAATAAGTAACTTTTTCATATTATTATAGAAGCATACCATTTGTAATCTTATAAAAAAATGGCGCGACTGGGTCGCGCCATTTTGAGAACGTGCAGGGCTTCGTGTCCTTACGGAACGATACTTGCGAGATGAGTAACATATACGCGAGCTACTCGGACTTTTATCACACGGAAAATGTTTCTTCCTTAGTTCCAGTAATTCTGTATTGCAGAATTACTGAATTTTGGTATACTATGGACATGAATACCATAAAGCTTCAACAGCGGGGAGTGATCACACTCCCGAAGAGTATCCGTGATTCACTCGATCTTTCTGAGGGTGATGTTTTTTCAGTATCTGAAGTCGGTGGCAAAATAGTACTTGAACGCCCACTCGGTGATACTGAACTCCTTAAGGACATCAAGCACTCACTTTCTGAAATAAAGCAGGGAAAGTTCATTGAATTTGGCTCAATAGATGAATTCAGGAAGAAGCTTTCACGGTATGAAGATTAGGCTTTCAGAAACTGCGATACTTCAGTATCGATCACTTCCAATATCTCTCCAGAGAAAAACTGACAAGCAATTTGAGTACCTTATGCAGGACATTCGACACCCTTCTCTCCATGCAAAGAAATACAAGGGGCATGATGACTTATGGCAAGCACGAATTGACAAAGATTGGCGTTTTTACTTTTTTATCATTTCACCCCACTACGTCATTGTGTCAGTGATTAAACACCCAAAATGACGAGGGAATATACCATGACAATAACTAAGCAATTTATTCCTAAAGTTGAATTTAAGCTTCCATCCATACACCGTGAAGCTGATATGCTTTTATATTTTTGCTCACCACGTCCCACTGGATGGGATTGGAGCCATAAGATATACAATCGACATCCAGAATTAAAACAAATGCTTCAGGGACTTACTGATACACAAGCTCGATACTATCAGTGTCATATCTACGTGAAGCGATTTAGAAAGCAACATAAAAAGGAACTTGATCTTGCAATTGAATTAAACAAAAAACTTTGGCAACCAATCGAAAAGGCCTTTCTTAAAACACTTGTAAACCATTTTGAAACTTCATACCCAGAACGAATTAAAACTATTACTGCATATGTCTCTATTATTCCAATTTACCCAAGAGACATATCGAGGTGGTCATTCCACGTAAGTTACTTTGCACCTGAACGTGTTCGCCATATTGCATGTCATGAGATACTTCACTTTGTATATTTTACAAAGTGGAAGGAGCTATTTCCAAAGACAAAGAGAGAAGAACTGGATCAGCCACATCTTGTATGGCGATTAAGTGAAATTCTTGATCCCGTTATGCTTAATGAGCACCCCTTATTCAAGACTTACTTTGATAAAAAACAAAACACGTATAACGAATTTCAAAATATAAAAATTGGCGGGAAAAAACCATTACAATATTTTACACATATGTATCGGAAGCATCTTATTTCAGGTAGGCATATTGATAATTTTTTAACAAAGAGTTGGAATGTAGCCCAAAAGTACAAGGATATTTTGATGAGTGCATAATTTAAAAACGGTGGCTTATTTATTGAGTTTTTTAGTATAGACACACATTGTAAATCGTGCTATAATATGAGTTGGTAATTTTACTGTTTTTTGTTCCCCAAAGCGGGAGAAGGGAGTTGAAAATGAAGAACACTCAACGTATCATCGCCACTTCTGTGGCAGTGATGGGGTTCTGCGGTACGGCGTTTGCGAATGTCTTGCCACCACTGAACAGTGAGCTCGCGTATCCAGTTCCAATGACAGCAGAGCAAATCGTCCTCGCGGACGAAGAACTCTTGCCGGAGAACGTCAACAGGACGTTCGTTGCACTGGCTTCCGACCATGGGCAGAAGTTGCCGGAGGAGGAGACGGCCGACGAGCCGACACCCTACTTTGACGTAACCTTCTCGACGCGTCGTGGCAAGAACCCGTCTGACGGCTACAGCGCAGTGAACGTCTACGGCGAAATCCCGTTTGGCGCGGACGGTTACTCAGTCTGGTTCTCGGGGTACAAAGACCCTGAGTTCAAGGGTATCTATGCCGGTCTTGCCAAGAAATTTGGTAACTGGCAGGTAGGACTCGGGGGTGGGAAGGTCCACTATGACGGAATGTCACACACGGTAACAAACCCGTGGGTGTACTACGATTCAGAAAAGCTGGAGGCATACGGCCACCTTGAGCACTACAGCAAGGACTCCAAAAATCCCTTCTGGGGCAAAGCGTACGCCGAATGGAAGTTCAACCCCATTGGCGCCGGCTTCTACTGGGAGAAGGACATGGGACTTGGCCCGCGCCTTTCGTACAAGGTCAATGACCACGTGAAGGTATGGGGGGTCATACCGGTGTGGGCACAGCCGGAGACCGAGAAAATGAAGCTGTTCATCAACCTCGTCCTGTCGTACTGACCGGGCGATGTATTCAAGGGGCGCATTTGCGAAAGCAGTGCGCCCTTTTTCTTTGTCTTAGTTCATCCTTTCAAAAAATGCTCTGATTTGCTACTATTTTGGTATATGAAACGACTTTTGACTGGACTACAGCCTTCGGGCACATTACATATCGGAAATTACTTTGGTGCGCTTAAGCCTTTTGTTGATGTGTACGAGGACTATGAAAGTCACATCATGGTCGCTGACCTCCACGCACTCACCTCACTCAGAGATGCACAAGCGCTCAGGCAAAATATTATTGACGTCGTAAAGGACTACGTTGGTGTGGGAATTGATACTGAAAAGGCAATCCTCTTTAAGCAATCGGATGTTCCAGAACACACAGAACTCGCATGGATATTTGAATGTCTCGTCACTGTCCCGTTTCTCTCGCAGGCACACGCGTATAAAGACAAAGTAGCGAAGGGAATAGAGGCGAATGCAGGTCTTTTCAATTACCCAATGCTCATGGCTTCTGACATTCTTCTCTATGATACCGATGTCGTGCCAGTAGGTGAAGACCAACGCCAGCACATTGAGTACGCGCGAGAAGCAGTCACCAAATTCAACAATGCATACGGAGAGACGTTTACTTCACCACAGGAAATGATACTGAAAGGTGTTGGTGTTATCCCCGGGACAGATGGTCAAAAGATGAGCAAGAGCTACAAAAATACCATTCCGCTCTTTGGTACCAAGGATGAAATTACGAAGGCCGTCATGAGCATCGTGACTGACTCAAGT
>CAZWYZ010000062.1:0-5169 GCA_964638785.1 uncultured Pseudomonadales bacterium
AAAGAGGTCTAAAAGTATGGATGTTTCTGCATACAAGGCGGTTCTTTTTGATGTCGACAAGACACTCACCAACTCAAAACGAGAGTTTCCAGATGCAAACAAAAGAATGCTATCAGACCTTGTCAAAAATGGTTTCATTGTCGGTTTGTGTACTGGTCGGCAATCAGCAACCCTTCAATCCGTTCTCTCCGCTTTTCCAGAAAAGTCATTCCATGTCATTTGTGGAGGTGGGCAAATTATTACCAACGGAGCCCAAGTGCTGAAATCATGGTTTATTCCAGAGGAGACTGTGAAAGCACTCGTAACGCTCTCATCGGCACATAAATGCAGACTGCTTTTGCAGTATGGCAGTGACCTGTATGGAAATGAGTATGCGCTCGAACATGCCAGTAATTTCTATTTGTCAGATAGCACATTCATTCTTCCAAAATCACTCGAACACCTTCCAAGCTTTGCCGAGTCTGCACTCATTACGGTGAGTAACATCACTGATGAGTTACTATCAGAAGTGCAAAAATTATCAGTACCCATTAAAGTGATGGCTGGATATTCTGGAACTCGATACATGGATATTACTGCTCCTGGTGTAACAAAAGCGACAGGAGTCTTAGAATGGTGTTCATTGCACGGTATACAACCATCAGAAGTGATAGGGTTTGGGGATAGTGAAAATGATTTGGAATTTTTACAGACGGTTGGGCTCTCTGTTGCGATGGGAAATGCAGTGGAAGAACTGAAAACAGTTGCAGACTTTGTCACAGAGGACTGTGATCATGACGGTGTTGCAGTCTGGATTGAAAAGAATGTGCTGAGCACATTGAAAGGGTAAAAATATGCAATTAGAACGAAATAAATCAGTTGATGTGTATATCTATCTTCCATTACAAAAGACAGCAGAACACAAAGCCCAATTTCAGAAAGAGGACTTGCATGGAAAGGCGATTATCAATGATATCCAAAAGATGGAGAAGGAAAAAGTTATCGATGGATTGCGCAGGATGGGAGTACTCACGCAAGAAGAAGATGCGAATTTTATTTATCTTGGAGATAAGACCATCTCAGAGACTCAAATTGCAGTCCCTTCAAAAAACTTTGAACGTATGACCATGCGATATGATCAGCGCCAATAATACAAGGAGATTTCCTATGAGCACAACTCTTGATTCACGTGACGATATCAGAAAAATCGATATCAATAATGGCTTACTCTCAATTGAACAACTTGGAAGTCAAGTGAAGCAGTCTTGGGAAGAGACGAGAAAACTGACTTTCTCTGATACCTACAAAAATGTCCGTAATGTAGTTGTGGCAGGAATGGGTGGTTCTGCATATGGCACCCATGTTATTCAGACTCTCTTTAAAGATGAGTTAAAAGTTCCTGTTTTTTCAATCCCAGATTACACGCTGCCAGCATGGGTAAACGAAGAAACATTAGTGGTGTTGTCCAGTTATTCTGGCAATACTGAAGAAACCCTTGTAGCAGGGAATGATGCGTTGCAAAAAGGCGCGCAAATCACTGGTCTGTGCTCAGGAGGGAAACTGGCGGAATTCTTACGATTACACAATTTCCCAGCATACATTTATAATCCAGAATTTAACCCATGTAATGTTCCTCGCTACGCACTGGGATACTCTGTCTTCGGACAGATGGCATTGCTGGAACGAACTGGTTTACTCTCGCTTTCTCAAGCCGAGTATGAGGATGTTTTAAATGTGATTGCTGATGTTGTTTTGCATAGTAGTGTTGAAGTGAAGCAGGATCAGAATCTTGCAAAAATACTTGCATATGAGTGTGTTGAGCGACTACCGATATTGACGGTAGCAGAACATTTGGAAGGTGCTGGGCATGTGGTGGCAAATGCCTTTAATGAAACCGCTAAAACATATTCCGAGTACCGCGTCGTGCCTGAGATGAATCACCATCTCATGGAAGGATTGGCATTTCCAAAATCAAATGATGGGAATCTGCTCTTTTTGATTGTAAGTTCAGATCTGTATGGTGACGGAAACAGGAAGCGAATGCGATTGACCTCACAAGTTATTGAAAAAAACACGTGTGAGTATAAGGAATTAACATTGAAATCAAAAACAAAAATCGGACAGGTTTTTGAACTATTGACGTTTGGTGCGTATACCACATTTTATCTGGCAATGCTCAATGGGCAAAACCCCACACCTAATTTGTGGGTCGATTGGTTTAAAGAAGAGCTAAAAAAATAGTATGGAAATAAAACCGTATCTTATTGTTCCGAAGCTTATTCCTCAACCAACTTGGGGAGGAGAATATATTGCCCGATTTAAAAATCGAACTGATGCGAAACTGGCTACTGCAATTGGTCAATCGTTTGAACTCTCAGCAGACAGTCAATTGACCACAGTGACTGATTCAAATGATCTGCCGATTGAAATAGGAGACCCAAGTACGGGAGAAACAGTCGCGTGTATTGGTGATCAATCAACACTCTTTTCATTACAGTCACTTATTGATGAAAATCCAGAAGAGGTCCTTGGTGATTCCTATGTGCGTAGTCGCGGAAACAAGATGGACATTCTTATTAAATTCACCCAAGCAAAGGGAAACTCATTCCAAGTCCATGTGAAACCTGGCGCGGAGTTTGGACATTGGAAAGCGAAGCCTGAGAGCTGGTACTTTTTTGAACAAGGGAAGGCTACTCTTGGATTACAGAATCCAAGCGCTGAGCGCGTACAGATGTATAAGCAAACGTGTGAAGATTTGCTCGTGCAGATGCAGTCATTGTCCGAAGCAGTCAAAAATGGAACGAAAACCCCAGGGCAGGCGAAAGTCGATGCAGCAGCGTACATTGCGTCGCATTCACCGTTTTCTTTTGTAAACGAACTCATCATCCCGAAAGATTCAGTGATTGATTTAAGTACAGGTGGTATTCATCACTCGTGGGAAGAGGGCGAGATGATTCCTGATGGAAATATCGTGTATGAGGTGCAACTCAATGTGATGGATAATGAGTGTACACTTCGAAGTTTTGATAAAGGAAAGATTGGAGATGATGGAAAGATTCGTCCAATCCATATCGATGATTATTTCTCGGCACTGGATACTGATCCAGCAAAGAATGAACCACAAGCATTGGTTGACTCTGCATCAGAGTCTGTTCTGTTTGATACTCCATATTACAAAACAGCACGGGTAAGCACGCTTTCACAAATAGCGGGATCCTTCCAACACGTCTTTGTAAAAGAAGGAATTCTTGAAATTGCAGGATTGAGTGTGCGTAAAGGTGCCTCTGTTTTTATTCCAAAGTCCTATCAGCTATCCAGTAACTCATCTGCAACGCTCATCCAAACATATTTTTAAAATCTATGCCTACATTTGATTGTGAATACAGCTATACCAAACCTGGAAATATTGCCCAGGCAACAAAAAGTTCAGATATTCCATTTGAAACAGCCGCAGTTACGGTGTCAATTGATGAGCCAGATGATGGCGAAACCACAGATGCTTTGTTGAGAAAGGAAGTAGGCAGCTATGTGGCTGAAGTGTTTGGCAAAAACTCCAGAGATGGTATGCGTATTTTTTTAACGGTCACAAAATTTTCAAAAAGAGAGTAGGAGCTTCATTCTTGTCGGGGTAGAAAGAATCGAACTTTCGCCGCATGACCCCCAGCCACGCATTCTACCATTAAACTATACCCCGTTGTTTTTCTTCACACACATCTCTACGAGCAAGTCTTTCCGCACTAGAGACTATATAGTATACCTCTCACTACTCTGTTTTTCTTTTTCATTTTGACTTTCATTTTTGACTGTGCTTAGATGACGAAATCGATCACCCTATAGTTATTTTCAATACAGAAAGGCAGTATGGCACAAAATGTTCCGCTCCAAACCCGTCCCGTAGGTCGTCCTGCAGTTACCTCACCACAGACTACAAATGCAGTAAAAAGTCAAAATAGTGAACGCATGGAAGCAGTCCGCATTGCCATGGCGCAAATTGAGAAGCAGTATGGAAAAGGCTCAATCATGAAGCTCGGTGAGCAGATGCAGGCATCGCAAAGTGTTCCCGCACTCTCAACTGGTTCAATTGCACTGGACTTAGCATTAGGTATTGGTGGATTTCCACGCGGACGAATTGTTGAGATCTATGGGCCAGAAGCTTCTGGAAAAACAACAGTGTGTTTGCACGTGATTGCAGAAGCACAAGCCCATGGTGGTGCTGCAGCTTTTATCGATGCTGAACATGCGTTAGATCCCATGCGCGCAAAGGCAATTGGAGTTGATCTAGATAACTTGCTCATCTCCCAACCAGATAACGGAGAACAAGCACTCGAAATTACCGAGATGTTGGTTCGATCAGGTGGGTTAGATGTCATTGTTGTTGACTCTGTTGCAGCACTCACTCCAAAGGCAGAAATTGAAGGAGAGATGGGTGATGCGGTCATGGGTGCGCAAGCTCGATTAATGAGTCAAGCGATGCGTAAACTTACCGCAGCTATTAATAAGAGTAAAACACTTCTCATCTTTACCAATCAGATTCGTATGAAGATTGGAGTCATGTTTGGAAACCCAGAAACGACGACAGGTGGTCAAGCACTGAAGTTTTATGCATCAGCACGTGTTGATATGCGTAAAATTGGGAACATCACAGAAGGAGAACAAGTAATCGGTGGACGTCACCGAGGCAAAGTGGTGAAGAATAAGATGGCTCCTCCATTTCGAGTGGCTGAGTTTGACATCATGAACACTGGAGGAATTAGTAAGAGTGGTGGGGTCGTTGATGTCGCAGTTGAAATGGGAATTATTCAAAAGAGTGGAAGCTTTTATAAATATAAAGAAAAGACACTCGCCCAAGGTCGCGATGCACTCAAACTTGAGCTTGAAAGCAATGCTCCATTAATGACTGAGCTTGATGTAGCAATCAGGCAACGCATTAAAGACGGAAAAGCAGGCTCACCAATGGAGATTAAAGAAACCGAGGATGCTGAAGAAACATGACGTACTTAGAGCAGCTATTGGGAAGGTATCTTTCTATCCGGTCTCGCAGTGAAATGGAGATTAGAAGATACCTTGCCCTGAAGCGAAAAAAAATTGCAGTCAGTGATGAACTCGTTGAGAATCTCATCTCGAAGTATGCCAGATTGGGGTATATCAATGATTCCAAGTTCGCTGAAAGCGTCTCTCACTCGCTTATCG
>CAZWYZ010000063.1:0-5143 GCA_964638785.1 uncultured Pseudomonadales bacterium
CTGCCATATGATAGTTATGAATTCGCGTTGGATGGAGTTCTTCAAGTGCTTGTAATTCATGGTAGTGTGTGGCGAACAAAGTCTTCGCCTTCGTCGTTGTGACGAGATACGAGGCAACTGCCCATGCAATACTGATACCATCATAGGTACTCGTGCCTCTTCCAATTTCATCCATGATTATGAGGCTTTTTTCTGTTGCATGTGTAAGTATATGTGCAGTTTCTACCATCTCGACCATGAATGTTGAGAGCCCTGAAGTTATCACATCAGAAGCGCCACTTCTGACAAAAATACGATCAACAATGCCAATATGTGCTTTTTTAGCAGGAACAAAGCACCCCATCTGGCAAAGCAGAACAATCAGTGCAGTTTGTCGAATGAGAACTGATTTTCCCGCCATATTTGGACCTGTGATGATGAGCAGCTGTCTTTTGAGAGAGTCACATTGGATGGAATTAGGAACAAATGGCTCATCTCCGAGCAGTTGTTCGACAACAGGATGTCGTCCATCTTCAATGTGCAGTTCATTCGAAAACAATAGTTTCGGCCGAACATAGTCTCGAGTCCGGGCAAGATGTGCAAATCCAGCAATGCAGTCTATTGATGCGATTGCAGAACAAGCTTGTAAGATAACCGGGGAATACTCTAGTGTTTGAGTGAGAAGGTGTGAATATAATTCATATTCAAGACGATTGGCTTCCTCTTTTGCAGAGAGAATTTGTGTTTCTCGTTCTTTTAACTCAGGAGTACTGTATCGTTCACAATTGACGAGTGTTTGTCTACGTATGTAGGTACTTGGAACGTGATGAAGATGTGATTTGGTAATCTCGATGTAATAGCCAAAGACACTGTTGTAGCGAACCTTTAATGTCGGAATCTGTGTCAGAAGGCGTTGTCGTTCTTCGAACTTTTGGAGCCATTGATCACCATGGTCGACAAGTTCACGCAATTCATCGAGTTTGCTGTCAACACCTTTTCGTATGAGATTACCATATTTGATGGTAATAGCCGGGTGATCAACGAGCGTATTTGCAATGATGGTAGATACCGCATGAAGTTGGCTTTCAATATGCGTACATGCATCTGCTAGAAAGGAAGGCGGATGTATAGAAAGAACCTCTCGAATGCCTTGGACTTTTTCTAGCGCAAAACGAAGATTAACAAGATCTCGGGCATTCCCAATCCCAATTGATAACCGGGATATTAGCCGTTCAATATCCGTAATTTCACTTAATTGCTCTCGGAGATTTTCTCTCCTCTCTTCATGATCGAGCAAGAAAGAAACTGCTTCGTGCCGACGTGCAATCTCATCGTGTTCTCGCAATGGCGAGCTTATCCATGATTTAAGTAATCGTGCGCCCATTGCTGTCTGTGTATGGTCGATGCTTTGAAGCAGTGATCCAGTCGTATCGTGTTCACGAATTGTAGAAAACAATTCCAGATTTAAGATAGTGGAACGATCAAGAATGAGTGCATCATTTGGATGCATCCATTGAATTGAACGTATGTGAGGGATTTTTCCTTTTTGGGTGTCAAAGAGATACTCGTAGAGTGCAAGGCATACTTGCTGACTAAAAAAATTATCCTCAATTGCGAAGGCAGCCAACGTGGAGACGCCAAATCTTTTTTGGAGACTTGTTCTCACTGTTTCTTTTCGCGTTTCCCAGTTTGAAATACTCGTAATGCTCATTTTCCGTTCAGCTGAGAGTAATTTGAGTAGCTCGGTATTCTGGTAGTCGGATTCTGAGATGATGCATTCGGCGGGATGTAATCGCATTAACTCATTCACAATTGTTTGATCAATTTGCGTTGTCTGTATTTCCTCAGTCATGAACTCCCCAGTGGAGAGATCAGCACAACTTATGGCAACCAAATTCTTGTGTGTACATAGTGCAATGATGAAGTTGTTTTTTTTCTGATCAAGTGCCGTTTCATCCACAATTGTTCCAGGAGTCACAATACGAATGACATCTCGCTCAACAATTCCTTTACTATTTGGCTCCGAAAGTTGCTCACAGATAGCAACTTTGTACCCAGCTTTTACAAGTCGGTGCAGATAGGTATCCACCGCATGATAAGGGACTCCCGCCATTGGAATTCGACCGTCTTTTCCCTTACTTCGACTTGTGAGTGTAATTCCAAGTACTTTTGCCCCAACAATAGCGTCCTCTAAAAAGAGTTCATAAAAATCACCCATGCGATACAGGAGGAGGTATTCAGCGTACCTTTTCTTAATCGAAAGGTACTGCTTCATCATGGGAGTATTGAATTCTTGATTCATAAACACTAGAACCTATTGTTGTACGGGTTTCTTCTTTGACAGTCAAGCAAATTTTACTTCTTCATCATGTGGAAGAACTGGAGAAATTTGTCATACTGCGCATAGAGGAGATACGCGTTGACGAGAAGCAATCCTGGGAAGATGAGAATGTTTTCAACCCAAAATCCACTGCGAATCCTCAGTGATCGTAGAGGAGGGATACCTATCTTCCACATCAGTGGCCAAAATAAGGGAATCCCTTCTTTTGTTGGCATGTCAAAAAGGAGGTGGCTAACGTACCCGATCATAAATGACCACCAAACAATTTCCATGTCTATGAGGATGATTTCTTGTAATCCTTTCAGAATGAGTGCGCTGAGAGTCGCAAAAAAAATAGTTCCAAATATAGAGTGAGAAAAATGTCTGTGTCCACCGAGGAACTTACACACGAATTTTGAAACAATTGAGCCACCTCGAAAGTTATCCCAAAGATCTGACGTGGGTTGGTCAATATCAGGAAATAAACTTCCTACAAAATTTGCGCCAAACGCAGTGACTGCAGTAGCAAGTGTCATCTCGGGTAGCCCTGGCAAGAACGCAATAGTAAGTAGAAGTGCGGTGAATCCAGCTGCATCATGTGTCTTGCCTGTCATAATAGATAGTTTATAGTTATCGGTTGATAGTTTATAGTAGAGGCTTATGAAAACGAAAGACAATACACTGCATATCCACGTATCAAATATCTCAGAAGATGTGTGGGATTTCATCACAACACTTCCAAAAGAAAAAAAAGAGTTTGAGATTAGAGAAAATGCCGAGCTCTCTGATAGAGATTTATTTTGTTTCCTCAAAAAGGAAAACTTGATTGTGATCATGCCAAAATCAATCGACGAAGATTTTCTTCACTCATTTGAGAGGCAGTTTCCTAGAAAATATCTTCAAGTGTTGTATCCAAAGAAACATACTGGAGCGCTCTCTACTGATGTTGTGAACGATTCAAAACTGTTTACGCTGCTATTGAATACAATTCAAAAGTTCGACAAGGTAGAAATGACAAGTTACTCGTCGACTCCTCAGTTTCAACAATTGAAAGAAGCAGTCCTCCAACAGGCAAACAACGTTTCATTCCCTGAGACCCCTCAAGACACATGGATGGTGGAGTATTTTGGAACGAAGGCAGGATTTAGGCAAAATCAATACAATCAAAAAGGAAAAAAACAGTTTCCAATGTGTGAAGGGGTGTCTTTGATGGGAGTAACCTCTGCATCTCAAGCGGCTGCATATCTTTATAAACAGTTTCCTGGCGTAGTCATTAAGACAAATAAGGGGCACGCTGGGATGGGAGTATTAATACTGCAAAAAGGGGACCTTGATGAAAAAAAGGATTTGGCACAACAAATTGCTGCCAAGATGACTGAGCAGTACTGGCAGATTTTTCCAATTGTTATCGAAGAGTTTGTACCCTGTGACCACGCAATTGGAGGTGGCTTTCCGAATGCGGAATGCTTTGTTCGAGCAGATGGAAAGACAGAGTATTTGTACAGTTGCGGTATGAGAGTCAATGCTCATGGTGAGTTTAAAGGTGTCGAAATTGGAAAAGGTGCGATGAAGCCGGCAGATGAAAAAAAATTAGAGATCTATGGAAAGAGGTTGGGATCAATGTATACAGAAACAGGCTACATTGGTTATTTTGATGTTGATTGTCTTGCTGCGAAGGATGGAACAATCTTTGTGAGTGAATCGAATGTGCGTAGAACAGGTGGTACTCACGTCTACTTGTGTGCAGTTGATCTGTTCGGGAAGAAATTTGCTTCCAAAACATATGCACTTTCAAATAATCTGTATGTAATTCAAGATAAGAAACCGCGGACATTTTTGCAGTTAGAAAAAACACTTCAACCGATTCTTTTCTCGAGCTCAACAAATGAAGGGGTTCTTATTGTTGCTGCAAACCTATTACACCGAGGCGTTTTTGGATATATTATCTTTGCTCAAAACAAAAAGAAAGCATATTCAATCGAGGAAAAAATGGAACGACTCCTTGAAAAATCATCAGTCTAGTTTGTTCTGACAATTTTATATACTTTGTCGTCGCCTCCGCGGGAGTTCCCTCTGCCATCATCGTTGCTTGTGGTAAAGTATAGTTCTCCCTTTGCGGAACTCGTAACATCTCGTATTCGTCCAACACTGATTCCTGGAATTTTTTCAAAAGACTGTACTTTGGTAGGAGTATTTTCGTCAAATGTCACGACCATAATTCCTTCACCTTTCAACATCCCAAAAAGAAGTGTGTTCTTCCATTGAGGAAACAGTGAACCTGTATAAAAATGAGCGCTTGCAGGAGCAACGGCTGGAGTGAAGACAAGTAAAGGATCAATCATGCCATTTTGACTTTTGTTATGTGAGACAAGTGGCCAACCATAGTTTCCTGCTTTCTCAATGATGTTTACTTCATCACCGCCTAGCGGACCATCGAAACCGCTTGGCCCATGTTCAGTGCTAAACATAAGTGCATTTGTAGGATCCCAAGTGATGCCTTGTGGATTTCTATGCCCCAGTGACCAAATTGATGAGCCAGGAACGGGATTATCAGTTGGAATGGACCCATCGCTTTCAATACGCAGAATCTTGCCACCAAGTGAGTTTCTATCTTGGGGAAGTTTTTTATCTGTTGCGTCGCCCGTTGTAATATATAGTTTTTTATCTGGTCCAAATTGTACTCGACTGCCAGCATGATACCGGCTCGCAGGTATTCCATCGAGAATAGTTACTTCATTTGTGAATGCATTTTTCATGTCGGTCATGCGTACAACCTTATTTGTATAGTTTCCATTTTGAGGATACGCATACACAAAATAAATATAGCTATTCGTTGCGTACTCT
>CAZWYZ010000064.1:0-3816 GCA_964638785.1 uncultured Pseudomonadales bacterium
CATACGGGTCTCGTATCCTACTGGTCTCGTTATTCTTCGTTTCCAGATGTCTCCATGGCAAATCGCGTCGGTTTTTTTTATACCAAGCAAAAAGAAGTTTCTCAAATAGAGGCAAAGGAATCGAGCCGTTTTGCATTCATGACAATCTATTTCAAATTTGAATGGAAACTACGCAACAAGTGTGGCGCTTTTCAAAATTTCATTGAGCTTTTGAATACGTGTAACACCAGTCGTTTCTAAGAATCGTTGCCACTCCTCTTTACCACTCAGAGTCGAGAGTTCCTGCCATACGGCACGCCCAGCTGCATATCCTTTCGCTCCTTGCCTTCTTGCCGTTGATAAATAGGTACAGAAGGTGTCAAAACTCACCCCACGTGACAGCAAAATCCAGTTGTCGTGAAACGTAGAGATTTCTGAGCAGGCCTCTTGGTTTCCTGGATACTGAATCTTTAAAATGTCACAAAACGGTGCAAATTGTCGACAAACATCCACATAGACACGACTCCACTCTGCATCCATTTCTTTTTCCCACAGCTTCGCTCCAGCCACTTCGTACAAGACTGGTTCAACTAAAAATACAACTTCTTTATCTTTGCATTCCACAAACAGCTTGCGCACAAGATCTAGTTTTTGCTGCGAAGTCGAACTTTTAGGGTTAAAGTACACGAGCAGTTTTGCTCCCGCTCCATTCTCACGAACTCCATCAACCCCCCACTCACTTTTGAGACTTGTCATTGCATCGTGATCGCCTGAGTATCCTGATTCCTCCAATGAGAGAAACACACCACAATTTCCTTGTTTCTCTGAAAGCGTTTTTATACCGTATTCAGGATCTGTTAAAACTGCTGAGACATGAGGACTGAACACATGCATAAACATTTTTTTGAGTTCCAAAAAAGTTGCTTGGTCTTCTGATTTCGTAAGGTCTAAATGCATGCTTTCTGCCAATGATGCTCGATGATCAAACGGAGCAATCGAAAAGAGACCATCTGGAGTTGAAAAATCTGCAAGGTTCATAAATGTTTAGGCTTTCAATTTTTCTTGTACGATTGATGACACAACTTTTCCTTCGGCTTTTCCTTTGACGCGAGCCATCACCTCTTTAATGATTGCTCCCATGTTTCCCTTGCCAATTGTTTGTATAACCTCATCGATAACTGCTTCTAGCTCTGCTGATGAAAGTTGCTCAGGAAGGAGAACAGTAATGAATGCCAACTTGGTTGTTTCCTCTGCCACTAACTGATCTCTTCCGGAATTCTTGAACAGATCAATCGCATCTCTTCTTTTTTTTACTTCACGTGCCAAGACTTCAATGCTTTCTTCATCAGTAAGCTCTCTTTGTTTCTCGATTTGGCTGTACTTTAGTTCTGAGAGTATATATCGCAACGTTTCAAGCTTTACCGCATCCCGTGCTCGCATGGCATCCTTGAGTTGATCCTGAATTGTTTTTTGAATTGACATAGTTTCCTTTTACATAGATCCTACCACATTCTTCACCCCAAGAGAGGGTCATTTTTCTTGTCTTTTTCTCAATTCCCGTCCACTACTTGGCACTCAACTGATTTGAGTGCTTGACATGAATTAGCAGTCATGATATTTTATTGCTAATTCCAATTTTTCTTCTGCGTACCCAAGTGGATGACAAAATTTGGGATCCGTATTCATACAATAATATAAAAAGGAGTCGAACTATGTCGTACCTTGTTCCTCGCTCATTCTTCTCGCTTCCATCACTAATGGATGAACAAGATGACTGGTCTTTCTTTAGCAACATGCCATCCGGACTTTCTGTTGCAGAAGATGAAAAGAGTGTTTTTGTCGAAGCCTCTGTTCCAGGTGTGGATCCGAAAGATATTGATATTACCTTTGAAAAAGGTGTTGTCCGTATTGTTGCTGAAAGCAAAAAAGAAGAAAAAGAAGGTAAGAAATATTTTAGACGTTCTCAATCTTCATTCTCCTATCAATTCTCGGTACCAACCGATGTTGATATGGGAACAGATCCAACAACAAAAATTGAAAATGGTGTTCTCCATCTTGTGTTTACAAAGTCAGAAAAAGCACAGCCAAGAAAGATTAAAGTTGCGTAATTTATCTCTGTTTTGAAGTGATCTAAAAAACCCCGGTATGAACCGGGGTTTTTGTGTTTTTCTTACTGTGTTGACAACTTATCGCGTGACACTGATAGCTGCGCCAAGCTCTGCGGCTGGTGCGGTAACAGTGATACGGTTATCCGTTGCACTCTTCACAATCGTGTATCCAGTTGCATATGCACCTGAACAGGTTGCGACTGCAGTTCCATTGTTCGTTAATGGATCAACTGGTAAAGCTGCGATATAGGTTGGAACGATTGCTGAACAAATATCTGCTGCTGTGTTACTAATAGCTTGAGAAGTCGTTGTAATACTCGCTGGGATTGTTCCCTTGTTATCCGCAGCATATTGATCAACTGCGTTCAAAATTGCGTTGACATCACTTGCACGCTTGGTATTATTGGACTGACTGAATTGACGAGCTGGGTTGATTGCAATCAAAACGATGGCAAGCAAAACAGCGAGCACTCCAATAACGACCAAAAGTTCGATCAGGGTAAACCCTTTTTGAGCATTCTTGATTAGGACAGATTTAGACATAGGTACCTCTATAGATAATTAATTTTGTAATCCTTTCTCTACTATTTAGCGTACGGCAAAAAGAAAGTCATTGTCAAGTGTGTGTCACATTATTTTCCAATTGTGAGGGTAACGTCGGCAGCTAATTCTGAGAGCTCTTGCACACCTACTGTTGGGAAGACATCTTCCACTCTTTTTTGGATCTGCGATTTGTATGTCGGAGAGAGACCTGTCTTAAATACTAGTAATGGTTTATTCCCTTGCAATCCGGCTTGAGACTGCAGAGTTACCTGCGTGAAATTATCTTCACGCAGACCCAGTCGGATTTGCGCAGATAAAGAAGCAGCTTCAGGAACATGGAAAATTGTAATCTTCAATGCAGAGGCAGACGCAATCACTTCAGGGGTTGCAGCTGGCAAGATTTCGCTGGGGACCTCAACTTGTGTCTGTACTGGAGTTGGCGTGGCTAGTGGTTTCCTGCTCGCTTGGAATTGAGAGCGCAAAATGTATCCTGTCGCTGCAAATACTCCCAACAGGAAAAGAACAAATACCACTACCACTGCTCCTGAGTATTTTTTCGAGATGTACTCTTGTTGTTCTTGTAATGTTTTGTGAACAACTTTATGGACGATGATTGATTCAGCTGCAAGCTCGTCAATCTTCGTGGAAAGCAAATTCAATGACTTCATCGAGATTGCACCAGTGCCAACCATCCCCGTCAATATAAAGGGTGGCACAATTCCAGCCACATGGACAGTTGCTCGTTCAAGAATTTGTCGCAATGTATCATAAAAATCCCGATTCATGCTTATCAGCAAAGACCCTTGTGTATTTTTATACACACGTGAAGCGACTCGTTCAAATGGAGTTGAGTCACGAAACAATTCAATTTGTGTTTGTAACTTATCTTCGGCTAATGGTGGGAGCTGTTTTTCAAACAACAGTGATTTTCCAAAAACAATAAGTGCGGGAACATCCTTCAGTTCCAAAGTTGCACATGCTTGGGTGATCATGTCCCTCATTACATCGTAGTTGATAATCTCCATATGCTCGACTGCCCCAGTCGGAAATGGGAAATTCATCCCTTGTGGCTGCTTATGGCTTGAGACAACAAGATTACTGCCCTCAAAGAAGAAAATAGCAAATGATTTCTGATCTTTTTTCATATTAAAACGTGTCTGTCCATGACGTTATCGTGTAGATCCCA
>CAZWYZ010000064.1:3826-5104 GCA_964638785.1 uncultured Pseudomonadales bacterium
ATTCCATTTGCATATGTCACTGTCGCTGTGACTGTATGCTTGAAGTTACCGACAGTGCCAGTACTTGTAATCGTCTTGGTACTAGAACCCGTTACTGTTATTGTGGCTACCCCATCGGGTAGTGTCAATGTCTCACCACTATAATCAGGGTCACGTAAGAGACGAAGGAGAGCATTTTCCATGCCGCTCTCTGATACATCTAGAGCAGATTGGGAAAGCTCTACGCGAGTTGTTGCTTCCAGGGCATAGGATGAAAGTAAGGTGGCAGCTACTCCCACCATCATTGCGACTGTCACAAAGATAAGAAGCACTACTAATGCTTGCCCAGAGTTTTGAGCTGCGTGGTTGCTGCATTGAGATAAAAAATGCGACAGTTTTTGCTTCATCGTGCTCCAATCGTCAGCTCATAGGACTTTTGTTCAACAGGCAAGTTGTGCGCAGTCCGTTTACTCTGTAAGGTATATTCCAAACGGACAGTATCTTTACCCGTTCCATTTCCAACGCGCGTTGCTGAAAATGATGCAATCGAAACATCGCTTGTTGTTAAAGTCTGAGAGACTCCACCTGTTGTTAACGTCAAGGCAGTACTGCCGACTGCATAGCTGTACGTTGCACCACCAATCATCAAGACGAGTTGATTACTCGTAGCTCCAGGAACTGCAGGAGTTGTGATTGAAGTGCTTCGACGTATATCGTATGCAAGTCGATCTCGAATATAGTTTCCATCTGTATTCACAAAAGATAGTGCAGTCGACTGTGTTCTCACATCTAAAATTTGAGAGAGCAGATCTGTCATAACGACCATAAATACAGAGAGTAGGCCCATGTAAATCATCAATTCAACGAGCGTGAATCCAGAGCGTGAAGAAAATGATAATGGGTATTTAACTGTGATCATGGTGAATAATTGATAGTCATATCAGTAAGGACTGGTGTCGCATTGTAATCGGTGGTGTCAAAATATGTTTTATAGCGGAAGCACTGAGCAGGGTTTTTATACCCGCCACTGGTCCCAACAAAGATGGCACTCGTCGTGGCTGTGTAATAGGTACCAGTAGAACCATCGGGTCCTGTATATGAATAGGTTGAACCTGTGCAACTTCCAGACACAGGATCTGCTCCAGCAAATTGAAACTTGAGAGCGGTGTTTGTTGGTAAGCTAAATGTTGCCATGTACCGATTGAAAGTGGTCTCAAATCCAGCATTCAGTGGTGCTGACTCCATAGTTCCAGTATTGGAATACGTTCCGTCAGGTCCACCTTGGATAATTTTGAGCTG
>CAZWYZ010000065.1:0-4402 GCA_964638785.1 uncultured Pseudomonadales bacterium
TTTTTACATTTTATTTCAGATTTTATACATTCTGATGAAGGGACTGAATTTATCAAGGAAGCGATTCAGTCTGTAGGCGGTGTCTGTCTAATCCTCTGGCAAGATGGTCAAGCTGTAGGATATTCAAACGGATCTTCCAAGAATATTCCGTATAGAAAGGGCAAGTGTTTCGAAATCGAGAATTTGGGAGTCTTACCTGATCAGAAAGGGAAAGGATACGGAAAGTTACTACTCTTGGAGATAACAAGTTGGGCAAAACAGCATGCGTATGAGCGAATTTACCTGAGCTGTTATGCAAAAAACACTGAGGCACTTGGATTCTATAAAAAAAATGGTTTTAACGATCTCGATATTGGTCTTGAAAAGATAATTTAATTATAGTGATAAGATGGGACAACATGTATCAATACTCCATCGAACTGCTCACCAGAAAAGCTCAAGAAATTCGCATTGATATTATTACGATGCTTACAACTGCTTTAAGCGGACATAGTGCTGGCTCATTGGGAATGACTGATATCTTTACCGCGTTGTATTTTGGAATTTTAAAGCACGATGCCACAAATCCAGACTGGGAAGAGCGTGACCGACTCGTGTTAAGCAACGGTCACATCGTTCCGGTCCGGTACGCTGCGATGGCGCACGCAGGATACTTCCCACTCTCTGAACTAGGATCATTGCGGCAGTTTGGTTCAAGACTACAGGGACATCCGGAACGTGCCAGACTGCCTGGCCTTGAAACAACATCTGGGCCACTGGGTAGTGGAATTGGACAAGCGGCTGGTATGGCACTTTCATTTGCACTAGATGGGAAATCTAATACTGTCTACTGCGTGACCAGCGATGGGGAACACGATGAAGGGAATACCTGGGAAGCTATTTTATTTGCTGCAAAGTATAAACTTCATAACCTGGTCGTGATTGTTGATCGCAATAATATTCAAATTGATGGACGCACCGATGACGTTCTTCCACTCGGGGACTTGGCAGAGAAATATAGAGCATTTGGATGGAATGCACTTGATATTGATGGTCATGATTTTGAGCAGATATTTGCGGCAGTTGAAAATGCGCATCTGGAACCTACGCGTCCCACAGCGATCATCGCACACACAATTCCTGGGAAAGGCGTTCGTTTCATGGAAAATAATTTTGAATGGCACGGAAAAGTGCCAAGTGAATCAGAAGCTAGACAAGCACTGCAGGAGCTACAGAGCCTATGATCGTCAATTCAACAATGAACTTACTATCTGATCTTTTCAGCTCGACCCCACAAATGAAGCCAGTTCGTGACGGTTTTGGGGAAGGTCTCGTGCTTGCTGGGAATGAGGATCCAACTGTTGTTGTTCTCACTGCAGATCTTAAAGACTCAACACGGGCTACAAAATTTGCCGAAAAATTTCCTCATCGATTTTTTGATTGTGGCGTCGCTGAGCAAGGAATGATCACGGTTGCCAGTGGATTAGCTGCCACTGGAAAAACACCTTTTGCATGTTCGTTTGCGGCTTTTAGTCCGGGCAGAAATTGGGAACAGATTCGTACAACAATTTGTCTCAATGATGTTCCAGTGAAGATTGCAGGATTATTTGGCGGACTGAGCGTTGGTCCTGATGGTGCCACTCACCAAATGCTTGAAGATATTGCGTTAATGCGATCACTTCCGAATATGATTGTTCTTGCACCAAGTGATGCGCTTGAAGCACGAAAAGCTGTGCTCGCTGCTTCGAAGATTGCCAAACCAGTATATCTGCGAATTCCACGTGTGGAATCTCCAGTCTATACGACTGAAATGACTCCATTCGAAATAGGGAAAGCAAATCTGCTCACTGAAGGTCGTGATATCACACTCATTGCGTGTGGGGTTCAGGTCTTTACCGCATTAGAGGCAGCGAAAGTGCTTTCGTCACTTGGCATTCAAGCGGAAGTTATTAATCTGCATACAATAAAACCATTAGATGAACAAACAATCATAACGTCGGTACGGAAAACGAATAAGGCGATTACAATTGAAGATCACCAAATAGCTGGTGGAATGGGAAGTTGCGTTGCTGAACTATTGAGTACCGAATATCCAATTCCTGTGGTTCGAATTGGAGTGCAAGATACATTTGGTCAGTCAGGCAAGCCTGCTGAGCTATATGAACACTACAGTCTCACCGCGCAAGCGATAGTCGATGCTGCGCGAAAAATGCTTCGACGATGAGCAACAGAAGCTCTATTTGTACTCTGCTTTTACTTTGTCTGAAAATCTACTCAGCAGTTTCTTAACCTTTGGATCAATAACAACTGTGCAATACGGATTACTTTCGCGATTGCGATCATAGTACTCTGCATGATATTTTTCTGCAGGATAAAAGGCAACGAGTGGTGACACTTCAGTAACAATGCGACTTGGGAATACTCCAGATTCTTCTAGTGCTTGAATCTTTCTCTGTGCAGTTTTTTTCTGTTCTTCGTCGTGATAGAAAATCGCAGATCGGTACTGTGTTCCAATGTCATTGCCTTGCGCATTCAATGTCGTGGGGTCATGGGTAGCAAAGAAAATATCAAGAATCTCTTCGTATGAAAGGATTGATGGATCAAACACAACTTGAACTGCTTCTGCATGACCAGTCGTACCCATAGAAACATGGTCATAGTCTGGGTTATCTGATCGTCCTCCAGTGTATCCTGACGTTACTGACAGAATCCCTTGTACCCGTTGGAATACTGCTTCGGTGCACCAGAAACATCCATTCGCAAGGGTTGCTTTTTCCATACTCATTTTCCTTTCGGAATAAACTTCATAGAGAGCGAGTTGACGCAGTGGCGCGTATCAGTCTGGGTAAAACCTTCTCCAGTGAAAACGTGACCAAGATGAGCGTTGCAGGTGGCACATTGAATTTCAACTCGATGACCATCACGATCGGGAAGACGATGTACCTTTCCAGGGATCTCTTGATCAAATGCTGGCCATCCACAGTGGGCATCAAATTTATTTTGTGATGTGTATAGTGGTGAGCCGCAGCGTTTGCACACATACACCCCATCACCCCAGAATTGGTCATATTCTCCAGTGAAAGGTGCTTCAGTCCCTTTCTCCTCGATAATACGCTTTTCTTCTGGGGTGAGGGGAATGCTATTCATTGGTCTAGTGTAACACTCCAATCGGTCTTATCGGTGCAACATGCGACCCAACCAGATAAGAATGACAGCGCCGAGGGTCGCAACCACAACACTATACAGATTGAAGCCGGTTACGCCCGCTGATCCAAAGAAGTTCATGACGAACCCTCCGACCATAGCACCGACGATTCCAAGAATGATATCCATCACAATTCCTTGTGAGTTATCAGTTTTCATAATGATGGAGGCGAGCCATCCTGCTACTAATCCTAAGACAAGCCAAACGAGTATTCCCATAGTGACTCCTTTCTTTAACTTTCTTTATTTTGCACTGCAAAGATATTGCGCAAGGTAAAAAAAGAGTAAGAATACCGTAAGCTGCTGTACATGTACGTTATGATACCTATATGGATTGGGGTGATCACTTCGCTAAATTATCGCTTAAACATGCTGCTGTCGGAATTGTTCTGCTCGACGAGCAGGGAATTGTGCGATTTGTGAATAGCCAAGCAGAGTCTTTTTTTTCTATGCCTGCAAGCAAGATGGAAGGCATGCATATTCACAACTTAGCGCACGGAGCGCCACCTCAACAACGCACGCACCGCCGCTTAGGGTGCCAGCTCCTGGAAATGATTGGCAAAAACAAGTCTGCCTTGCGACAGTCTGATGTTTTTTGGAGGAACCATGTACCTTTCTGGGTGGAGTATTCAATCTACCCGCTCGTTGATGAGTCAGGACGAAAATCCTTTTTACTCTCATTCTTGGATGCAGAAGTAGCCTTTCGTGGGAAAAAAAAGTATTTGCAGAGTCGCGCAAAATATCGAATCGTCTTTGAGATGAGCCATGACCCGAAAGTGATTCTCTCCTCAACTGGTACGATTGAAGAGGCCAACCAGGCTGCTTCCGCATTTTTCCTGAAGGACTCAATCTTGCACGAAAACATTTTCGAACTGTTTCCAAAAGAAGGACGTAGCAAGTTCAAAGAACTCTGGAAAGATAGGCATAAAAAGAAAATTCGCTTGAACCTGCTTGAATTTGTTCGAGACACCAATGAAGAACTATTTGTAGAAATTACCATTATTCCAGATGTCCTTCCCGAAGAAACTTTAATTATTTTTCGTGATACAACTGCTAGAATTCTTGAACAGCGCCAACGAGATCGTTTCTTAGCCCTGGTTGGTCATGAACTGAAAACACCACTTGCAGTCATTAAAGCGTTCACTCAATTACTGCAGTCAACAACAAAGTCACTCTCGAATTCAAAAGTTGATCGATATCTCCATCATATAAATGAGAA
>CAZWYZ010000065.1:4412-4888 GCA_964638785.1 uncultured Pseudomonadales bacterium
ACTGATCTGTTAACAGGACTTATTAATGGAATGATGGATGCAATTCACTTAGGGTCAGGACGACTGCAGTTTCAAGATGAGTATGTTTTGTTTGATAAACTCGTTGATGAAATTGTCTTTGAGTCAAAGAAAATGTACCCAAAGCGTGTAATACGCTTAAAAGGAGTGACAAAGAGTGGTGTCATGATTGATAAGCAGCGCATTACGCAAGTAATATCAAATCTGATAACCAATGCCATTAAATATTCTCCAGATAATTCTGTCGTCGATATTGTTCGTGAAAAGAAGGGGGAAACTGTGACGGTCACAGTCACAGACTGTGGAAGAGGGATTCCAAAAAGTGAACAAACAAAACTTTTTCTTCCCTTCTTTCGAGGACGGAGAGCTCGGCTGAGTAAAACACAGGGCCTGGGGTTGGGATTATATCTTGCGCGACAAGTTATTCAGCACTACAAGGGAAAAATGACTGTCCAGAG
>CAZWYZ010000066.1:0-3078 GCA_964638785.1 uncultured Pseudomonadales bacterium
GCACCCATCACATGCCCAAATGAGACCGTACTACAAGCAGTCATGAATACTACTCAAGACGCCCAACCGGCACTTCAAAATTGCATTACGAGTGTTCCTGAGGGTTCTATCGTGGAAATTCCTGTCGGAGAATACCTGCTGTATAACACGCTAAAAATTCAGAAAAGAATTACCTTACTGTCGAAAGGGACAGCAGATATTCAAGCGACGTGTATTCTTCTCGAAGGAGTACGGTGTGCCAGACTCAAAGCGCATCCTAACTTCCCAGTAAACAACTCAACAGTTTTGTATGATTCGGTCATGATCTCTATTCATTCTCCGAATGGATATGTCAGTAATCCTGCACTCAAAAGCCTGATCATTGATGGGAATCATGCATTGCGAACAAAAGACCCCGGAACCTACTCACGCTACAACATCTACAGTTCAGCTACACATGGTATGTTTTTTTATAATGCCATCATCAATGCGGGTAGTGGAACTGGCCTTTCTGGATGGGGAGATCAGAATTCTATAGTCCACAACTATATTGGCATGAATGGCACAGTCGGGAAAAACAGTAATGGTTCAGGGAATTGGGCTGATGGCCTCTCACTCGTTGGAAAGTATTTTGTGGTGATGAATAACTATCTACACAACAACACAGATGTTGACCTCATTCTGTGGGGTGCACCACACGCGAATGTTCACTTCAACACTATTTCCCATGACTTGCGCGGCTATGAATCATTTGCAGCACTGATGCTCAATACTTGGGACAAAGATGAAGCATTGGCAGATTTCACGCTCGCAGAAATTTCCTACAATACGATATCGTGTAATAAACTATGCGGTTTTGGAATCCAAATCGGAGAGAAGAGCTGGCGAAGTACTGCTTCTTCGATCTTTGGTGGATCAGTCAAAAACAATAAAGTCAGTGGTGCAATCCAAGGGATAAATATAGATGGAGCAGGAAGACCTGGTTTACCTGTGACAGTTGGGTCAAATAGTATCACCAATTCTGGAGGGGTTCTCACTCCAGAAGGATTTCGAACAACTACACTCAATCAGAACCCAAGTGATATTGTGGTGTATACGGGAGGACAGACACCAGCAAGCTCCATTTCTTGGGGTGGAAATGGCTATCTCTTGCCTGGCTGTATTTTTAGCTCAAACTATTGCGTGAACTCAGCACAATGTACTAGTTTCACCTATTCTAACTGGGGAGCATGTGTCGATGGACTGCAAAATCGAACGGTACTCACCCGAGCACCAGCTTCATGTGTCGGGGGATTACCGATTACCACACGAATCTGTGTATCTACATCCACTCCGACTCCCACACCATCGATTTGTCAGCGAGCAGATATTAATAATGATCAAACTGTTGATTTGAGCGATTACACTATCCTCATTTCAAATTTCTTTAAAACGACTTTGAGCAACCCAAGAGCAGATATAAACGCAGATGGTATGGTCGACCTCTCAGATTACTCTCTGCTCGTTTCTAACTTCTTCAAACCGTGTTGATGCGAAGTGAGTAGTGTCAGTTCCGCACGACCTCTAGAGCCGTGCTATACTTTCAGTATAATCCACCCTATTTTTCTCTATGTCTCATTCATCAACTCTGCCACCAATTAAAGCTGTTTTGGTCGAGTCTTGGGGAATATTTCAACAGAAAATAGGTAAACTACTGCTGATTACAACCAGCACTCTTATTGTGCAAATCCTGTTGGGTTTACTGTTTATTTCTACTGGCATTGGTGTTCTACTTGGATTTGGTAATATCAATTTTACCCAGGCTGGGACGTCACCATTTGCGCAGACTCCAGGATGGGTTGTAGGAGCCCTTGGTGTACTTGGTATTGCATTTTTTATCAGCCAAATTTCTGTCACATTGATTGGTTTTATTTCAAGTTTTCTATCACTTGAGAATGATGCTGAAGATCTTCAGACAATAGTGAAGCGATCACTTCCACGAGTGGTTCCACTGGTTGCCACACAGTTCTTGGCTTCACTTCTCATTTTTGGTAGTCTGTTCCTTTTCTTCATTCCTGGCCTAGTCGCATCATTCTTCTTTCTCTTTGTCACTCACATTGTTATTTATGAAAAGAAGTCACTGAGCGCAGCTCTACAATACAGCTCAACTTTAGTAAGTCATAACTTTGGAAATCTTTTTATTAAGTTATTGCTCCCCTTCATTGCACACCAATTCATTCAGGCCATTGTGTTCTCACTTATGAAACAAAATCCGGCAGGAGCGATCCTGTTGCAAGTTCCACTGTTTCTCGTAAACATGATTTATGCCTACTTCATGATGATCTACTATGTTGTTCTGTATAGACATGCCAAAACGACAGTCAAAGATACCCAAACAACAGTCCTTCGTTGGTTTACGATTCTATCGATTATCGGATACCTCGTCTTTTCACTCTTCATCTTTGGGATCGTACGCGCAGTGAAGTCACCATCAGGACAACAGTTTATTCAAAAGATTATGGAAGCATCAAAAGAGACGGAAAATAATGGAATGGCACAAGCACCAGTTGAAAACTACTCTCTCTCGCCTACAGAAGCTGCAAAGCTCGGAACTGATACTTTCTCCCTTATTAATAACAAACGCATTGCATTAGGATACAAACCATTGAAGAGTAATGACAAACTCTGTGCATATACAAAACGTCGTATGGATCTCTTTGCAGAATCAGGTTCATATGATGAAGGGCAAGGCCTCTATGCTGACTTAAAAAATCCAGCAGTCTCTTCCCTGTATTTCACCAACAATTCGTTTATCCGCGAATACATTCATGAAACATCCAACAAAGGTGTTACCAGTGATGAAATCGTAAACTATTGGATGAATACCGCGAACTCTGAGAATGATTCACAAGGCTTACTTGAAAAATCACTTGATCAAGCATGTCTTCTGAGCAATACTCAGATTATGATGATGGTCACTTCAGGTCCTTCAAATGGAAAATGAGTACGCTATCTTGAGTGATAATTCGCATCTTTGATCAGAAGAGATGGAAGAAAGTAATTGGTGATTTAAGCAAAGATAACTTTTATAAAACAATTGGACATTTCTTTACAGTAGAT
>CAZWYZ010000066.1:3088-4843 GCA_964638785.1 uncultured Pseudomonadales bacterium
CTGAATGTACTTCCATTTTCCATTCATATATACTGAATGTAGTATTGTTGAGCTTTCTACTTCTACCAACATGCAATGACAAACGCACGATTCTTGCTTTTATCGTTTATTTTCTTTTCTGTTTTTCTGATTATTGTGACACCTGTTTATGCGCTTGTAACGAATCTTGTTAACTTTAATGCCACCACAGATCTAACAGACTATTTTAATTCCGATGGATCTGCACAGTTTACCAATGTATCGACTGGTGGAATTGGAAATACAGGCGCGATCAATGTCCCACTTGGAACCACAGACATCTGGACAACAAAGCAAGGATATAGTGTGACCGGTGAGGGTGATATCTACACGTTTAGTTCGTTCTTTAAGATTCAAGCAAATGGTGGATATGGAGGACTTGGATTCTCAAACGTAGACACGAACACAGGTGACTTCCAGGGACAACCTGTCGAAGGCATTGGGATGTCATTCCATGGTGGCGGTGGATCGTTTGTTAACAATCGAACATATACAGACGTGTCATGGCCACCGGATTTAGTCCTTGGAAACTGGTACAAGATGATATTTAAAGTGACTGCGAAAGGAAGTAATACCTATGATCTTAACTTCCAGATTTGGAACTCAGATTCGAGTGGAACATTGGGGACGATGAAGACAGAGAAGATTCTTAATGGTGTCGTCAATAGTGATCTTGGCTCTGCAAGTACAATTCACGGATTCTTTGCTGCAGCAGGATCTCGGATGGAAAAAATTGATGATTTTTTGATTGAGCTAGAAGGTGGAGCTGTTTTTGTTGAAGAAGGTCTTCCAGTTGTCACAACAACAGCTATTTCAAGTATCACGGGAAATTCTGCCAGCTCCGGTGGAAATGTTACGTCTGATCAAGGGGCAGCTGTTACAGCAAGAGGTGTGTGCTGGAGTACAACAGCAGCTCCAACAACCGCACATTCATGTACAACAGATGGAACTGGAACCGGCAGTTTTACAAGTGCGATTACCAGTTTATCAGGGTCAACAACCTACTATGTACGTGCATATGCCACAAACTCCGAAGGCACGAGTTACGGCAGCGAGACGTCTTTTACCACAGATGTCTCAGCTGCCACTCCAACTCCAAGTCCAACAGCACAACCAAGCTCAACAACAGAAAGTTCCTCTCCTGCACAATCAAACCCTCAGCCACCTACATGTAGTGCTGCAATCCCAAATTCGGCCCCAAGTCTTTTTCAGATAGATACAACAGAAACGACTGCAACGCTGTACTTTACTCCAGTGTCCAACTCTGAGAGTTACTATATTAGTTATGCAACAGAGACATCTGCCGAACAACATGGAACAGAGGTACATCTAACTTCTTCTGGCGTCCAAAAGTATACGATTACCCTCTTATCACCGAACACAACCTATTACTTCAAGGTTCGCGGCCAGAATGGATGTATGCCTGGAAGTTGGTCAGCAATTCAGTCAAAACGAACACAAGGAAGTAGTAGTGTGCCCCTAGTTACACAAGACAGACCAGAGAGCGATGTACTGATATCAGAAAGTGAAACAGTTCCCGAAATTGTTGATTCAAGTCTTCAGACAAAGTTGTCATCAAGCTGTTCATACATCGTTCAACCAGGAGACTCACTCTGGAAAATCGCCGAATCAGAACTTGAAGATGGAAAAAAGTACTCAGACATTCGAGAATTAAACGGTCTTTCCAGTTCAGTACTTCGTGCAAATCAAGAGCTGAAACTCCCTTGCGCAGCTGCT
>CAZWYZ010000067.1:0-4799 GCA_964638785.1 uncultured Pseudomonadales bacterium
GAAACTCTCGTTTTGAGTTGGTGAGTGTCTTGTCGACATCAAAAAGAACCGCCTAGTATGCAGAAACATCCATACATTTAGACCTCTTTTTGTTCTATTTGAATATCCATCCTCTGCTTCACAGTGGCATCATGTGGAATGTGTTCCCAAATGGTAATTGCTGGATAAACCACAGCTCGACACCCAATAAATTTCCCAGGCATAATGTTTACTCTGACTCCAATTTTCGCATTATCACCGATGACGGTTCCCATGTATGAAGAACCTGTATCCACATGCTTGTCTTTAATTTGAATGACAATCGATGATCGGTCCATACGTCGATTACTTGTAATCAAGCCGGCTCCAATCTTTACATTTCGGCCCACGACTGAGTCGCCCATAAATCCATTGTGCATACTCGCATGTTCCATAACCAACGATCGGGTCACATCAGAGTGAACCCCAACTGAGGAACCTTCTTCAAAACTTGATGCACGAATTAAGGAGAAATCTCCAATAAAGACGTCTTTGCCGATGTATGCAGGACCAACAATTTTCACTGCATGTCCAACGCGGGCACCGTTTTCTATGTAAATATGACCATGAGATTCATCAAGAATTGCGGTTTTTGCAACCTGTGCATACGGTGAGACGTAGGACGGGAGTGACTCAAAAAGCATTTTTTGGAAATCAAAGAGATGCCATGGGTATTTGAGTGACGGCAGTGGTGTTGGACGCTCGACTGCGGTCACATCATATGCCTGGAAGTAATTATCAAGTGCTTGCTCAAACGCATATTCTTGATCGGGAAGTGCTTCTAAGAATGCTAAGTACTCATGCGTAAGATAGTAGATACCATATGCATACAGATTACCTGATTCCGTTCCTGGTTCTGGCTTCTCAACAATTCCAGTGATCCTATTGTCTTCCATGGACACTATTCCATACATCCAGGGTTTATCTGTATAGCTCACGGCAAGTGCTCCACCTTTCCCCGCCTGCTCTACGAGTGTTGCGAGAATATCTCCTGCATCGAGATTTGATGGGAAAGCAACTGCAAAATTTCCACGAATATGATCTTTTGCAGCAAGAACTGCATCCCCCATTCCAGTTGCTTTGCTTTGCAGACAGAACTCTACTTTTAGTTTCTTAAACTCATAGGCAGCTACAAAGCCTGAGAGGCCGTTCCCACCAAAATCTTTTTGTGACACAACAATCACTGCGTGTTCAAAACCATTGAGTTCTAAATTTTCTAGAGTTCGCAAAATGAGAGGTTTGCCAAGCAACGTAAGCGCACCCTTGTGAGTAGTCTGGTTTAATGGAAAGAAACGACTATTTTCTCCTGCCGCGAGAATGAGGACCGTTGGGTGTGTCATAGTGATCTGATTGTACCCTATTATCCCAGCGCATGCGTGTTCACGCCTTTACTCCAATCAATTTCTGGGTGGGAGGAAAGCATTACTTTGAGTTGTGCTTTCACTTCGTCATAAATTGCTTGGGTTTTTCCTTCAAACTTCACCGTGATGTATGGGCCATTTTGTGAGGCTCGGCAAATTGCCATGCGATCAGCAAGGTCAACGCGCACACCATCAATGGTGATGTACTCACCGTTTGGCCAGAGCTTCTCAAACTCTGCCTTAATGACCGTTGCGATAAAGTTAAACTTAATGTCATCTGCTAACCCAAATTTAATTTCTGGACTACTGACATAGATTGACAGTTCACTGACAGCTCCACTTAATTGCTGGTTCTTTCGTTCAAGATATTGCAAGAGTCGCAGTGATGCATAGGCTCCATCATCGTGACCAAAGAAGTTATCCATGAAGAAGATATGTCCTGACAACTCACCACCAAATGGAGCACGAACTTCCTTAATCTTTGCTTTGATGAATGAATGTCCTGTCATCCACACAACTGGCTGACCTCCTGCACTGGTCACAGCCTCTGTCACTTGTCGAGAGCACAAGGTGTTATAGACAATTGGTGCCCCTGGCATGAAGTCCAAGACATCTTTTGCAAACAAAGCAACGATGGAGTCCATCCACAATGTATTTCCCTTATCATCAACGACAGCCATACGATCACCGTCCGTATCATATGCAAAGCCAATATCTGCCCCAGCTTTTTTGACACCCTCAGCTAATCGTTCAAGCACTTCAATTTCTGTTGGATCTGGTACTCCAAGAGGAAAGTTCCCATCAAGTTCTGTATTTTGCTCGATGACTTCACATCCGGCGCTACGCAGAATATCTGGATAGAACTTGCCTGAAGTCGTATTACATGTATCTACCACAACTTTCCATTTTTTCTTCAAAGAGAAGAGTTTGAGTAAGGTTTCTTTGTAGGCTGGATAGACATCAACACTTCGATTTGTTCCTGATCCACTGGAGAACTCTTTTTTCTCACACAGCTCGTACATGTAGAGAACTTCCTCTGTGATCATGGTATCGGAATATCCAACGCCGAGTTTTAGGCCGTTAAATTCTTTTGGATTGTGAGATGCAGTAATCATTGCTGCACCCTTGGTCTTAAACTCATAGGAAGAGTAATAGACTATTTGGGAGAGTGAGAGCCCCATGTCGATGGTATCGATGCCACCTTCATTGAGACCCTGGATGAAAGCTTTTGCGTATTTTTCAGATGTCAATCGATTATCTCGACCAACAGTACTTTCTTTTATACGTCGCTGGGTAAGGAAGGTTGCGTATGCACGTCCGAGTGTGTAGTACACATCTTCGGAAAGTTCATTGTCTGCTAATCCACGAATGTCATATCCACGAAAAACAACTTTTGGAACTGGAACAACTTGCATACTGTTTCCTCCTATTTCTCCCAGTGTACACTGGGATCAGACCTCACATTCTATATCTTGGCGAGCCAGAGGTCAATTTCTTGAGTGAGTGAGAGCGGTGATCTTGAGGTTTTCTGCCCAAGGTCTATGGCAAGTAGGCTCTTGTGAAGACGAAGGAGCGTGTCCAAACGGAAGTGTGAGGATTGAGTGACAATCTTGTTTCGACCAAATGGTGATCCGCTGTAGCTGCCATCAGAAACATATGAGAGCAGCATTCTTATCTGACGCACCATCATCGCGAATACAAACTCTGCATCTTGAGTTTCTATGATTTGATGAAAGGTTGTAATTAATCGAGTTGATGCCTGAATACCTAGTGAGTCGACGAATGAAAACAGGAGTACTGGAAGCTTCAACACGACAACGCGTGCGTTTGGAAATTTTTTCAACATCGTTGGAGTAACCACTTTGTTCTCTACCAACACCACATGGGTCTCACCTTCTTCGTATTTAGAAACAAGATCAATGAGTTCATCTTTTGCCTTACTTTTTGGAAGTCCATGCAGTCTATCAACGACGAGGATCTTTTCCGGAGCAAAGAGTTCTTGTGTTCCAAGAGTACTTTCCAGGACAGGTAGACTGAGGCCTTTGGCATCCAAACGTGAGATTTGCACACCTCTTGATGCTTGCTCTTGGAGAATTCGTGACAGCTCTTTGTGAATGGCTACTTCATCGTCACCGTGAAGGATTGTAATCATGGGGAGATTGTATCATTGTGTCGGATCTGGGGAGTGAAATAGAAACATATCTCTAAATCAATAGTTCCATGAAAGCAATACTATTCGTAATCCATTGCTCCACTTGTATAGGCTTCATAACGAGCTTGTAAATTACTCCTTCTTATCCAGTTCGATAGATCAAAATTCGATTTCATATCCCTATCAAAAGAATAAGCTACAAAGGAAAGAAATTGTGCGATTCGCCACTCAGTAAGAAATGATTCTGGTGGCATTTCTTCAAAGATTGCTCTAACAGCATACCTATAGGTTTCAATTGTTGAAAGAATTTGTTGAGAAGATTGAGTTAGTAAACTCGTTTCATTTTGAAATTCACCCCCTAGTTCGGATAATTGTTCACAAAGTTCTTGAATGGTTTGCCAGACAAATCTTGACCGTTCTACAATCCCTCGTTCTTTAGCCTCAATTTTGGCAGTAATGAATTCTTCTTCTGTCCAAGGACCACTACTCTGCTTGGCTAAACCAAGCTCACGTGCCATGAATTCCATTAATTGAGGACTTCCTAAACCACCAGCGAAGGCTGCACGAATAGTCAAAAGGGAAAATAAACCAGAGTCTTCAACTGGTTGTGAAGAATTTTCTTGCCTGTTTTCCATACTGTTTATAAACTCTCAAAAACGCGATATGTGTCGGGGTGGTGAGACTCGAACTCACGACCTCTTGCTCCCAAAGCAAGCGCTCTAGCCATCTGAGCCACACCCCGAAAGGCTATCACCAGATAAGTATTATATCTGGTTTATCAACTATTACCTATAGACTAAATGTGGCCCGGGAGGGGGTCGAACCCTCACGATCTTGCGATCATCAGATTTTAAGTCTGACGTGTCTGCCAGTTCCACCACCAGGCCTTGCAGATATTGTACCTCAAGCAATCAAAGTTTACGAGCGATGTAAACGAGGAAATGGAGAGATCGGTCCAGTGCTTTGAGATACCTTATTCTTTAAGAATACAATTTCATGGTGTCTACCACCATCATATTCACGAATCATTGAATTAAGGGAACCCATTGTGAGTGGTTGCTTGTATCCTTGCCTTTCGATCACGTGAAACTTGTACGCTGGATCGATGAGCGCCATATGAAAATACTTTTCTTCATCTGCCATTTTTAAGCCAACAACAATCGCATCGTCAGGGACCTCAAAAGAGCTTGTTCGGTATCGAGCAATTTCAGTAAGGTATTCCTGGAGCACTAAATATGTCTCGCTTGACGCTTTCACATAAGTCTCAG
>CAZWYZ010000068.1:0-4765 GCA_964638785.1 uncultured Pseudomonadales bacterium
AGATTCGGAGAATACAGGCTACGACAAAGACAAGTAAAAGAAAGAAAAGAGATCGGTTTTTAAATAGGAAGGTCTGAACCCAAGGCGAGGGAATCATAGTCGTTTCAAAGAATACAGTAACACAACAATTGACTTGAAAACAGGACGGGATATAGTGTAGTCAATGCAAGTACTCATCGACACATCCCCATTACTAAACCAAAATGCTGGCAGAGGCATTGGTCGATATACATATGAACTGTTGCATGCGCTACGTCACATTGCACCAGACGATCAATTCCGTGCTTCAACTGATCCTGCCCCCAGCGTTATCGATGTAATCCAGTATCCTTTTTTTGATTTGTTCTTCTTGACGCTGCCGCTGCGTAAGAAGGCTCCGACAGTAGTGACGATCCATGACGTCACACCACTCATCTTTGCGAAGCACTACCCACCAGGCATACGTGGAAGAATTAAGTTTTTCATTCAAAAGCTAGCATTAAGATCCGTCTCACATGTTATTACTGACTCTGTTATCTCCAAACGAGACATCGTTGAGAAACTAGGAGTCAATCCCGAGAAGATTAGCGTTGTCCCTTTAGCAGCTTCGTCCGATATCACCCGTCCCAATCAAGCCGCTATTGATGCAGTTCGAAAAAAATATGAGCTGCCAAAATACTATGCATTGTATGTTGGTGACATTAATTACAATAAGAATCTCCCATTCCTCATAAGCAGTATGAAAAATGTTCCGAAGCTGACTCTTGTACTTGTGGGGAAAAATATGAAGAATACGCAGATTAGGGAAGGGAAAGCCATTCAGAAATCAATTGAACTCTCAGGCATTCAAAAAAGAGTACGACTTCTCACAGAGGTTTCGTCGCAGTCAAGTGAAGAACTATCTGCCTTGTATGCGGGTGCAACAGTCTACGTCCAACCATCACTCTATGAAGGATTCGGACTGCCTGTCCTAGAAGCTATGCAGTGTAGGACACCTGTTGTGTGTTCATTGGGAGGCAGTCTGCCAGAAGTAGCCGGTGATGCTGCTTTGTATTTTCATCCACATGATGAAGAGGAATGTGCAGCCGCAATAAATAAGGTATTACGATTTTCTGATAAACAAAGACTACACCTCATTAGTCAAGGCGTTGATCAAGCAAAAAAGTATAGCTGGTTGCGAACAGCGCAAGAGACTGTACAGGTGTATCGAAAAGTTGTGGTGAAGAGCCCGACAGCATAGAATAGATACTATGTCTTTGCTCTCTTATTTAGCTGTGCAGACACTCCTCTCATCGATTGCGACGCTGGTGGCCGTTTTTATTCCTGGATTGCTGGTGAGTCGACAATTTTTCTCTAAAATGAACCCACTTCGGCTCTTACTTATATCCTATTGTGTTGGGGTTGCACTGTTTTCTGCCCATGGATATGTCCTCGGATGGCTTCAGATTCGTCAGTTGAACTTCATTTTTCCAATCCTGAGCATTGCAGTTGGCTTATTCTTTTTTCGACGTATTCATGAGTATCTTGCTCAGCTTTTCGCTGCCTTTACATCGATGCCGAAATACATCCTCATTCTTGTTTGCATTGGTGTTCTCCTCCAATCGGTGCAGATGTTTGGAAATGGCCTCCCAACTCAAAATGGTATGCACTTTTATCGAACCAATGCGTACGATGGAATTTTCCACATAGGTTTGATTGAAGCTATGAAAGAAACGTTCCCTCCTGAAGAACCAAGTAGTAGTGGTTTAGCGGTCGTGAACTATCACTACTGGTCTGACCTTTTTATTTCTGATCTCTCTAGAACTTTTCGTGTCTCTCCTCTTTTTCTCTTTTTTCAGTGGCAGCCACTTCTCCTTTCATTCTTCACCTCTTTGGCTGTCTATGAGCTGATCAAAATGTTTACAGAAAAAGAGACGAGCACGTTTCAAACTGTGGCGAGTGTTTGTGCACTCCTTTTTCTGATCGTAGGATCTGATAGTGGCTGGGTCTTCCCACTCTATTTAAAAGGGGTTTTCACATTTGAATATCCAGCGATAGACAATGGTCCTACACAGTTTCTGAATATGCCACATACGTTTGGCAAACTCTTTCTGTTTGTAGTAGGAATTATTTTTCTGGAATGGCGAAAGAGTAAAAAGATTTCAACCCTCGTATTGGGATTCCTATTAGCTGCTGTTTCCTTTGGACTAAAGGTTTACTTCGGTATCGCACTTGCGCTTGGTTTTCTTTTCTCGCTTATAGCGGATGGCGTTCAGATTCTCTTTCAGACAAGAAAGGTTGGAGTACTGGGACTCCGTCGACTGGTGCCACTATTCTTGTCAGGTCTCATCTTTCTAGGTGCATTTGCTGCAATCTATCTCCCAGTCAATAAAAATGCTGGTGGACTATCCTGGTACCCATTGGAGTGGCCAAAGCTACTTATCAATAGAGACCACTTTGATTGGACTACACTGCAATATAAGATGGCGATTGCCGCGTATCTGCACAATCAACCAAAAATAGTTTTCTATAATGGCGCACTTGTTGTCATCGGACTTATTGCCATCTATGGAAGTAGAGCAGTTGGATTTATCACGAGCAAGAAATCGTTGCGTCTTTTTGGAATGCATGGCTTCTTATTTTTCATGCTGCCGGCAATTCTTTTTACTGGAATTGGTTTCACAACCCTACAAGTCAGTGGTGGATTTAATGTGTTTAATTTCTTTGCTGTGAGCATGTCTTCGCTAGTCTTGTCTCTGGCGCTGCTGTGTGCTCAAATCTGGAACAAAAATAGAGTGATCGCATTTGGATGGATTTTGTTTTTATTGGCTTTCTCTCTTCCACGCTCTATTTTTGAGATATCATCAATGTTCTCTAGGTATAGAGATGGATTTGATCGAGTAACACTATCACGAGCAGAACAAGAGGCGTTTACGACACTGCGATCACTTCCACTGGAGGAGAGTGAGAGTGTGGGTGCATCACTGGAGAACCCATTAGAAGGTAAGAGTACCTACATCCGTGCAATGAGCGGTAAACCAGTGTATCTTGCTGGTAAATATGTCCTTGAAACGCACAATCAACCATATCTTGAAAAAGAAAATAAATTGAAAACGCTGTTTTCCATGTCGGATCAGGCAGCGTTTGGAAATTTAGCATCAGAAATGAATATTCGTTACATTTGGGTCGATAGTGAATTTGCTCATACACCAGCAGAAAAAATGCTCCTCATTCGGAAAGAAAAAGCACTCTTTGCCAACGATCGTATTCTCATCTACGATAGAAAGAATCTATGAACATACTTGTCACTGGTGGCGCTGGATTTTTAGGTACGCATTTGACAGCGACGCTTCGAAAAAGTGGACATGTCGTCAGAGTTCTTGATCATAATCAAACCACAGATCCTAACTCGATTGTCGGTGATGTCTGTGACCCTGACACAGTGAAACGAGCACTTGATGGAATTGAAACAGTTTTTCACTTAGCAGCTCACATTGAAGCGGGAGAGTCAGTGAAAGAACCCTATGAGTACACTCGAAACAATGTCCTCGGGTTTGTTGTTTTGCTCGAAGAGATGCGCAAGGCAAACATTACATCCTGCATTTTTAGTTCGAGTGCAGCTGTCTATGGTGAGCCTGTTCGTGTTCCAATTTTCGAAGATGATCGAACTATGCCAATTAATCCCTATGGAATGACGAAGCTGGCAATGGAGGGATTAGCCTCATCGTATTCCTACGCACATGGGTTTACCTGTGTTGCGCTGCGTTACTTTAACTTATATGGCCCAGGTGAGAACCACGAACCAGAAACGCATGCGATCCCAAGATTCATCAATCAAATATCAAAAGGTGAAGAAGTTACATTGTGGGGAGAAGGTGATAATCAACGCGATTTTGTACACGTGTCAGATATTGTTCAAGCACATATCAAAGCGCTGGAACTGGAAAAAGGAAAATATCACTACTTTAATGTATCTGGAAAAAATGCAACAAAGGTCATTGATGTCATCACAATGATTGAAAAACTTCTTGGGAAAACTGCCACTATTAAAAAGTATCCACCAAGACTTGGAGATCCAATGCTCTTATTTGCAGACAGCACAAAGGCAAAAGAACAATTAAACTGGGAAGCTCAAATCGAACTGCCATACGGACTGGCGGAGACTGTCGAATGGTTTCGTAGCTCTGGAAAGTTGGCATGAAAATCTATGTAGTCATTCCTGGACATAATGAGGAACACTATATCGATACTGTGCTCTCAAAAGTGAAGACCATTCATCCTCATGTGATCTTTGTCGATGATGGATCGACTGACCAAAGTAGTACCTTAGCGCGTGCGCACACTCAGCATGTAATACGGCACGAAACAAACCTAGGCAAGGGTGCAGCCCTAAAGACTGGTTGTGAGTATGCTTTCAATGTTCTCAATGCAGATGGTGTTATCTTCTTAGATGCTGACGATCAGCATGATCCCTCCTATATTCCAGAGTTCCTTGAGAAATTGAAGACTGTTGACGTGGTTTTTGGCGTCAGGCGTATGAGTGCTAATATGCCTCTAGTCCGTTTCTTGGGAAATAAATTTGCGTCGATTCTTTTAAATTTACTCTATGTCGGCTATATTCCAGACATTCCTTCTGGTTATAAAGGGATGACGAAAAATGGATATAGTAGAGTCTCTTGGAAATCGACAGGTTATGAAGTGGAAACAGAAATTGCCATGCGAGTTGCAAAGCACAAAGTTCCATTTTCAACTGTAGAAATAGAAGCAATCTATCATGATTCAGACAAAGGCATGACGGCACTCGATG
>CAZWYZ010000069.1:0-4733 GCA_964638785.1 uncultured Pseudomonadales bacterium
AACGAAAGCTACTTTAGGCTTTAGTTTTCTAATGTTTTCGATGTAGTAGTCCGTTCCAGGCACTTTTGGAGGGGAGATAAAAACTATATCAACCTCTCCAATCTCATTTAATTGTCTGTCCGATAAAGCATGGGCGTTATCTGCCAAATGGACCACCCTTAGATCATCCAAAGTAAATGAATAAGCAATATTGAGATCACCATTAAATTCTTTAACTAGCATTCCTTTTATATTTATGTCGGGGAATAAATTTACATCGTATGCAGGCTCGTTAGATGGCCTTCTTTTACTCAGTAAACCAGAATATAAATTGGAATGATCATCATCTGGATGGCTTACAAAAAACAAATCAGCTTGAAGATCGCGAGGAAATTTAAGGCCTAGGAAGTATTCTGGAGTGTCCTTGTATGGATCAATTAAAACTCTGCCACCAGCCTCGTTTTCCAATAGAAAGCAGGATAACCCCACATAAGTAACATTCATAAATAGAGTATATCAAATTACATACAATCTCACTTACGATACACAAGGGGATAAGTACCGAGAATCAGATCTGCAACTATCTTTTCTTTAATCGACCCGAACGTATGTAGAGCAAGATAAATCCTCCTACCATCGTAAAGAGTGACCAGACAGTCAAAAACATAGGAAGTGAGAGTACAGTAAATGGAAGAAGATAGATATGATGGAGAATTCCAAATAATCCAAGACCTATACAAAAGACTGATGTAACGAATCCAGTTTGGGCAGAGCTGCGACGATACCTATACCAAAAGTACGCACGGTATTGCCGTTCAAAGTAGACAAGAAGTCTACTCAAGCCAAAGAAGTAAATCACACCGAGAACCGTCGTGACAAAGTACCCAACTGGAAACTGTGCGCTCGTCAGGAGTGTACTCAATATGAGTGTGAGGACTTGCCAGGAAAAATATCCAGTGAGAAAAATTGGAATCGCCACGACGGCAAAGTCAAGAACTGCATAGCGATCGCGCCAGTTCTCACGCAATGAGTGATAGAACAAAATGCAAAAAAGTATGGCTGCGACTTGCCATGATGCAGCCCCTACCATCGGATTCAGCAGTGAGAGTGGTGCAATTGTTTGAGAGATGACCATATCAATGCCACTGGGAATGCGTGCAAGGTACCATGCAATGAGGGATGCAAAGAAGACTCTATCCAGCACCATGGGAACATCATCGACGTGTTCGCGCTCAAAGGTTCTCCATAGGAAAAAGACTGAGATATATATTGTGAGGATGATAAGGACCAGTCGTATCAAGAAAATGATGATCATAGACAATGACTCCTATTGTACTTCCTGCCTCCTCTTGATTCTACTGGCCGATGGATCATACAATACACTTTCCTATGCTCTCTATATCACATGCACTCACTGGCGCCTTTATTGCCACAAAGGTAACCAATCCGCTCCGCTCCATCCCGCTTGTATTAGCCTCCCACTATATTGAGGACTGGATCCTCCACTGGGATGTGGGAACGGGACTTTCTGCTGGCACTCGGAAGAAATCAACTGCAATTATCTTGGAAGTCTTTGACCTCCTCATCGCGTTCGCACTGGTTTTTGCGTGGTTTCAAACTGGGACCGATACAATTAACTTTCATGCCTGGCTAGGTGCTTTTGTGGGGCTGTTGCCTGATTTTGTGGAGGCACCTCGCAATTTCCTCAAGTACAATCCACCAATCTTGAAGATTTTTAATGACTTTCACCACGGATTCCATCACAGCACACCTAATATGTTACTGGGATTGCTACCTCAAATTGTGGTCATAGGAGCCATCTACCTCCTCCGCTAAGAGAGCCTATAGTTTTTGATTTTGCCTTATTGTATACTACTTCCCTGTTTTGGTAGGTAGGCTCTGGGAGCTTTTTTCTGGTTTTCTCCCTGCCTAAACAAGCTCTTTTACATATACTGTGTTTTTCTCTCTCTGGATTTTCTGAACTTCGAGAAGATCTATTCATGGTCTTTTGGCAGTTCAGATAATCTAAATAGGAGAAAGAAGAAATGTACAGCAATTGGCAAGATAACGTACCACCATCTTATTGGTTGGACCATTTCAGTATTATCACCCATATTGTTGCGGGATGCTTTGGGCTCATCGCTTTCCTTTTTGTGTTGTCGATAGCACTAGAAACTGCTAACAATCCCTATCGAGTACATACCGAGGAAAAACCTGATCGATCACGAAACTTTCTAATTCGTCTTGTTGGTTTGCTGGTAGGATCGTTCGTCGGGTATGGATTCTATAAACTCTATTTCGTCCTGCTCGCAATCTTGCCTCATTTTGCTCCGTTCACTGATACTACAAGTATGGGTGATCTGATGTGGCTAGTTGTCGTGGGGTTCTCCATCATCTGCATGGTCGTTTTTGTCTACAAGATAAACATACTGATGGCGGTAAAAATCTGGAAGCACACAAAATCGCTTGAAACCATTGGGGTTATCGTGACATTTCTGTCTTCACTTCCCGCAGGTGTTGCGGTTGCGATTTTGGTATGCATTGTAGGCGCACAACTCACAGGTGTTCTTGCAGCAGGTGTGGGAATTGGCATTTTCTTTGTGGTTCTCGGGGGAATCTATGCCTTCGCCAAATTGTATTTGATCTGAAAGCGTGACAACACAGTATATGAGTACTCTCCTGGTCAATAAAAACTAGGAGAGCACTCCTGAGTTCACCGATATGGTGAGTTGAGGAATGCGTCAATCTGATATATGAATACGAAAGCACTTTTCGCTCTCTCTATTCCCTATCAGAGCTCTTTTACATACTACAAACAAATACCATTTGTTTACCTTTGATTTATCCGATCTCTGAGGAGATCAAGCTGGTCTTTTGTGAGATCGGATAAATAATTCCCATAATGGGAGAAGGTATAGAAATGATTCAACGTTCGATTCCAATTAGTGTCCCCCGTTCAATAATTGTTCGCACCACGCATGATGGGAAAGCAACTGAAGATGCCAACAACCTGCTACGGTTTGGCATGTTCACGTTTTTCTTCATGGCGGCCATCGGGCTTGCGCTGTTTCTCAGCGCAAGTATTCCTAATATGTTCATCGCCCTGTTTCACATCGTGATGATCACGTTATTCGCGGGCATGGCCGGTATGTTCCTGTTCCAAACGGCAGTCCAACGGCAGACGGTGTACTCGCTCATGATGGCAGTTCTCCTGTTGGCCATCGTGATCGTAATCTGGATTTCGTTTATCCAAGTCCTGCGCGTGTTCGGCCCAACCTCGCTGTTGGTCGGTATCACGTTGTCACCGATTTTGACCATGTGCCCACTTGGACTGGGCATCTACGAACAGAAGGAGCAGTTGAAATGAAGAATTTTCCGAATCGATTCGTACTGCAACTGATTGTGGCAATGATCTACATTGTCATTGTCGGCGCTCAGCTGGCATCAGGTCGTGCCGCTGATGCGTCCATCGCGGCAATCTGGGGACTGGTCTTATGGGCTGGCGCGAGCATCTTTTCGCTGCTCTGGCCGCCTGAGCAAAAGCCGGAAGTTCTGCGTCATAAAGATCATTTCGTCAGCAGGCCGTATTATGACGACATGACAGATCATATATTCACAGACCCATCAGGGATCAGTGAAAAATTGGCAAAGCTGCTTGAAGTGCAGATGACCGAAACTGGAATTGCCGACGTGGGTGAAAAAATCCCAGACCCGGATGACAAATAATTTTTGTTTTGTAGTATGTATGTCCCCGATTGGAGGTGAATCGGGGATATACCTGAGTGATGAAACCATTTCATCATTGAGGCATATGCCATATCTGACATAAGAATACCAAAGCATTCTACGCTTGGGATATTCCCTGTCAGCGATCCTTTACATACACTCGATATCTTCCACTGAAGATATATCTGAACACAAAGAGGATTTTTGAGTTTTAAAGTCCTTTGTGCGTTCGGATATATAGTGGAGGAAATTCTCATGTTGGAAAAGACTCGTTACAGTATCGCTACACGTTTGAGCCGATTCCCTGAGCTGCATGTCATGGTTTATGGCGTGGTACTGGCTGGTGGCGCGCTTGGTGCACTGATGGCACTCACCTTTCAGTTTGTGACCCTAGAGAGAATATCTATGGTCACATTGGTGATTATCAACGTTGTTGGTTGCATATCAGTCGTGCCATACGTCTACCAACTCAGTAAAATTGGCCAGCTGGTACAGCAGATCCGCGAAGAACAAGACCGCATCTCTGACCAAGGCTAGGAACAGTCGTCCAAGTGCTACGATCCCTTCGGCATGTAGCTGCAAAAAAACGAATAGCTTCGAAACAGAGAATATCTAGTGTATCCCTGATAGCTTGTAAAAGAGCTGTCAGGGGTAGACCTGAGTGATGAAGAAGGTTCATCCCTGAGGTGTACTCACCCCAAAAGCGAATCTGTCTGATAAAATAGAGAGTGGAATTGCCTGGATGGCGGAACTGGCAGACGCGCACGACTCAAAATCGTGTGACCGCAAGGTCATGAGAGTTCGATTCTCTCTCTAGGCACACTCAAGAATATAGAGCTTCACTTGTGTTTCACAACTCTGTTGCGTTTACCTTCATTTCTGTTGTACACTGATCTATAAATGAACTCGACACTTCAAAAGTTTCAAGAATTTTGGGCATCTGGCCAGTATTTGAATTCAGTGCGCGAGATAGTTATCTTCATGTTTGAAATAGATAGTGTTTGATCAATATTCATTCGTTGGGGGAT
>CAZWYZ010000070.1:0-2371 GCA_964638785.1 uncultured Pseudomonadales bacterium
CTTCAGATTTTGCTGTGTGGAAGTTCTCACCGAAGGGGGAGAAAAGACAAATGGAGTGGCCAAGCCCATGGGGTATTGGTTTCCCTGGTTGGCATATAGAGTGTTCAGCCATGGCTATGCGCTATTTAGGAGAGCAGTTTGAGATTCATACCGGCGGTATTGATCATATTCCAGTTCACCACACGAATGAAATTGCCCAAGCTGAAGGAGCGACTCAAAAGCAGCCCTTTGTGAAGTACTGGGTGCATCATAACTTCGTTCGGATTGAAGGTGAAAAAATGAGTAAATCACTTGGCAACTTTCTCACCGTCGAAGATATCGTGAAAAAAGGGTTTGATCTCATGGCTCTTAAGTTACTCTTTCTTTCTGGTCACTATCGAAGTGAACAGAACTTCACTTGGGCATCACTTGACTCAAGTCAGAAAGCATATGACAAGTTAATCGGAATTCTGTTGCAATCAAAATCAGACACAGATAGAACAGTACTATCTGACGAGAAAATGAATAAGGTGAATGACTACCGTACTCGTTTCTTTGAACACATGCAAAATGACCTTCATACTCCAGAAGCAATTTCTGTTTTATGGGAAGTAGCCAAGAGTAATATCCCTGGGACTGATAAGTATGATCTCCTCATCGAATTTGATTCCGTATTAGGTTTGGGACTTCATGATGCAGCTCAAGCTGAAAGACAAAGTAGTACTGAGGCAATTCCGTCCGGAGTTCAAATGCTTCTGGAGCAACGACAACTCGCTCGTGAGCAAAAGAATTTTGCAGAGAGCGATATGTTACGCGATGAGATCGCAAAGCTTGGCTGGATTGTTGAAGACTCACCCGAAGGGCAATCGCTTCGGAAAAAATAAAAATAGTGTGTATAGTGTAACCATGACAACGAAGACAAAACTTCCTCCGTTTACGTCATTTCGCTCAAAGGAATTTGAAGCATACATATTGCAAAAGCTTGCCCCGTTGGAGAAAAACCTTTCTGATTACCTCCAGTTTTGGCTCCTTGAAAGTGGAGATGAACACTCTTCCTATCCAAGCCAAGGTTTACTCCTCACTCCGTTTGATTTCTTGGATAGCACAAAAACAGTGATGTTATCTCCGGAACGTGTACTCAACGCATTGCGAGTCCGCCAATATGTTTTAGAGGTGTTTAATCATCCTGATCGACTCGAAGAGTTGCGACGGCTTCAAAAAACTGCATTTAAACCACCTCAAAAGATTGATTCGCCTGTTATGGAAAGCGCGCGGGAGGAAGGTCTTTCACTTTCTATCTCAGATCTTGGAGTACAAGTCGTTGGTTCTGAGAAAGAGCGAGTGAGCAGAGCTGATCGTTTTCGTTTTGGCCCATTTGGAAAAATTGGGAAGCAAGCACGATCGCTTCTTGTTGGTTCAGCAATGCCAGACGTGTATGGAAGTGTTTCAGCCCTCTCAACCATGGCTCAACTTCATTGCCTTGTCGGTGTTCCTCGCAATAGCGTGTTTCACGATGTAAAGCGTCAGGTCGATCTAGTCAAGAATACTTTTCAAGCACTAGAGCAAAGTGAAGTTTTAATTGGCAGAACTGATAAGAAATGGTTATTGAACCAATGGAAACGTAATTTAATGGGAGTCGTTGAAACTGAAAAGGATAAAGCGCTCATACGAGCGAAGGCACTCTATGAGAGTGGGGTACGAGCCTTCCGTGTCTATTCTCCAGAGCCAGGTGTATCTGTTCTCGAAACTGTGGTCCGTTTACGCAAGGAACTTGGAGATGAGATTGAAATCTTTGCAGGGCAAGTAGTTGACGTTCAACAAGCAAAAAGATTAGAAGCTGCTGGTGCTGACGGTCTGTATGTCGGAATAGGTGGTGGTGGACGATGTATTACTGGAGTTCGCAGTGGAAGTGTCATCGACTGGCCACAACTTGTCTGGGACATGCGAGGGGAGATTGGAATCCCTGTCATTGTAGAGGGTGGTGCAAGTGATCACATCGCAACAACCTTAAGTTTAGGCGCAAGTGGAATCGGAGTCTCACGAATCGCAGGAGGGGGCACGATTGAAAGTCCAGGTGGCATGCGTTACTGCGTGGATAGCCGCGGGAAGATGTATAAGCCATATGGAGGTGAAGCATCTGCACGAACAAAATATCTTGATAAGCATATGCTTCCATTTGGACTTCCTTCTTTCGTAGAAGGCGAGACTCGAAAAGCAGAACTGTCATACCTGCAGTACTCAGAACCCACACTTGCATATAACATGTATTCATTGACCGAAGATATTATTTTGTCCTATGTCTTCCGTGCAATAAAAGATCTGACTGAATATCACGCGATCTCTCCATCGCCTCTGCGACGAAAAACTGCTGTGGGTGAAGCAATGCAAAATA
>CAZWYZ010000070.1:2381-4721 GCA_964638785.1 uncultured Pseudomonadales bacterium
ACATTTACACTATGTCGTGATACCATGTTTATGTTTTCATTCATGTAATTCTCAATTAAATCAGGTTAAAATGGTCAGATATGTTCCAAAAATTAGTTCCATTTTGTACGACACATCGCAATACGATTATTCATCTCTTTCAACTTGGGTATGCACTTTTAGTGCTCGTCATGTTCTTTGCAACTTGGGCATTTCTCTCTGGTTCACCGATCTCCTACACTCTGTATACTTTTGGCTCACGGCTTGGTCAGGCATCGCTTGTGCTTTTTATTATCGTCACGCTTCCAGGAATACTTGGCCGTTTTGGTGTCCAACATCCATTGATTCCAGTTGGAATTATGTTTCGACGACATACAGGTATAACCATGTTTATGGTGGCACTTTTGCACGCGCTTGTTGCATCAACCCTTCCGACAATAGCTGTTGGTGGATCACTGTTGCCTGAGTTTGGATATGAACTTTTTGGCATGCTGTCGCTCGCAATACTCACTCCACTCTTTCTCACATCAAATATGTACAGTATGAAGAAGCTGGGGAAAAACTGGAAGCGCATTCACAAACTCATCTACGTGGCGTTCTGGCTTATCATGATTCACGTTGGCCTACAGGGAGATAAAACGTGGACACTACTCATTGCGATAACCGGACTGTTGGAAGTGGTCTCATTGATTATTGATTGGCGAAAGAAGTCTGCGTCAGTCATCCCTGTAAATCCTTCAAACACAGGGATATAATTACATTCCATGTACAAAGGAGAATGTGTATGAAAAAGCCAATGAAGAAGCTTCTGCGATCAAAAACTGATAGAAAAGTTGCTGGCGTCTGTGCTGGAATTGCTGAATACTTCGATATCGATCCAACACTCGTCCGTATTATCTTCATTATCCTTGGACTTCCAGGTGGAGCACCAGGTATTCTGGTGTACCTCGTCCTTTGGCTCGTAGTTCCTGAAAAATAATTGCTCTACTGTTCTTGGTACTGTTTCATCATCTCTTGAACTTGTTTTTCCATTGCTTCAGATGACTGTCCCTCGGTTGCTTTCATTGGTACCTGTTTGAGCGCGGCTGAGAGATCAGTAAACTCGACATCAGTGGGAGGAACGAACTCAGAGTCAGGAACAGTCGTTACTTCGCAATTGACGTTATAGCCATCGTTTTGATATTGCTCAACATCCTCTGGAGACTGGATGGTTGGGAATTGTTTTTCCTGCGTATCACCAGGTGCTGGAGTAGCATCCATGGCACGAGCTTGCATCTTTATTCCTTTTTTCGTGGCAGGATCCCAACTATATAAATACTCTCCGTCCGAGAGTACGACTCCATCTGTTGCAGACTCCATAGCAGCTATTCCGGTCACTTTTATTTTCTTTCCCTTCATTGCGTACTTCATGCTGGACGTTCCATCTTCTTTTTCTATAGAACAAGAAACTGGTTGTCCTGATTCCATTGCTTTTGCAATGACGCTCATCTCTGCCTGCGCATCAATTTCGGCACTAGTAGGAGCTGATTCATTTGAGGTTGGCATTGGCGCTTTTTTACATGCGGAGAGGAGGACAATTGAAGCAACGAGCAGTGCAATTTTTTTCATATTCATGACTCCTTTGGTACAATGACGCAAGCCTCTATGATTATAACACCCATAAAAACCGATGCGATCCGAGTCGGAATGTTCAACTTGGAACATTTTATAGATACGTTCGTGCCATCACTTCATGAACACGATGTTCTTGTGGTCACTTCAAAAGTTGTGTCACTGTGCGAAGGTGCAGTTGTGCCTGCAGATGGGACGAATCGTGATGCCCTCGTGCAATCGGAAGCAGATTTTTTCTTGCCAACCAATACAAATCCATATGGATTTCATATCACTATAAAGAAAAATACATTGATTGCATCTGCAGGAATTGACGAGTCCAATGGAGATGGTCACTATATTTTATGGCCGACTGATCCGCAAAAATCTGCAAATACCATTCGAGAGTTCCTATGTGCAAAGTTTCATCTACAGAAAGTTGGCGTGGTGATCACTGATAGTCATGTTATGCCACTTCGTTGGGGTACAGTCGGTACAGCAATTGCACATAGTGGCTTTCAGGCTCTCAATTCATATGTTGGGAAACCAGATATCTTTGGAAGAAAGTTAAAAGTAACGAATAGTAACGTAGCAGAAGGAATAGCTGCAGCGGCCGTGGTTGTGATGGGTGAGGGAGATGAGCAAACGCCACTTGCACTCATTTCAGATGCAGATTTTATTCAATTCCAGGATCGTAATCCCACGCAAGAAGAACTGTCTTCACTCGCAATCTCTAAAGAAGAAGACATATTTGCACCATTCTTAAATGCA
>CAZWYZ010000071.1:0-4604 GCA_964638785.1 uncultured Pseudomonadales bacterium
GAATATGGTTCATAAGTGAAAAGATATCTCCTCTCAACTCAATGATGGCAAGAATCCCAAAGGTTATTGCACCGACATAGAAGCTTACAGTTGTTGCAAACATTTTTGGAATTTTTCGTAGATGTGGTTTCGCAATGATAAAGTAGGCTGCAGAAATAATATTGTTGACTAACACAAGCATGTTACCGATAAACGATCCACTAAAGAGTGAGTCGCCACGAAGAAAGCTTGGGAGAAATGTCATCAATACGGTACCGATGAATGCGATTGCTAGTCCAACCCATTCATGGCGTTCTTCCTTCTCATGAAGGAACCAAATGCCTCCAAGAGTAATAAAAATAGGAGTCGTTGTCGCAATGAGACTTGCCTCCAGGGAAGATGTCCGATCAAGTCCAATATAAAGGAAACTTAATCCAGTGGTCGTTCCAAGTAACTCTAGGCCAATGATGGTCCCAATTTTCTTGCTCTTCTCTTTCACTTTTGGCCAATAGTACAACAGGATCGGAAGTGAAAAAAGGATAGCAAGTGTATATCGATACAAGAGAAATCGAAATGGAGTCGTCGGTCCAAGCCCAAGTTTTACGATTGGTAAGGCAGCTCCCCAGGTAACGACATTCACAAGTAAAAGAATGTATGCAATCGTGCGTTTTGAAAGATTCAACATAACTCTAGCGTAGCATGAACTATGAGCAAGGAGTTAGGAATTTCCTCACTAACAATGAGTAGTCGCTAATATCAATAAATCCATCTGCATTGATATCTGCAGGAGTCCCTGCCGGAACCGAAGTGAGGAAGTGTGTGAGCAAAATTGAGTAATCTGAAATATCAATAAACCCATCTCCTGATATATCTTCCAGACACTGTGATGGAAATACGCCACTTTCAGAGCGAAGTGCATTCTCAGGATACAGTAGATAATACCACCAGTCGTTTTTAAATGCGTAGGACCGTCCCGTTCTATCTACAATCGTCGTTGTTCCAGTGTTGTCAGGAATAAATGAAAACCAGTATTTTTCCCATCCACGGTCTGTACATCCCCAAGCGCTACACTCTTGGGTTGTTTGAGCGCCAGTGTAATTTGGGAAATTAGCAAAGTCTGCACAAGTAGATTGTTTTGCAGTTGGTGCGGCATAGTCATACTCAAATCGATAGTTGAAGGGGAAATGGACATTTCCACAGAATGCAGACCCACTTGTGCGAGTTGCCTCCGTTCGAGCAGAGAAACGTTCCCAATACCGTATGCGATCTGAGGCGGAAAAGTTTCGCATCAAATAGTCGATGGTACTTTCAATCCGATGACCGTAGCTATGCAGTAAATTATTCGGAGTATCATACGCCGCATTCACAACGATGTAGTGTTTTTCACACTCGACGACGGTATAGTCTGGGCCATTCACAAAAAATCCTGCAGTCGGTCCAATCATAAATGCTTCGTAAGCCAGGATATACGGTGGACTGTAGATCCAAATTTCATCTGCATTCACGGCTTTTGCTTGCTGGCAAATCTGTTGTTCTTGCACATACTGGACATACGGAAATAGCCACTTTTGCGTTTCACATTGTGTCGGATTAAACTCTGGTCTACCCCAGACACATTGTGCATAGTTTTGTACTGAAAACTGATATCCATTTGTATATCTTGGAAACGACGTAAGATGGAGGTGTCCTGCGAGCACGTACTGAATGCGCCCTCTAGAGAGATCCTTGAAATCATTCATCGTTTGTTGAGCATGGGTGAGTTCAAATGTGGCTGAATCTGCACCGCTCATAGCGCCACGAAAGTATGTGTTTGCGAGTGACGCTCCGTTTGAGTCGGTAGGGTCAATACCAATGACCAGGACACGGGGAGTATGAACAGGCGCGTTTTGAGCTTGGCTTTGCTTGGCAGACAAACAGATCAAGATAACAAAGAATGAAATGAGTGTAAGAATCTTTCCCATGCCTCTAGCGTAGCACGAACTGAAGTATTATCCCTTGATTATTTTCTTACCTTCTGCAAGTTTCCAGAACTCTTCTGCCTCAAGCTCTTAAATCTTTTTCGTTACTTTTGAAAGAAGTCGTTGTTTCCAATCTCCAATGTCACCAAAGCGGGTAAAGTTTTCTTGTTCAGAAATAACCTGGTAGACGCAGTCCTGCAAATGCTCCAAATCATCTGGATCCTCCGTCAGCTGTATCGCTTCTGCGTATGTTTGAAAGGACTCTGCATAACGATGCAGCATGGCGAATGTACTTGCTTTACTCGCAAGTATCCAGCACCGCTTAAACTCAACATTTCCCGCTAGTTTCAGTGCTTGATCGTACAGTTCAAGTAGCTCGGGTTTTGCATCAATGTATGCGTTGCAGTCTGCGATTCTTCGAAGAAGATCAGCCTTTTGAGCATCAGTGAGATCTTCCATCTTTTGAAGATTGAGAAGAATCTCAAGGGCATCCTTGTACTTTTTTTCAAAGTAATGTTCTAGAGCTGTTGTGAACACTTCTTCGAAATGAAGGGTGGTTTTCTTTTTCATGGTTGCGGAGGGGGAGGGATTCGAACCCTCGGTATCTTTTGGACACGGCGGTTTAGTAAACCGCTGCACTAAACCACTATGCGACCCCTCCTGTGGTATCAGAACCTCCTATTTTACCAGAGAAAAGGTATACTAGCGAAATGCAACTCAAAATCTTGTGTCTTAATCTGTATGAAGGTGGTCTACTCTGGGGGAATGTCGAGACGTTAATCCAGCGAGAGAAACCAGATATCCTCTGCTTACAAGAGGTCTTTAACGGAGATGAGAGGCAACCCATAAATTTCCAGTCGATCAAACGATTGAAAACACTCCTTCCAGACTATTTTTCCTACTTCTCTCCAGAATTATTTGAGATCTTTCCACAAGGCCAAGGAGATGGCGGAAACGCAATTTACTCTCGCTATCCAATAAGCGAGGAAAAGACAGTGTTTCTCCATGAAGAATATCGTAAGATATTGCGCCCACGACGAGAAGATGATTTTTCTCACTATCCAAAAAACATGCAATCGGTCGTCGTAACTGTGGATGGAAAAAAACTCAATGTATTCAATATGCATGGAGTTTGGGGGCTTGATGGGAAAGAAGACTCAAAAGAACGACTGCGAATGAGTAAGCTCATTTGTAAAGAAATAAAAGGAAAGTCTCCATTTGTTTTAATGGGAGATTTTAATGTCCAGCCAAATACAAAAACAATTGATGCGATTGAGGCGTATGGAACCAATGTCTTTAAAGGTGTCTTGCAATCGACATTCAACATGGAACATAAACGAAACCCTGGGTATGCCACTGCAGTTGTGGATATGATCTTTGCCAGTCCAGATATTCAAGTCACGAGCAAGGCAGCGCCAGAAGATGATGTTTCTGATCACCGACCACTGCTTGTTACATTCAACCTATGAGTGATGTCAAAATAAATCCATCTTGGAAGAAAGAGCTCTCTTCGGAATTTGAAAAACCGTATTGGTCAGAGTTGACTACTTTTGTGCGCGAAGAGTATCAGAGTAAGACTGTCTACCCTCCAGGGAGTCAGATCTTTCGTGCATTTGATTTGTGTCCGTTTGATCAAGTGAAGGTCGTTATTGTAGGGCAAGATCCCTACCATGGACCGAATCAAGCAAATGGTCTTTCCTTTGCAGTGAATGAAGGAGTTACGATCCCTCCATCACTCCAAAACATGTACAAAGAACTCCGCAGTGATTTAGGAATTGAACCAGTTCTAAGTGGGGACCTTTCTCGCTGGGCAAAGCAAGGAGTCTTACTCCTCAACAGTGTCCTTACCGTGGCTGCACACTCTCCAGCCTCGCATAAGGGAAGAGGATGGGAGCTTTTCACCGATGCAGTGATTGATCGACTAAACAACGATCGTGATCATATTGTGTACCTACTGTGGGGAAAATATGCACAAACAAAAGGGCAGGTCATCAATCGTGAGAAAAATCTCGTTTTAGAGTCAGGCCACCCATCCCCATTTTCAGCACAGCTTTTCTATGGTCACCATCACTTTAGTCAAACCAATACATATTTAGCTCTCAATGGTGAAGAGCCAATTGATTGGCGATAGGTAATACGGGAATCAAAATACAGAAGGAGAATGTGTATGCCAGAACTTACATCTGATTTCTTGAAAAGTAACAGTGGTAAAGATGTATCAGGAAAGTTTGTAGTGAGCAAAGAGAACAAGATTTTTCTAGAACAAGGGGTTGGTACGGTCCGACATTCAATGGTAGCCGACAGAAATAAGGTGAATGCTGAAGATGTTATTGATGCAGGAACTTTTGTCATATCCCAGGATACGGTCATCATCTCTGGAGGATCAATGGATTTTTCAATCACGGATGAAAACAACTCCCGTGAAGCGACTGCAGCTGCGGTTGAAAATATAGCAAAGGCAGCCGGATTTTCTTTCATGCGTATAAATCCGAGAGACTAAGACACTCAATTCCGAATGGACTTTTTCTCTGGTAAAATAGAGCCAACAAGGAAGCGTCGCATAGTGGCTATTGCAGCGGATTGCTAATCCGCGACCTTAACCGGTCTCGTGGGTTCGAATCCCACCGCTTCCGCTTCTGGTTTTTGACCATGTTACAATCCATTCAA
>CAZWYZ010000072.1:0-4398 GCA_964638785.1 uncultured Pseudomonadales bacterium
GTAAGTTTGTCATGTATATGCTCGACCGATGGATTGACTTCGAAAAGGATAATTTTGAGCATCTGCGACCGTAAAGATTTTTTCGCTCCTTGCAGTACTTCCAGTTCAAATCCTTCCACATCAATTTTGAGAAAGGTGTGCTCATCGAGTACATGTAATTTGACTAAAGCATCGATGGTGGTGGTCGGGACGACGATACTTTTTGATTTTCCCCGATGCAGTTGAATATGATTGACTTCCGCCTCAGACTCTAAGGCAAAGTACGCTGTACCAATTTTTTCACTGATGGCTGCTTGCACGGCGATGATCCGAGATTCGAAATGATTGAGTCGTATGTTCTCATTCAGTCTCAGAAAGATCTGCGGCGTCGGTTCAATTGCGAGAACCTTCCCTGATTGGATTTTTGCCGCTGCGAGCAAGCTAGAATCTCCGATATGCGCTCCGACATCGATGAACGAGTCAGTCTTTTTCAAAAAAGAATAAATAAAATGCAGTTCCTGATACTCTGGCCAGGTAGCATAAATGATAAAGCTTCCATAGGAATCATCTGGATAACAATTGATATGAACTCCTGGTGCGATCGTTGCCACTGAGGGATAGCGGAAAAAAAGTTGGTTGAGTTTCCACCAGCCAATCCGCATAAATGTATTCCAAATCTTTCCCCGGTTGAGTGGATGGAGAAGGATCGTCGAAAAAGCTGTAAAGATTTCTCTCATACTGATTCCTTCTGCGTCAGCTTGCCCTCACACAGGAGTGCGTCGATAAAGAATTTTGTCGACCAATTTAAGAATGCCAGACGGCAATAGCCCTGATTGTGCAATAGATCACCATAAATTGGAAAACTTCCTGGCAGTGCCCCTCTGCGGTTGGGATCGTAGTCAGATTCTGTGGGATGGAAAGATTTCAAATACTGATTCATAGAGAGCGCAGCTTTGAGGAAGTCAAAATTGTGATCATACGCAAAAAGCTCCAACCACATCAGTGAGAGTTGAGCATCGCCAGTAAGACACGTATACGAATTTGTGGATTTCCACGACTGTGAGAATGTACCTGGCATGAACTGATGTCGGAGAAAATAGTGTGCTAATGGAAGTGCTGCACGCTTGGCGATTTCAATATATTTTTTCTCACCAAGAATCAATCCTGACCAGAGAAAGCCTTCAATTGCATAGGAAATGGTGTGGGTATACGGCACATCAGGATTTGGACTTGGTAACTGATTTTGCTTGAACCATCCATTGGCAAGCTGTTGTTTAGCAGCCCATTCCAGGTTTTTTATTGCTGCTTTTTTATATTTTTTCTCGCTCGTAATTTCCCACACTTTTAATAATCCCCATGCCACTCGGGTATGATAGGTGTGTTTCATGTTCCCATACGTGTACTGCAACCAACTTCCATCTGACTCTTGTATAGAGAGCAGAAAATCAGCTGCTTTGATTGCGGATAACCTGTATTTCTCTTTTTTAGTATGAGAATAGGCAGCAGTCATTCCTAAAAGATCTTGCCCTGTATTAAAAACTGTCGGAACAGATTCGATACTTCTGCTTGGGACTGCAGTACGATACCCTCCCAGAGGATGCTGCATCCGGATAAGAAAATCTGCCATCTGGATTGCTCTTTTTTCTAACTTTAGTCTTGGGTACAGTTCGGCTGCATCCAAAAAAGTATTGATAATGTATCCAGTTGTCTCGATGTATGATGGCTGCCATCCGTTAATGAGTGAGTACCAAGCCGAGACTCCAAAATCTCCAGAGAGATCTTGAGCGCGACAAAGCCAAGCAAGACCTGCTTCGATATGGGTGGAATTATCTCTGACAGGGTGTTTTTGATTTCGTACTTCCCGTGCAATTTCTGAACTGAGCGCAACTAATTGTAGATCGATCATATTGTTGTTTCTGTATTTCTAATGAAGATGAAATTCCAGTTTGTTTGATCGACCAGTGTATACTTTGCTTCAAGCAGCTGTTTGATCATGGTATACGTTTTGAGCACGGGAGTTGGCTGATCAAATTCAATTTCGATGATTCTGGGACGTGTTCGAGTCCGCAACATTTTTTTAAGTACCTCGTACTCCGCTCCTTCAATATCAATTTTCAGTAAATCAATTGTGGTGTGCCCAAGTTTAGTGAGTATCCAATCAAGACTTTTGCACTCTGCCAGGAAATATTCCGTCGTATCATGCAGATTGACGATTGAATGTGATACGAAACTTGCTTGTGGAGGAGCAAAAAACTTTTGCCGACTATTGGTTGACCATAAACCCCATTGGAAGAACTGCATTTTCTTGGGAAGATTTTGTTTTTGGATGTATCTGATCGCACGAGGAGTGGGGTCAAAGAGAAATATCTGTGGATGAATACGTTCGGAGAGCGCAAGCTCAAAGCTAATGTCTTCACCGACACCGGCGCAATAGCAGATAGAATTCTTTGTGAGTAGTGATGATGGGACTTTCCACGAAGCTCCAGCATTTCCAAAGGTCTCCAGAGTTACATTCTGCTTCAGAACTGGAAAGACGAGAATTCGAATAATGAGATAATTGGTCCAATACAACCAAAGATGACGTAATGATTTCAACATATTAGGCGATATATTCTGCAGCTTTTGACAACCAAGACATTTTTGTTTGTGCTAATTTTCTGCCACGCTTTCCCATCTCAAGTCGACGGTCAACGTTTTGATAAACATATTCGATTTTCGCTGTTAAATCAAGGACATCTCCCTGTCGGTAGAACAGTCCGTTCTTATTTGAAAAACGTTCATGTACTCCAACCTTGTCATTGGCGATCACTGGTAATTCACAGCTCATCGCATCATTCATTGCTAATGACTCTTGGAGTGGCCAAACAGCAAGGTCTGCACATGCATAATATGCCGGGAGATTCTTTTGAGATTGAAAGCCTTCTAGGTGAATTCGCTTCCTGAGGACAGCTGGAATCGCGCGTACACATCGCTGTTTATACTCATCTGGACCATCACCGACGACCACCAGGTGAACATCTGGATGTCTGACCAGCAAAGGCGCCATCGCTTCAGTCAGCAAATGCACTCCTTTTGCAGGGATAATTTTACCTGTCGTGATGACTACAAAATCAGCAGCAGATATTTTCATTTTCTTTCGATAGGCAGATCGCAGTTTTGGACTCGGTGTGAAAAGGTCCACATTCGTCCCATGCGAAATCACTACAGGTTTTGTAGAGATTCCATAGGTCTTTGAGATCACTGTCGCAGTCGCTTCCTGGGCAGCGATAATTTTGTTGGCTTTCTGTGCAATTAGCGGTGCAAAAAGATGCCGAAAGGCAAAATAAAAGAACGATTTTAAAAAAGTGTTCCCTTGATTGAGTTCCGAAGGAAGATGACTATCCACATAAATCAAACGTGTTGATGATGGCTTGAAAAGAGCAGCTTGCACTGCAGTTGGAGTGGATGTGCCGGAAACGATAATAATGTCAGGATCAAATGCATGGATTTGCTCTCGTACACCCAAGAAGAAAGCACGCGCTGCAAATTCAAAGAGAACTCTCTTTCGAACAATCAAGAGTGACCCTTGGTGGCTAATCCCCGTCTGCCGTTGACGCGAACCTAATATTTTGCCGGCAGTATCATCATAATTTGGAAAAGGAAAATACCGATCTCCAGTGAGAATTTTGACTGTATGTCCAAGCTTGCAGAGTGCTGTAGAAATTTCATTTTCGCCATAATTCATCGGCTGGAAGTAGTTACAGCAATACAGAATCTTCATACCCTGCCTCTTCCAAGGACACGATACGTGCCATGAAAGTCAGTCAGCTGCTTTGGCTGAATGCAATTTCTACAATCGTAGATGTATTTGACCTGTGGATACTTGGCTACGTCAATTTTTGTGTACAGATCATGATCTGTGACGACAATCCAAATGACACTTTCCGCAAGTGCTTTCTTTTGAGGGGTGATGAGTGGAGTATGGACATGCGGATCTGTGACGAGCACTGTGTATTTTTTTGAAAGTAAGCTTCGCAATGGTTCAGCCGGAGTTTCACGAAAGTCGTCGACATTCTTTTTGTAGGCATAGCCAAGGATCGCAATCGTAGGCGTTTCGGTTAGGTGTTGTTGTATCCATACCTCAATCTCAGCTGCAATTTGTGCTGCCATATCTTCATTTTTCTTGAGAGCCGTTTCAATAAGACGCGCATACTCACCGGAACCGACAATAAACCAGGGATCAATTGGAATACAATGCCCGCCAACTCCTGGCCCGGGTTGGTGAATATGCACGCGCGGGTGCTTGTTGGCCAAAGCAATCGCCTCCCAAACATCAAAATCCAGGGTTTGAGCTAGCTGCGCAAATTCATTGGCGAGGGCGATGTTAACTGCTCGATAGGTATTCTCCATTACCTTACAGCTTGCTGCGACAATTGTATT
>CAZWYZ010000073.1:0-4372 GCA_964638785.1 uncultured Pseudomonadales bacterium
TATGGGAGATCTTTTCGTCTTGGATTCTTCCAGAGCTTATAAATACAAAAATCGTCAAATCAAGAGGGGAGTGGAAAACAGTATTAGTCAGCATTCTTATTACAATTATTGCGACACTGCTGAATCCGTCAGGACTTCAACTTTATATTTATGGGATCACAGGATATGCTCTCCTTGGTTCAGCAAAATGGTACAGCACTCTCGCTGGAGCATTAGATGTTACAAATACAAGCATTTTTAAAACGAACCTTTCACCTGCATATTACGTTGTGTTTCTCGTCTATGCATTTTCACTGATTTTATTGGTATCTGGATTACTTTTTCGCCATAAATCAACTTTTGTGCGATCAGCACATTCATATCTACCACTTCTGCCAATGATTTGGTTTGGGTTTTACTTTGTACGATTCATTCCTCTCGCAACGATCGTAACACTCCCACTCTTCGGGGTGAGTCTCTCTTTTGTGACAAGCCGGAAGCATCGCCAACTTCCAACCATATTTCAAAATAACTACATTGTGCTGGCTTTTATTCTTGCTGTGTTTTGCGTATGGACCGCTCGACGGCCGACTGAGATTCATTTTGAAAAACCTGTCGAACAGTGTTCAATTATCAGGCAGAATCGATTGCCACCGAATATCTTGGTGAGTACCGAGATCGTGGGATATATGTACTGGTGCCTTTTCCCTCAAAAACAACAGATTGATGCCCGTGATGATTTCTTTGATTCGAATGACACCATAGGTGTGTACGGACAGATGACAACAATTACGGATGAGAACATTCGCAATTTAATCGATGAAAATTCAATTAATATCGTTCTCACCAATAAAGAAAATGAATACATTACAAGTTATTTTAGTCAAAAGCCGGAATGGAGTCTTATCTATCTTGATTATAATGGTGTTTTACTCGTACGAAATACGGTCACACGTCCCGAATTTATAAGCGAATATGCACTACGGTACATCAATTTATCCAGAAACTTGGGCTTTGATCCGGAGAAAATAACTGAGGCAACGGACGAACTTCAAGATTTTACGGATCGCTATCCTCGCAATCGCCTGGCTAATGGTCAACTTGCATCTTTATATCGGTTTTCGTCACAACTCACAAAGGCAGAAATAGTTTTGAATAAAATTCCTAAGTCACAATGGGACTTCACTACCTACACTGAAATGGGTCGAATCCAAGCTGCCTTGGGCAAGTGTACAGAATCGGAAAGAAATTTCTTGCACGCACTTTCAGTTCGAGGCGAACAAAATGTCACCAAGACAGTCCTGGATTTGGCTATTGTGTACGCAGGGTGTATGCATGATCAAGAGAAAGCGAAATATTATTTGCAACGATATGTTTCTTACCCACTACCTGAATTTGAACGCCAGAGAGCAGTAGCATTAGCGAAAAAATTTCAAATTGTACTTGATGATGACTAACTTATTATTCTTATCATTCACTCGATTCTTAATTTCAGAGATTGCACCGTGGGTCGCAACAGGCTTACTTTGTACGCTTGTAGGCATTGCATTCTCATATATTCACACTGCAAGAAAGAGATTTAATGGGTTTAAAACTGAGATTAAAATAGGATTTCTCCTCTGTATGGTCATAGGTGCGCTTATTCGTTTTGCTTGGGTGCCTTCCGGACATAGAATTTTTTTTGATGAAGACAGGTATCTGTCATACGCCGTTAATTTTGCACGTCATGGAAAAGCAGTTGGACTCGTTGTTGCTACACCTGAAAAAGTATTTCTTGGAGATCCTGACCCTGCAGCAAGAATTACTGTTCCTGTACTGAATGCATGGACTCTACGTGTATTTGGGTATTCTGAAGATAATCTCTTTCTCATGGCTAGACTTTGGAGTGTGATACAAATTGGGATTATTTTTATAGCTGCGTATCTTCTCTTTCACGACGAATACGTAGCACTGTTTAGTGCGTTTGTATTCGCATTCTCTCCCATTAGCGTCTACTGGTCCGTTTCAACAAATATAGATGTCTATTTTGTGACGTTCTCCTTATTGTCACTTATAGCATCAGCGATGTATGCCCGAGCACATACTCTTCGAACTCTACTCTTTGTGTGGGCAACAGTCACTTTATTGCTCATGGTACGATTTGAAAGTTTCCTAGTTCTGCCATCCCTGCTATTCACGATTGCGAGCGTGAGAGAGAGATTCAAAACGAGAATTTTTCAAAGAGCGGATCTCATCCTTATCAGCGTTCTACTGCCAATTATCATCGTACGAGGACTCGTTTCACTTCCTGTATTTAATAAGATTTGGTGCTGCGCTGAAGCAACACCGCTTGAAATCTTTACCACCAGCTATGTCTTACGAAATACAATTCCAAACAGCCTTACTTTTTTTAATCGACCGGAATTCCCAGCTCTCTTATCTCTGCTCGCAGTATTTGCATTATTCTCCTCATCCAAAACACTATCTTGGTACCAAAAAGGAATCTTTATCTCTTGGCTGACTTTTTTCTTTGGGATCTACTCTTTTTATTATGCTGGTCAATATTATTCATACACATTTTCCGGTTCGTATGGGCGTTTCTTCCTCATGCAAACGGTCCCTATTACGCTCTTAGCTGGAACAACTCTACGGACTGGAGCTCAAATCTTCGCAAAATCTACATTTAAAAAACGCAACTGGATGCTGCTCGCATTTTTGCTTGCTATGTTGACAGTTTTTCCGACAATCATTCACTATAGACGGTTAATTTCCACCTCACCTTGGGATAGAATTGTCGAAGCTGGTCCGCGGACATTACATGCCTACATTGACGACGTCATGATTCCAAAAACTCCTCCCGAAAGTGCGATTATTTTTGGAATTTTGGCACCGATTCATCTCCATGGGAAGACGGCTATTTACACAGATGAATTTTTGCAAAATGTAAAGGTACAAGACTTTATTGAGGAATATCTTCAATCTGGAAAGCCAGTTTTTAGCTTTGAAACACATACGTGTGATATCTATCCTGAGCAGTGTACTGAAGTACTTAAACGGTTTACTTTTGAGCCATATTTGCCGACGACTGACCCAAAATATCCTGGCCTTGAGATGAAACAAGTTCGGCTCAAACAATCATGAATTACATTTCATACCTTCTCTCACACTTAAAGAAACAGAGAATACAGATACTCTTGATTCTTCTCTGCACGATCTTTGCGTACAGCTCAATTTTTGGAAACGGTTTTGCTTGGGATGATAAAGACACAATTTTGCAGTGGGAAGCAAAAACCGAGTGGAGCAGCATACCTCGGTTTATCCTAGGAGAAACACCGCCTACACATCTAGGAAACTATAGACCATTTCGCAATATTTTATATATAGTTACGCACAAAATTTGGGGAACACATCCATTTGGATATCACTTGCAAACAATTGTAATTGAAGTGAGTGCGTCGCTTTTACTCTATTTCATCACGAAGCGAATCTCTACAGATGCATATTTTCCCTTCGTTACAGCCATGCTGTTTGCCCTTCACCCCATTCATGTCGAGGCTGTTACATGGATAACTTCGAGCATGGACATGATTGGAGTCGTTTTCATGTTCCTTTCTTTGTACCTGTACATCCGAGTGAGTGAACTGCGCACACATCGAAAAAGAACACTGGCTTTTTCTCTCCTGAGTGCTTTTCTTGCTTTTTCAACCAATGAAGTAACCTTAACTCTCCCCGGTCTACTTTTTATTTTTGACGCATACTTTCTCTATCCACATGACTCGTGGCTACAGCGTATACGACGCAACATCCCCTATGCACTGGTGCTTTCAGTCTATCTCTTTATGCGAATTGCCGTTGCACAAGAGGGAGCAAGATCTGGATTTTTATTTAATTCTCCCATTGTGCAATTCTTTGTGATGTGTAAAGCCTTTCTAGTGTATTTACAAGTTCTCCTTCTTCCAGTTGGGCTAACAATAAATCACTACTTGGGTCATGGGGTAACATCCTGGGCGGTAGAAATACAGCGTTCTAGCATGATTACGCGCCAACAACTGCTAACCCATCAATTGTTTTGGCTAGAGGCAATTCTGACATGTAGCATTGTGATTGCATCAATCTTCTTTGCTGTGAAATTGAGGAAAAAATACCGGATTCTGTCGTTTTCAATCGCATGGTTTTATGTAAGCTTTCTTACCACACTCAACATCATTCCAACTGAAGCAATCATGGTCGAACGATTTGCGTATGTGCCGTCATTTGGATTCTTACTTGCAGTTGTATGGATATTTCAGCGTCTTTTTCCTCTTGATATTAAGAAACTGAAATTAAGAAGTGGAAAGATTGCATGGATCCTACTTGGATGCATCATTTTTGTGTATGCTGTACTCACCTTTCGAAGAAATTCAGATTGGAAAAA
>CAZWYZ010000074.1:0-4342 GCA_964638785.1 uncultured Pseudomonadales bacterium
CGCAATTGGTGGGAGGAGAGCATATATCCTTAAAGGTGATCTGTTGATGCTTGAAATGGCAGTGCACCAATTTTCATTGAATCTTATGATCGAAAAAGGATTTCAAGCAATGAGTGTACCGTGGATGGTGAACAAAGATGCAATGTGGGGCACGGGATACTTTCCATGGGGTATTGAAGATCACTACACTACTCAGGATGGACAAGCGCTGATTGGTACTGCTGAAGTTAGTCTGACGGCATACCATCAAAACGAAACTCTCAATGAGAAAGATCTCCCCATCCAAATGGTTGGCATCTCACCCTGTTATCGCCGTGAAGTGGGATCATATGGGAAAGACACGAAAGGATTCTTCCGTGTACATCAATTTACGAAGGTCGAACAAGTCGTACTCACCGTTGCTGATGAAGCTACTACAAAAGAATGGCATGAGAAAATGGTTGGATACTCAGAAGAGTTGTTGACTAAACTCGGTCTTCACTACCAGGTGCTTGCAATGTGTACTGGAGATATGGGTGCAGGGCAACGCAAAAAATACGATATTGAAACGTGGTTTCCAGGACAAGAAGCGTTTCGTGAGACACACTCAGCCTCCTACTTTAATGACTTTCAGAGTCGACGACTGAACATGCGATACCGAGCAAGTGATGGGACACTGAAATACGTCTACACACTCAATAATACAGTTGCTGCGACGCCACGATTACTCGCTGCGATCGTTGAAAACTATCAAAATGAGGATGGGAGTATTCGAGTGCCAGAGGTCTTGAAACGATATATGAATACAGATGTAATTCACGCGTAGGCCAAATACAAAACATTCAGTCGTGCAATCTCTTCAATCTGATCCTCTAAACTTCCATAGAACAATGGGGTCGGTGAAAGGAGCTTTGAAATATACGTACGATCTTTTAAGAAAGATCGAAACCCTGCTCGGGTGTCTGGGTGTGCAAAGTCTTGGGACACATTCATAAGAGACTGGACGACTGCAGTCAGTTTCTCATCTGATAAAGTAACGTCTTTTTGCTCAATTCCGTCTCTTGTCTTTTTCTCAGGATTCTCGTAGATGACGTGCACATTATTAATCAGATGCGGAATCTGTTCAATTGGAAGTGAAATCAGATCTGGGGCAGACTTTACTTCACTGTTTCGTTGCTCTGCTAAAAAAGAATGACGAAGAGCACCAACAACTGAAAGAGATGCTATTTGGATCCAGTCAGCGATACCTAACTCTTGTTCATGAAGGTTTTTTTGCCCAAACTTGTAATCAATAACGACAGTCTTCCCATCAGCGTGCTGGATACGATCTGGCTGCACCCAAGACTGAATTCCTGTTTCCTTATAAAGATACGTGAGAATGTAGGGGCTCTCTAAAAGAAATGATCGTGGACGAGCTACTCTCTTCTTCTGTGCGAGCGCATCAATGGTATTGAGTGTTGCAGTCAGTCTGTTTCGATTCCCACCATCAAGCCACAATGAGACTCTCTTTGCTTCATCCAGAAGTGGAAGCTCTTCTTCATATAAGAGAGAGTAGTCAACTTTTTTTGTTGAGAAATCCTGCATGGTCATCCAGCACTTCATTGCAAGTACTGTTTGTTCTTTGACTGAAAGATGGGATGATAACGGGTGAATTGCCTGCAGTATTTCAGTAATGAGAGAGTGGGTTGACTCGCTCATATGTGTCGTTCGAATATCACTTCTATCTTTTGCACTATCCGGTAGGAAATCATTTTTTTCTTTCAACAAAAAATAGAACATCATCATCTGATGTGCCAGTGATCCATAGTAACTTGCTTTCAATCCGTTCTCAGTCATTGGTTTTCTTGGAATTGGATTGGGAGAATAATACTCTTGCACAACCTCAAATGCGCTATTGGAAATCTGGGCACTTGATTTGAGAAGTTTGGGTGAGACTTCTGTTAAAAGTGACGATGCAAGTTGTGGTCGATGATCAATAAATTTCATTCTTATTGCATCGTAAATCAGTTCACCTCCATTTCAACCCTCAAAATAAACATTCACACTATTGACATCACTCTTCGAATTCTCTTAACTGAATATAGTACTATTTTCTCTATAGCGAGAAAACAATATAAGGAGGACCTATGGGTGTCTCAAAAGTAAAAGCAAAGGCAAAAGTTGCCAAAAAAGCAGTAAAGAAAGTGGTTAAGAAGGTTGTGAAGAAAGTTGAAAAGAAAGCAGCTCCAAAGAAGAAGGCAACCAAGCGCGCTTCTGCTCGATAATTGGTCAACTTTTTAGACAAAAGGTCACGGTGTACTCCGGGACTTTTTTTTGTTAGAATGGCCATCTATGCTTTCGTTTCTGACCAATCTGTTCCAAACCCCAAACAAAACTCTTGATCAATATAAAGCGATCATTGAGAAGATTCACACCTTTGATGACAAGATGAAAAAGCTGGATGATACGGACTTTGCGAAAGTCACTGAGAAGTTTAAAAAAAGACTTCAAAAGGGTGAGACCCTTGATGATATTTTGCCGGAAGCATTTGCACTTGTGCGTGAGGCATCTGGTCGCGTTCTTGGACAATCACACTATGACGTTCAGTTTATGGCAGGTATTGCCTTCCATCAAGGGAAAATTGCTGAGCAAAAAACAGGAGAAGGAAAAACACTCTCAGCAACACTGGCATTGTACCTTAACTCCCTCACAGGTAAGGGCGTGCATCTTGTTACAGTCAACGACTATCTCGCACAGCTTGGTGCTGGCTGGATGGGCGGCTTATATCACCAACTAGGTGTTTCTGTTGCAGTTATCATTCATGACAAAGCATTTCTCTACGATCCAGAATTCCGTTCACAAGAAAAAGGTGATGATCGTCTAGAGCATTTCCGTAATGTATCTCGTCAAGAAGCATACGCAGCTGACATTACGTATGGAACGAATAATGAGTTTGGATTCGATTACCTGCGCGACAACATGGCTGCCCGATTAACTGACGTTGTTCAACGTGGCCACTACTTTGCCATCGTCGATGAAGCTGACTCGATTTTGATCGATGAAGCCCGTACGCCATTGATTATTTCTGCCCCTGATACTGAACCAACGAGTAAATACTACGAGTTTGCCAAACTGGTTACGATTCTTGAAAAAGATCAAGATTACAAGGTTGATGAGAAGATGCGTTCAGTTGCACTCACTGATCTAGGTATCAAGAAAATGGAAAAGAAACTTGGTGTCGATAACCTCTATGAGCAAAGCTTTGACACGATCCATCACGCTGAGGCTGCTCTCAAAGCATTAACCCTTTTCCATCGCGATAAAGAATACATCGTCAAAGACAATGAAGTTATCATCGTAGATGAGCATACCGGTCGATTAATGTACGGCCGCCGATACAGTGACGGTCTTCATCAAGCAATTGAAGCCAAAGAAGGGGCAAAGATTCAACAAGAGTCACGTACTCTCGCAACGGTCACCCTTCAAAACTACTTTAGACTTTATGACAAGCTTTCTGGAATGAGTGGAACAGCTGTCACTGAAAGTGAAGAGTTTCATAAGATCTACAAAGTGGATGTGTTGCCAATACCAACGCATCGAGCTGTCCAACGCAAAGATGCGCAAGATGTCGTCTATAAAACTACGGAAGCAAAGTTTAATGCCATCATTGATGAAGTTGAGTCCATTCACAAGGCAGGTCAACCAATCTTGCTGGGAACTCGATCGATTGACATTAACCAAATGATCTCTGATCACATGACCCGCCGAAACATTCCACACCAAGTGTTGAACGCAAAGAACCATGAAAAAGAAGCATTCATCATTGCTGATGCTGGTCGACCAGGAGCTGTGACCGTTGCAACGAACATCGCAGGGAGAGGAGTCGACATTATCTTAGGTGGTGCAAAGCCTGAAGTTCGAGATTTTGAGAATGCGACAAGTTTCAAGAAAGCACTCAAAGAGTGGGAGAAGCGTCATGAAGAAGTTGTATCTGCTGGAGGTCTCCACATTATTGGAACAGAGCGTCACGAGTCACGTCGTATTGATAATCAGCTGCGTGGACGCGCTGGACGCCAGGGTGACCCAGGATCATCACGATTCTACATCGCTTTAGATGATGAAATCATGCGTATCTTTGGTGGTGACACCATCTCACGATTGATGTCAGCGCTCAAAATGGATGAGAATCAGCCAATCGAAGCTGGGATGGTCGGTCGAGCGATTGAGCAGGCACAAATTAAGGTAGAAGGATTCTTCTTTGATCAGCGCAAACGCTTAGTCGAGCTTGATGATGTCATGAATAAGCAGCGCGAAGTCATTTATCGACGTCGACGTAATTTACTGGCATTGATGGCCGCACCACACAAAGACGATGAGGGTGATC
>CAZWYZ010000075.1:0-2956 GCA_964638785.1 uncultured Pseudomonadales bacterium
ATCCTAAAAGTGCAACGAACCGATAGTTTAATGGCAGGAAATCAAGAAACGGAATAAAGGGAAGGATAATAATTGGAGCAATCGACAACAGTGTTGTCATCAAGATCCAAGGAACATTCACGATGGGATGCTGGCGGAGCATTAAAAGCACCGGTTCGTCATCATGTTGTATATCAAAGCCAACACCAATCGGTTTTGGACAGTATGCAGCGAATGCACTATTAGATGACGATGAGTCTCGTAACACACTGCTATATTTTTCAGCCTCAGAGACCTGTTCAGCAGCACTTTTTCTCACAGAAGACCCTGCTTTTTTCACTGATTTTGAGGCGTCAAAAATATCTGGCATACTGCAATTATACCCCAAGTCACAAGTTAAATCACTTCCTGTCTATCCCAAACAGATTACCCTTTACAGAAATTCTCCCAGGAGCACGAAGATTGAAAGCTGTCTTAAATTGATCTCCAGGAATGCGAATCTCACCGCGGTTTGTTTGGACTATGACTGACTTCGTAAAACCGTTACTTCCATGCTCCACTCGAATTGAGGACACCGAAGTAAATGCTCCTCCATGCGAGCTTGCCTGCGATGTCATCTCATCAATGGAAAATGGGTTTCCACCATTGCATGAGCCCATTGGTGTAACCCGTGAAGAATCTCCTCCATTGGTGAGTACTTGCCAAGCATTTAAGATATCTGCGAACTCTCGTTCAGTCAGCCAGGGGTGTGACCGTCCACAACTATCACCACCTCGGCTTTTATACCAAGCTTTGTAAAACCACGGACTATTTCCCTTCCCTTTTCCTTCGTATGCACCATCTGCCCACTTTGTCCAATCGCCAGTTGTATCCCAGAGACCAGGAGTACTATATCCGTTTGTCGTGTAGGATTGTTGATATCCACCCGACGTTGAAGCGTAATAGGTGACCATTGGCTTCCCCCCTGCTTGTAGCACCCATCCTCGCGTCTCATCCACTGCTTGATCCCATTTCCCTCCCTTATTACTTGGTTTGTAGACCTGACAGGCTTCGGTTGCACAAATACTACTTGCTCCATTATTGGTGACTGCTAATGCATAGGAACGAGCCGCTACAGCCTGAGCTTTCAGTGCCTCCATCCCTCCTTGGTCTCCCCAAGAAGCTGGCATCTCATAAATTCGTTTGACATACGTTTCAATATCAACAGTTCCATGTCCAGTTACTTTGATTTGAATGTTGGTGGCATAGTCTTTCTTTAGGTCCACTCCATTTCCATAATAGGCACGCAGAATTGTTTCTGCATTTTGACCACTTTTTGCTCGACCGAATGCACCGTACTGGGAGAGACCTTTGAAATGTGGCGCTCCAAAGGAAAAGACAGCAAAGGCTGGAGAAAAGCCTGGGTTATATCCGGGTTGACTCGCTGGGTCATCAGCCAGCGGGACATCACCAACAGCTGTTGTTGCTGTCCCCGTTCGCTCAGCAAGAATTTGCTGCTGTTTGGCAGAAAGTGTGGCCATCTTCCCCGCAAGATCTTTTTGGTATGCCTTTGCTTTTGCAATCTCACCTTTGAAAAACGCTGCACTTGAATCAAGACTTTTTTGCAGCGTTGCTAAACGCCCTTTTGTTTCTTCATATTTTTTACGATCTGATTCAAGGGATTGAATCTCTGCAGCCAAGCGAGTTAATTCTTGGGAGTTTTGTTGAGCTGCTTTGAATTGGTAGGTAAGTGTGTTGGTGAGCGTGGAAAGATCTTTGCTGGAAAGAATAACCACAAACGGATCGATTTTCCCCATGGTTTTGTACTTCCCTGCGACACGTTGGGAGAAGATTGTATAGACTGTCCCGATTGTTTTTTCTCTATTTTCAATCTCCTTGCCAGCGTCTTCTGACTGTTTCTGAGCTGTCGCGATACCAGATTGAGCTGATTTAATTTTTTTGTCCAGATCGGAGACTTGTCTTTCCAGCGGTGTGGTGGCATCTTCCGAGAGTTTTTTGAGTTTAGAAAGTTCATCAATTTGATGCTGAAGATCATCGATTTCATCTGCATACACTTGCACAATTGGCGAAGACACAATGACTTTTCCAAGGGTCAGGAGAAACAGAAGTGTGGTGATGAGTAGTAGCGAGGTTCGTTTCACTCGATCATTCTAGCCCATTTTTCAGGAGTTTCCCACCCGAAAATGAGGATCAAAGTTACACCCTTGGCTCCAATGCTATTAGGAGGTAAAATTAGTGGGTATGGGGGCTAAAATAAAAGCTATCTTTGTAGTCTTGATTCTGTCTCTTGTTTTTCTGCACTCAAAAACCATTGTAGACGCTGCTCCCCCTGTAGCGTGTAACTCAGTATCAAATGGTTTTACCGCAAATGTGAGTGGTTGGCCAGCCAATCCTTCAAGGACTGGTTCCTACCCTTCAGCGACAATCACGATGAATTTGGGATCAGGATACCCTGATGGTACCTACAAAGTTATTTGCGCAAATGATTTCTCTTTTTCGTCCCCGTATGTCGGCCACGAAGAGATCATTGTAAACTCCGTGAACAAAACAGTGACTGCTACCTTTACTTCTGGTCGTTGTTTCCAATACCTTGCAGAGAACACTACAGACAACGCAGATTTATCAATGTACGTAAAAATTGAACGAGTTGATACCACACAGTCACCACCTTCAACGATCGGAACAGTCTGCACAGCACATACTTATACACTCAAAAATTATACGAGTGGAATAAGTTGTAGTGGGGCAACCTTTAAATTCGCAGTTGGGGGATTAAGTGGATGCTTTGCACAAAATGATCAGTTCGACTGGACACTTTCTAACTTCAAAAACACAGACGGAACGCCAGTGAATGGATCATTCCCTCTAAGAATTGATAACAGTGGAGTGAACACAACCATTAACATTGTCAACGGGGCCGCAAGTGGGACAGGAACTGTGACAGGTGCAGCTGGTACCACATTAAAAGCAAATATCT
>CAZWYZ010000075.1:2966-4309 GCA_964638785.1 uncultured Pseudomonadales bacterium
CAAGGATGTGCATATTCAAGTCCTAGCTCAACCAAAAATGCTTGTTCCGCGGAAGATCGAGCAACAGGCGGCAGTACCGGAGATGGATCAGTTCCTACAGAAGCCATCCCTTTTACGTTATGTGACCAGGCTGCAGAAGTAGACAGAGAGGCATGTAGAGTTTGTGTATCTTCCGGGAATATAGAAGATCCTACTGATGCGAATCAAAAGTTTTGGACCGCTTTTGGTTGTGTGAGTCTGACACAAGAAGGTCTAGTGACCTCCCTTTTGCGCATTGGGATTGGCCTAGCTGGTGGATTTGTTCTCCTTTCAATTCTGTATGGATCATTCTTACTGACGACGAGTAGCGGTGATCCAAAACGAGTACAAGAAGGACAAGAAATGATTACCTCCGCAATCATGGGTCTTCTTTTTGTCATTTTCTCGGTTATCATCCTGCGATTCATTGGAGTAAGCATTCTACAAATACCTGGATTTGGAACATAGAACCTATGAAAAAAGCAATCATAATCGCTCTTTGTTTCGCACTCTATCTTTTTCTGCCATCCACGGTACGTGCGGCTGAAGTCAGCTGTGGTGGAATCATGTTTTCTGGTGACACCTGCTCTTGTGCGAGTGGAGCCAATGCTGTCCAAGGTGGTATGTGCTGTGGCTATGTCTATAATGGTGTCTGTAATCCTTCAAAACAAATTGTTGCTTGTGGAGGCTCTTATAGTGGTTCTGAGAGTTTGTACAAAACGTGCAGCACCTCGTGTGGAAGTGAAGGAGATTACACAAACTCATCAGGTTTTATGCTGCACTGTTGTGGATATGCATACAACGGAACATGTCATACCACTCCACAGCCCAAGCAAACCGTTGCCTGTGGAGGCTCATATGACTTAGCTGACAGCGCAGTAAAGTCATGTAATACAAGTTGTGGCCATGAAGAAGATTTCACTGACACAAATGGGAATTTTATGCGTTGCTGCGGCTGGACGTTTGATGGTGTATGCGGTACAAAACAATCATTTGCCTGTGGTCAAAGCTATGAAAATGACCGGACTGATGCTCAGTGTTCGACGGGATGTCCATCTGCTCAATTTTCTGATATTACAGATGGTGGAAAAGGAAAAATCTGTTGCGGCTACGTAACAAATAGTACTTGTTATGCAATTCCGACAGCCATAAACGTGACGTGTGGGAAACAGTATCCTACCCAAGATGCAAGCAAGTATGCATGTGCCTGCAATGGAGTCGTTCCATTTAGCATGACAACTGGACAGACGTGTTGTGGATATCGACCAACAGGCGGAGGTACAAATGGCTGCTACAGCACTGCACAAGCTTTACCCGATGAAAAT
>CAZWYZ010000076.1:0-4306 GCA_964638785.1 uncultured Pseudomonadales bacterium
AAACGACACGCTCTTAAGGCGTGCGTGTATACCATTCCACCACTCAGGCAATATTGAGATAATTTTAACCTAGGAAGAGCTTGTTCGCAAGGAACTTACCTTATGTAGTGGCGGAGAAGGTCCAACAGCTTCCCATAATGGGTGTAGAAAATATAGAAAGTGATAAGAATAAGCCCCGGAAATATAATCGATTTCTCAAGAACTCCTCCTGTTTTTAAGCGTAAAAATTTAATTGGTGGCACCCCAAAACTGATTGGCAAAGGAAAAAGCCAAGGTACACCATCATGCGTAAAGGAATCCATAATGAGGTGAGACAAAAACCCTATCATAAAGCTCCACCAGACAACATTCATATCAACCAACACAACAGTTGATGCTATCCCAAGCAAGAATTTTAAAACAACTCCGAAAATAACAAGACCAATAAGAGAATGTGAGATAAATCTATGCTTGCCAAACAATGGAGAAATGAGTTTCCCAATAACTTTTCCAAACCGCATATCCTGCCATATTCTTGCTGTTGGTTGGTCAATGTCAGGAGCAAGGCCTCCTATCATGTTGGCTGTGAATGCAACGAGTGCAGTACCAAGAGACATTTGAAAAAGAGGCTGGGTAGCAACAATGTAAGTAAGTGCGGTAAAGGCAGCTAGGTCGTGAGTTCTTCCAGTCATGGAATTAGTATACAGAATTAAGAAGGAAGTATTAAGGGTTTGTAGTTCTCGACAAGCTCGAACAATATATTCTTCGAGTGAAGCGTAGCGAAATCGAGAAGGTTACCAGTCTTTTCTGTAAGGTCTGCTTTTGCTTCGCAAAACATACCTTGAAAGCTGCGCCTTACCAGTCTCGCTTTAGACGAAGGCGCAAAAAAGATTTACCAATCTTTTTTATAGTATTTCCTTCCTCTCAGTTTCTCTGGCAAATATTCTTGGTCGACTTTTTTACCAGCCTTTTCTTCTTTCCAAGCGTAGCGCACGTGTCCTTTTCCATAATCCAACTCTTTCATAACTTTATTAGCTGCATTTCGAAGGTGAAGTGGAATTTCAGGTAAGTTATCCATTTCAACGTCATTCATAGCCTCTCCTATTCCAACTGTCGAGGCAGTACTTTTCTTCGCAGTTGCAAGAAAAGTGGCAGTCTGGGCAAGAATGAGTTGGGCTTCAGGCATGCCTATCATATGTACAGCCTGCATAGCACTTGTCGCAACAACAAGAGCAGTTGGCTGTGCGTTGCCAATATCTTCACTCGCAAATATAACCATGCGGCGGGCTACAAACAAAGGGTCCTCCCCTGCTTTTAACATTCGTGAAAGGTAATGAAGTGTCGCGTCAGGATCATTTCCTCGCATGGATTTAATAAATGCTGAAATGGTGTCGTAGTGATAGTCTCCCTTTTTGTCATAGTAAACAGCTCTTCTTTGCATAGCTTCCTCAGCAACTTTAAGCGTAATTTTTTTGGAAAGTGTTGTGGCAACTTCAACAGCATTGATAGCAAATCGAGCATCCCCGTTTGACATCTTAACTATGTGTTCTATTGCGTCTTGTTGAGGCGACACTTTTGGATAGAATGAGAAGGCTTTTTTGACAACTTCTTCAATATTTTCATCAGTGAGTGGTTTTAGTACAAATAATTGAGAGCGTGAAAGAAGCGGTGCGTTAATTCGAAACCCTGGATTTTCAGTGGTCGCACCGATGAGAATTATTGTTCCATTTTCAACATGAGGCAAAAATCCGTCTTGCTGACTTTTATTAAATCTATGGATTTCATCTACAAAAAGTATGGTTTTTTTGCCATTTTCTTCATTCAATTGCGTAGCATGCTTGATAACTTGCCTGACCTGCTCTACTCCGCTTGTGACTGCCGAAAAGAAAACAAATTCAGCATCAACTGAATTGGCGATTACTGTTGCAAGGGTTGTTTTGCCACACCCAGGGGGTCCCCAGAAAATCATGGAATACACACTTCCCGTCTCAACCATTCGCCTTACGGGTTTTCCTTTGCCAACCAAATGCTCTTGGCCTATAAAATCGTCAAGTGTCTGAGGGCGCATGTTCTCTGCCAGAGGGATATGCATATATGCATTGTACCATCCTTCGGCAAGCTCAGGACAAGTCGTTCAATAGCTCTGGACAAGCTTGAGGGCAAATGTTGACTCAAAGGAGTATAATTCACCTTACATATGGGAGAATACGAAAATTGGGCAAAAAGACAACAAGCTGAAGAAGAGGAAAAGGCTCGAATTGCCCAACGTGCCAAAAATGTGTATAGTGCTCCAAAACCCCAAGAACTCTCCCATCTCCTCCTTGGAACAGCTGATAGGGTGCAGGCAATCATGCAGGAGGCTTTAAGAGAAGAATTCAGAAAAGCAAAACAAAGCACTTTTGAGAGGAGAAAAAGTTTGGCAAATACCTCCATTCAACAGCCGCATCTGGCCATTATTGGAAAATGGGGAGAAAAGTTAGGCTTAACAGCTCAAGAGAAAGAGTTGATAAGCGGGAAATTTCAGTTTCGTCGCCCAAAATCAATTTTGGAATTTGATTACAAACTCATTGAATTAACCGTATACGATGATCACATTAGAAACGGATTGGCAGGGCACATTTCAGTTGAATCTTTTGCAAAAGATAGGAGTGTCATTTTCAGTGATATAAGAAGACAAATTGCAAACCCAAGGCATGAAAAAGAGACTCTGGTGCTTCGCAACGACAAGACATACGAGCGTCAATATATTGATAACGGTCAGCCAGGCTCACCGTCTTGGTATGAGCAAAGATAAATATGAGTGAATACGAAAATTGGGCAAGAAAACAAGCCGCAGAAAATGAGGCTAGGGAAAAGAAGGCTCGCGAGCGCGAAGCCACTCGTCGATTTAATGAAGAACAACATAAAAAGACAAGTTACGAGTCTGTGCGTGCCGAGGCAATGCGAGAATTGAAAGGACCATCAGATAAATTGGAAGGAGTCTTAAGGGATGCATTGAGGTCTGAGTTTGGTCGGGCTAAGCAGTCTCGTATTATGCAAAAATTGGATTGGATCGATGACAGATATGTATACAATTCAAGTAATAAGGTACAAGCCCAGTGGGGAGAACAGCTCGAAATAAAACCAAACGACAAAGCTTTGGTTGAAGGAAAATCGTCATTTTTCAAAAACAAACCATTAGAAATTCCAGATCATCGATATTATTCTCTTGATTTCTCTGTCGGTTACCGTGAAATTACTCTGCTCCAAAGTGAGTTTGGGTCACATTCTTATCCAAAAATATCAAGAGAAGACTTTGATAGAGATTTCAAATCTGTATACCCCTTAATACAGTTAGGGCTCAATAAAAAGAAAGTGAACTATGATTATTGGGTGTATGTTCAGCGAAACGGAAATTATATGCTCAAATCTGAAAAAGACCACTATGACAGACTTGATACGCAGGATGCCTAGATAAGACCCCGTGCTTTCATTCCAGCAATATTGTCAGCTATCAATTTTTTTGTTCTACCTTCGGAAAATCGATATCCGAAGCTCTCGCTTACATCTCCTTGCGCAAATCCTCCATGAACCTCAAATTTGTTACTCGTGTTACCGCTACCGAGTAGCTTTGCCATTCTTATCCAATCAAATTTCGGGGATGCAACAAGCTCTATTCTTCCTGCCTTAGGGATTGCTAGTTCTGCTCCAAAAGCGACGTCTGTATACGTGTAAAACCAAACACTTGAGGTTGCTTGATAGCTGCTATCTCTTCTTGTTTCAGTAATTTTTTCTCTATCAACAATTTTTACTTCACCTTTCAGATTTAGCTCTTTGTTCACATCCATCATCAGAACAAGCATGTCCTGCATCATCAACCCATTTGGTTTTAGGTTGGCTTTCCAGAATTCGAGTTGCGCTGTATACGCTTCAAGTTCCGACCATGATTTTTTTTGTAGGTCCTTGCCTTGCGCTGCTCTTTCAGCAGATGATTTTCTAACTAAATCTTCCCAACTTTCCATATGTTTTTAGCGAACAATCCCACTTTTCGTAAGATGGCCTTTTCTAGTCATTAACTCACAGTATTCGGCAAGTGCAACGTCAAATTGGTGTGGCAATTTAGCAACATTTTCGGTTTGCCAAGTGTATACTTCAAATCTCTTAATGTATCCGTCCACACCCGTTAGGGAGGGAGTTGCGACAACTTCAATTCTCATACTTTTTTCTCCTGAAAAGCCAACTCCAAGAGAGTATCCGTTGGTTGAAAGTGTATGCATGTATCTAAGGTAGTAGCCCTCACTGCTGCTTCTGCTATTTCCTATAAAGTTGTATGAAGAATTTTGGTAAT
>CAZWYZ010000077.1:0-4290 GCA_964638785.1 uncultured Pseudomonadales bacterium
CAATGATGATGCAATTCATGTCGGACTTGTGAGTTTTAGTACCTGTGACGCGATGCCGCAAACGACAATACGACTGCCACTGATGGGTCGAAACGAAAAAGCAACATTAGATGCGGGGATAGACTCACTCCTTCGTGACTCTGGTGGAACAACCTGTATGCATCAAGGTGTTCAGCTCACAAATACACTACTCTCGAGTACGGCAAATGGAGCTCGACCGGGGGTTAAAAAACTGACAGTCTTTTTAACGGATGGTGTGCCAAATGTCACTGGACAATCGGAAGCGCAAGCACGACAAGCAACACTCAAAGAAGTTCAAACTGGAGTGAATGCAAACATTGCATATGTCACCATTGGATTAGGGCAACGAGGGGTTGAGATCGATGAAACACTGATGCAGTGTATGGCAGGTGTCGGAAGTACTCCAAACTATGCTGGAGAAAGCTGCTTACTCAATCGACGTGTGAAGGGAACCTACTGGTACGCACCAACCTCAGATGATCTTCCAGCTATTTATCGTGCCATTGCTGGAGATATCTTAAGTACGTGTGTCACACCAACGCCAACTCCACGACCAACTGCAACCCCATTGGCGTTCATTACGTCCGATATTCAAACAGACCCGGCACTACAGGGACTTGCACCAGCACGCTCGGTAGGACTCTTAAGTCAATATTGCACCTCGCCGGATGACGGGCAACCGTACTCAAATGGGACAGTTGCTGCATACGTCAATCCATCATCACCATATCAAGGAACGATCAATAGTGCAGGGACATACACCATCACCAAGCTCCCACATGCCCAAGAAGTCTATACCGTTGCCTTTACCCCCAATGATCCAAACGTCGTCTGTACCTGTCCAGCTGGATGTCAATATTTCCGGAAAAGCGCACCTACAACTGAAAACTTACGCTTCTATGTCTCCCCAATCGGTAGTTCGTGGTATCAAACACTGGGTGGAGACGTAGCTGCCCAAAGTACGTCTGGTGTCGCGCTTGCGAATACCATTCCATCGACCTGTGTCGCTCCATTCTGTAACCCATTCTTATCTGTTCCCTTCGGAACAAACACCTCATCTGTTGGATCACTGATCACCACGACAGGTGGAGCAACCAATTTGGGCCAGGGGAAGGTTGCCTCGCCGCCAGATGACCGACTCGTGAAACTGACAACTCCACTTGCGTGTATTGAAAACTACAACTACTTCTATCGTCTGTACAGTATGGGGGTAAATCCCTCAACTGATTTCCCAAATCCGGCAGATGCGAGGAAACCTGCTGCGGGTGTTGCGCCACTTGGGAACAAGAATGCCTTCTACTATCAAGGTGCATTGCCACTCACCATTAGCCAACCTTGGGAAGTCGCGGGGACCGAATCAATTGTGGTTTTTGTGAATGGAGATCTCAATATCAATCAGCAAGTCACCGTCACCCCTGGTGCATTCGTTGCCTTCATCGTTTCCGGGAATATAACTGTGAGTCCAGATGTAGGAACAACGAATCACGCAAGTGTGACCAATGGCCAGGTTCAAGGTGTGTACATTGCCAATGGCTCGATCCAGATGCTGGGCGCAACGAGTCCAAATGAGAAAAAGCTTGTTGCAGAGGGCACATTTGCCGCCTGCAACGGCATTCGCATTGATCGAGATTACGTGCGAGCAGGTGCTGGTTTGGATAACAATAAGTATCCAGGAGCATTCTTCCAGTACCGACCTGATCTACTCCTCAATACACCAGCACGAATGAAGACGTCAGCTCAAACTTGGACCGAAGTTACCCCCTAATTAGCAAGAAGCCAACCCGTAAGCCCATAGTATTGATTTCCTTGACAGGGAGGTATATACTTTGTATTTAATGAAGCAAATAAAGTACTTTCCAGAGAAGTGCAAAGAGAGACTTCCAGAGATAGTATTGTTAAATGTTCAGACCGCCTAGGCGGTCATTTTTTTAGCTTCCAATAAACTTATAGTAAATGGCTATGAGTTCTACAATGGAAGAGGCTGGAAAAAGAAAAAAGAAAGAGTAGTATGGATAGAATGCCAACAACAAATCTACAAAGTGAACAAAGAAGGATGACTTTAAAGGACGCGATGAAAAAGTATGCGTTGCCTGTTTTGACTTCGCTGGGTTTCATTGCCGCTGGTGTTCGTGATGCCCAAGCAAACGATCCAAGTAGTATTGAGCCCGGTCGTGATATTCATGGAATTGAAGCGAACTTGCAAAGCGGTGCTCCAACAAGTGAATCTCCCACACGAGGAGGGAATGAAAATAGTGTTGGATTGGAAGCGGAAGTTGCAATCATGAATACCGAGCAGTTTAAGCAGTATGTCACTGATATTCTCGTTCTCATGACACCTGAGGAACAAAATCAATTCTCAGAATTTGTGCAAAATGAAACACTCCGATATGACGCTCTTCAAGTTGGCCATATTTTGCCAAACTCAGGAACGACAGAACAAATGTGGGAAATAATCAGGAACCCAGATGGAGCAGTCTTAGTAGCCAGTTTTACAACTGTAACTAGTGACAAGGTGAGTATTATCAAATCAAGTGGAATATATGAAGTTCCTGTAGGAAGTGCGTTGTTTGCGTACACAGTGAATGGGAATGAAGGGGACGTCGCAACCCTTATTCCATTTGCAGGAGAGAAAATTGGCTCCTATCCAGTTAACCCTACTGAAGACAGTGCAAGTCCTGCGGCAGAAGCTGTTTTTGTTACCTATGTTGTTGGTGAAGATGGAAAGCCAATTATTACAACAACGCTTGGATATGACGACGTAGGATTGATCCAACAATACCCAGGCTCGATCCTGGTATCTGCAGTTGATGCAGCGCGCGTTGCAAAAGTACCTGCATACCAATTCCCAGAAGGTTTGACGACTGGGCTTGTTGAAGAAGCAAGGGAACCTCGTGATCCATCACTTCAAACGGTGAGTAGTGTTGAACAGCAACAGCCTGAAAGTGCCGCAGAAAATGCTCTGTCTGCGATTGAAGTTATTGGAAATGAAATTTTAATCCCAAGACAAGCACTTACAATGGAACAGCTTTCACAGCTCGTTGCCACTCTTCCAGAAAATGACTCGCAGGTTCAAGGGACGCGTCAAGGAATGAAGTCATTTCATTCATCAAACTTTCTCATCTATCGAGTCAGTGATGTAGCTGCCCAGAACCCTGATGGGTCGCCAAATGATGGTGACAAGAGAACCAGAGTTGATTTTGCAGTTAACGTGAAGGTGAATGGTCAAACTGAAACACGATATTTCTCATATGACTTTCATGTCTCAACTGTGATCGATAGTGCATCACGAGATGAAGCTACATATAAAGTAAATCCAGATGAAATAGAAGTGCGTTGGCCAGTCGGTACACGTATGGTTCTAAACATTGGAGTTGCAACAGGTGGGAAGATTTATGAATCTGATCTAGATATTGCTTGTAAGGGGCTAGCACTAAATGACGCAGACTGTGGTATCTTTAAAGATGTGATGATGAAATCATCACAAGAGCCAAAAAAGTTCCCAAATCTAATTGCAGAGAAAGCGTCAACTGATCCAATGCGGCCTACAGACTTCACCTATCAGATTAGCATTGGCAATCTTTCAAAGTAGTATCTTGTCAACAGATTGCTTTCTCCCAATATACTTGATACGCTAGAATAATGAAGAAGGTGCTCATTTTTCTCTGCATCGCAGCGTGTGTGCTCGTAATTGGACTGTTCTTTAGTCGGAAATCCTCGATGGAAACAGGTTCGAACCTTCCGTTTTCAAACCTCTTTTCAAGCTCAATGAGCAACGTACAATCACAACCAGCCATTGCTATGCATAACAATGAGAAGGTTCTGCAGCTTTCAGGCAATGTGTACTCCATCTATACAATCTCGAACGCACGACTCAAAGCGCTTCAAACAACTCCTACTATTTCATTGGACTTTGAATATGTGTCGGAAGGAAAAACGACACCCCTCAAGATTGAAAGTAATCTTCCAATCATCTATTCTGAGATAGGACCAAAAGTTAATGATAAATTACCGCTTGAATCTGCAAAAATTGGACGAATGTATAACGTCCGTTTTTTGGTTCCACTCAATGAAGAGTCAGCAAAAAATATGGGAAATGAGTTTTGCGTAAAAAAGCAAGCAATCCCAGAAATTGAGCAAAATGAGTGTGTACGGCACTTTGGTGCAATTGGTCTCAACTATGCGCCACTATCTACAATTGAAAAATTGTTACAAAGTGGAGGGGGCACTCTCAAGAGAGATCAAGTTGTAGTCACTGCACTTTTACTCCAG
>CAZWYZ010000078.1:0-4257 GCA_964638785.1 uncultured Pseudomonadales bacterium
GGCTGCAGCATAATCAATCCGAAAATGCCCCCGATGAGTAGTGCGAAAGACAAAAATCGTCTTGGCTTTGTAAGCCATGTTGAGAGATATAAAACCAGTCCCATCTTCATGAGTTCTGCTGGCTGAAATGAAAAACCAGCGACTGCAATCCAGCGACGTGCACCGCCTATTTTTAATCCAATGCTTGGGATGAGAACGAGTACCAGAAGCACCAATGCAGCTGCAAAGAGCAGTGGACCGAGTGTCAACCAAAATTTGGTCGGAATTTTGGAAACAACAAATAATGAGGTAATAGAAATGACCGCCCACAATGCTTGTGAGCGAACAGAATAAAACGAGTCATTAAACGTCACAAAACTCTCAACGACCGACACGTTATAGACCATCAACACTCCAAAGAGAATAAATCCAATCACCAAACCAAGAATAGTTAAGTTGAGCGCTCGTGCTGACGAGGCAACTGATTTCATAGTGAGTCGACCCAGTGTTTATACTGTGTACTCCGATCTTTGTAATCTTTAAAAAGCCCAAATGACGGTGATGCTGCTGACAACAAAACAATTTGTGTGTGTTTTGCTGCTGGTGATTGCTGTCGTATCGTTTCATACGCTGTCTCTACGGCTTCCTTCATAGAATCGACAAGCACAGTTCGAGTTTCAGGTGTAACTTGCGCAATCGCAGCTGCTATTCGCTCGCCAGTCTGAGGAAATAAAAGTACTGTCAATATTTTTGAGGCGGCAATTCGATGTGCCAACTGTGTAAAATCCTGATTACGGTCGTGACCACCGGCAATGAGTACCTTCACATCATCACCGAGTGCATCCAATGCATTGATCGTTGCCTCAGGGATTGTGGCCAATGCATCATCATAGAATGAGACTCCATTTTTCTCTGCAATTTTTTCTAATCGTCCTGGCAGTGGTTTGAGTGTCGAGAGTGCTGTACGTATTTGTTTCTCTGACGCATCCAATCTGCGGGCAATGAGGAGTGCTGGCACATAGTTGATTGGGAATCCCAGGGAGTCAGTTTGCGCATTGTATGTAACCTTCTGCGCAGCACACGCTGCAACTATGGTTGTAATCTCAGGGTAATCATCACGGTAGATACAAATATCATTTTCTGACTGCAGATCGAAGAGATGCTTTTTAGCACTATAGTACTCTTGGAGAGTGTTGTAGTAGTCAAGATGGTCTTGATACAACGATGTGAACACACTGATATGCACTCCACTATGGAGGCTTTCAGTCTGGAATGCGCTCATCTCAAAGACTGCAGTCGTTTCCTCATGCATGAGCTCAACATAGTCGAGTGCTGGCTTTCCAATGTTTCCAACTAAAAGTGCTTCATGACCAATACTAGTTAACACATGCGCAATTGCATGCGCAGTCGTGCTCTTGCCTTTCGTTCCAGTAATGGCAATTGTTTGAGTTCCAAACATTTGAACAAAAAGGTCTGTTTGGCTAGTCAGATACGATGTTGGAGCACAATGAACATTTTTGGATGGAATACCAGGTGACTTAAAAACAACATCTACTGGAGGAACCTCAAATGTCTCTTGATGAGACTCAAAGATAAACACTTTTTTATCCGGAAAGTTTTTCTGCAGGAACTGATTGGTGCTTTTACCTTCACGGCCAAATCCGACTATTGCGATGGTACGGGCAGAAGTAAGCCAGTCAGGGAATATGTTATGCATAGGATTGAAATAGAATTGGTAAACTCTTCCCTTCTCGGTTGTGTAGTGCCATCTGCAATGCTTGCTTTGATTCTTCTCGAGTTCCAACACACTCAAACGGTTTAAATGGTGTTATTCCTAGCAATGCATCAAGATGCGGTTTGAGCGTTGTTTCGTTGAGCACGTCCTTACGAAAAATCGTTTCAATCATCTCATCATCAAGATATGCAGCAAGAAGCAAGGCAACAAAGGCACACTTCCCACAGGCTCCACACCAGGTATTTGTTGATTGTCCCACATTACAGCTATGGAAAACCTGAAAATAGTCAGGGTATGTAACAAACTTCGCCATGATCGCAAGCTCTGTCAACGTCCGCAGGAAACTGAAATAGCGTGGAGCATGTTCTCCAAACGAATACGAGACGTACTGTTGGAAATCGTGTTCAAACTCTTCAGACTTTGAGTATTGATGGTTGATATCAATTCCTTCCCAAGTTCCGGTCGGCTCGTTACTGCTTGATTCATTGGAGATTGCGATCTCCTTAATTGAGAACAAACGAGCAGTTAACAGCGTAAAGAAAGCTAATACCGATGAAAATGGAGTGTGCCCATTTGGGTGGCCTTCTAGATTCAAGTGTGTCATGCGTGCATCTAATGTCCGCGAAAAGATAATATCTCCTAGACGCGGATGGCGCTTGCCAAAGAGGTCAATGACTGCTGGAGAAGAACCTTTCAATCCGGACCAGGTATAAATTGCTTTTCCTTGTTTTGCTAAAAGTTCAAGCGTGACTATGGAATCTTTTCCACCGCCAACAGGGACCAATAGTGCCTGCGTTTCATCAGATGATCTTGGGGATGTCTTCCATACAGAACTCTCACTCCCTTGTGTCTGAAAGACAGGTTTGAATGGCTTTATCTGATTCTGGTAAAAGAACTCTCCCAACCCAAAGTAAAAAAGTTTTTGCCAAAACTCTTTCTGTGTCTCATCCAATGAACCACACGCAACAGTAATTTGTGGAGATAAGAACGCTTTCCAGTAACTTGGAATTTCTGCGAGTCCAAGCTGAAAAATGTAGAAATCAAGCTCTTTGTCGGCAATTTTTCGTATCATTTCTTGAGTCACCCCAGAGATTGTGTCAATTGTGGTTAATGACTCTTCTCCACAGGAGAAATGAAATGAGAGTTCAATATACCCATCTTTATGCTCGTATGAATATGAGTCGTATGAAAATACAGGGTATTTCTTTTGTAGTTCATCAAGTGACATAGATTAGAGCAATGATATCCACAATCCAATGAGAGTCATGATTAATCCAGCTAGCCAGGCACGCGCAACAATCTTTGGCTCTTCCCATCCAATGTATTGAAGATAGAGATGAAATGGAGCGACGGGAAAGAACTTCTTCTTCAAAATTGCCTTTGAAAGTAACTGCACCCCGCTCGTAAACACTTCGATGAAGAATAAGCTTCCGATCACGACCAACCCGACTGTTTTGCCTAAGAGGAGTCCAACGACTGCAAGTGTCGCACCAAATGCTAATGCGCCAACATCACCCATCCAGATACGCGCCGGATTCACATTAAAATATAAGAAGGCTATTAAGGAGCCAATCCACAATGAGATGAAAACGGAGAGCGGTGTATCGAGGATGGATGCAGACAAGATCCAGAACCCAAACAAACAAATCATCAAGATACCAGCAGCTAAACCATCCAAGCCATCCGTAATATTCACGGCATTCGCAAACGAGACAATTGTAAATGCAGCGAAAGGCACATACAGCCAGCCAAGATTCAATGTACCCAAAAATGGGATGTGTAAAAAGGAGATTCCAAGCCAGTTATAGAGCATGAATGCGATAATAAATCCTAAAATCCACTGCAGTGTGAACTTATGAATAAGTCGCATTCCAAAAAACTTTGACTTCTCAAATCCAAAAAACTTCTTTGCGTCATCATAGAGACCCAGCGCTCCAAATGAAAATAAGGTAAAAAACAAAATGGTGATCTCAGGCTTGAGTGGATAAACTGGTAGGATTGGGAATCCAGATGCTTGCATTAAAAAAAGGACTAGTGGTGAAAGGAGTGCAATGACTGCAATGATGAGCGCACCACCACCAACTGGTGTACCTGCTTTATGATGGTGAAATTTATCAAATATTGGGCTTTTTTTTCCAAGTGCATCAACAGTCACTTGTTTTTGTCGCTGAAATTTAATCCGATAGAGCATGTTGATGAAAGGAACAATCAATAAGCTCGTCGCAATAAACGAGATGATGACATTTCCAAGATAAAAAGAGAGTGCTGAATTCATAGGTTATGCCGTTTCCACTCGTTCTATTTTTGCTCCCATACTATTAAATTGTTCATCAAGATGTTCATAGCCACGATCGATCTGCCCTTTGGGATCATGGAGGACCGTGATACCTGTCGCACTCATCCCGGCAATCATAAGAGTTGCCCCGTGACGAAGGTCCTTAATATCAAATGACCCAGCAACCAATTGTGTTGGCCCTGTTACTTTGGCAGCATGGACATCTGAAACTTTTCGATCATTCCAATTAAAGTTATACAACTTTTCA
>CAZWYZ010000079.1:0-4217 GCA_964638785.1 uncultured Pseudomonadales bacterium
GTAAAGGTACCATCACACCTGGATAAAAAAAGACTTTTTCTGATTTTACTTGTTGTCCTCTTCCCATCGCTTGTGACAATGGATAATCAAATTGACATGAAAGATTCACTGCTACTCATTGCAGTTTATCTTAGCTTATTTGTTTCTTTCTTCGTACGAAAAACTGTTCCAGAAAAAATAAAGTCGCCTTCAAAAGCGAAAGGGAAAGTTCGAATAGCAATTTTATTAAAAATTGTTGTTGGGGTTGTACTGTTAGTGTTGGCCAGTAATCAGATTGTGTCCACCACTATCTATTTCGCGACCCTTTTTAATGTTTCATCTTTCTTTGTCAGTCTCATTGTCGTTGCATTTGGAACGAACATACCAGAGATCTCAATTATTTTTCGCTCTGTGCTCGCACGAAAGAAAGAGGTTGCCTTTGCAGATTACTTAGGTTCAGCAAGTGCCAACACACTCCTGCTCGGTTTTTTCACACTCATTCATGGAAAGACTATTTCTATTCCAAACCATTTCATGCACAGATTCAGCTTTTTGATTATTGGGCTCATTCTTTTCTTCATTTTCGCTCGATCAAAAAACTTTCTTTCACGTAAGGAAAGTTTTTTCCTCCTTATTCTCTATGCTGCGTTTATTGTGTTTGAGCTGCTTCTTGTTCGATGAGAGGCTTTCTGAGGATTTTCTCCATCGTCTTCCCTTTCGCAAGCTCATCAATTAATTTATCAATATAACGAATTCCTTGCATTGTGGGATTCTCAATATCTTGGACTCGAACTCCACATACAACACCTGTAATGAGTGATCTCGACGGATTCAACTCTGGAGCCTGTGCAAGAAATGTTTCATAGTCTGTTTGCTTTTCCAACTGTGCTTCCAATTGTTTTTGACTATACCCAGTGAACCAACACAGAATTTGATCAACTTCTTCTTTCGTGCGCCCTTTTCTCTCTGCCTTCGCAACATACGCAGGGTAAACATTTGCAAAGCTCATTGTAAAAATTCGATGTGTGGTCATCATATTGTGTGTTTCCTTTTGGTGAACGTTAAAACCGATTACTTTTCTGAATACATTTTCACAGTGTGTGTATCCGAGATCAAGTATATCAGAGCTGTTTCTTGAGTTAATTCTCTTACTCAGTTGAGAAGCAAAATTGTGCAATTTCTTTTTCTTACTGTAGTACACTAAGATACATCTATGAAAGAACTACAATTTTCAGTTGAGATTCATTCCTCGAATGAGAAAGTTTGGAATACTCTCTGGCAAGACAAAACATTTCGTCAGTGGGCAACTATCATCGATCCAGGTACATACATGGTGGGTGATTTAAAAGAAGGAAATGAAGTACAGTTTATCTCATCTGAAAACGGGTATGGTGTAACCAGTCTTGTTGAAAAGCTCATCCCACTCGAATACGTACTGATTCGGCACAGTGCTGACACGCAAGACGAAGGAAAACGTCAACGTGATAGCCAGTGGACTGGAGGGAAAGAAACGTACAAACTCGCAGAGGAACAAGGGACCACTACCTTAACTGTCACATTTGATGTCCCACCAGAGTTGGAAGAATATTTCAATACCACTTATCCGAAAGCTCTTGCGAAAGTGAAAGCACTTTCTGAGAGCGAGATGTAACAATTTTGACTGCTGTCTTTGGGAACGTCACATGCGGAAACAATGCTGAATTTCAAAATGACTATTCTCTTCTCCTCAACTGCGGAGATTTAAAAAAGATCCGCATTTGTTCTTGAGTACTTGCATACTCATATCCATTGGATTGGGTACGCAGCCATTCTAGCGCCTCTTTCCATACTCCATAATTGCTGTCTATTCCTACAGAAGCAGGGTACGTATCAATAAGGTATGGGCGAATTTCTGGATCACCTGGTGTTGCCCCTACAATGATGTTGATAAATCCGAGTGCATTAATAATGTCAGGAATTCTTCTGACACCTTTTTGTACATTGAGGTTATGCAAACCGAGGATCAAAGATCTTGAAAGCAGTAAGTCGAGCTGCTTCGCAAGATTTGAATCCAACTCCCACACATCTTGAATACGTTGGCCCTCTACTTTTTCCATCACTATAAACCCACTCTCTTGTTGAAGCAAAGGATTTTCTTTTCCCCAAGCAAGTTGTGTCTTTGGAATGAATTCAGTTAAAGAATATTTCGGGCTTCGTAATACTGAAAGATCACCTCCCACTTCATGCATGAACATTGCCCTGTCATAATTTGTAATTCTATTTCCTCTGTCAAAAAGCGCTCTCACATTTTTTACAACAACAGTTGTATCAGATGGAGACTCATAAATATCAGCTGTATAGCCGCTTTTGTAGTTCTGCGAGAGTTCTAAATCTTGATATGCAAGTTCTTGAATCATTCACGAATTATATCAATTGATAGATTTTTACGAAGTTAGTCACTGTCCTGCCTATCTTGGAAGCTGTGGGAACTTTTTATCTGGAAGATCTATTGAACTTATCCACGGTTGGAAATGACATTCCTGATTTTTTTCTAGACCCAACCTTCCGAGATGAAACCTCAACATATGGCTAGCCCTCATGAAACATTACTCTGTACTTAGTCTGGTATGTCATTGAGCCATGGTAGAATTGGACTAATTATGGCGAAAATCGGCTTTTCGGAATCTGAAAATATTGAGTTCAAGGAGTCGTTGAGCGAGCTTGAACAAGGAGGAGAAACTATCTGTGGGTTCACCAACCAAACTGGCGGAACACTGTATTTTGGAGTCAAAAATAATGGTGAAGTAATCGGCATCAACTCAATAACAGACAAAACAATCATTGATGTAACCCAATATATTTTTGACAACCTCGAACCACAAAAAATATTCAGTATCACTAAAGATCAAATTAATGGAAAACAAGTAATAAAGATTGTTGTTGAGCAAAGCACAAGCCCTTATCATACTTTCCGAAAAAAGCCTTATATCAGAGTCGGCACAAGTACTAAACTGATGCCTCAAGAGGAGTATCAACACAGACTCATTTACTACAAGAGTACAAACAAGGATTATTCAGCCACCCTTGTGAGAGGCTTTGGTATCGAAGACCTTTCTCCTATAGCTTTAAAGGAACTTCGGAAGAGACTAATACAATCGGGTAGATATCAGGTCGATATAAAAGCGCTATCGGATGAACAGCTTCTCAAAGATTTACTTCTTATACAAAATGGACAGATTACTGTAGCTTCATTGATATTGTTGGCAACAGAATCAACACTATCTAGGGCATTACCGTATTCTGAATTCCGATATGGATATAAAACAGATGAGAAAGAAATTCGAAATCAAGACACAATCATTTTCAAAGGTGGTTATTTACTTTATTACAACACTATCTGGGATAAGGTACAGTCCCGTAATTTAACAATAAGTATTCCCCTTGGCATGAGAGTTATAGAGAGAAAAGCTTTTGACGAAGAAACAATTCGTGAAGCTTTAAATAATGCTGTCATTCACAGAGATTATTTGGTCTCCGAAAGCAACTTCGTAATGCAGTTTCCAACAAAAATAGTTATTAAAAGTCCTGGAGGGTTTCCAGAGGGGATAACTTTAGAAAACATTATCGATGAAACAAAACCGAGAAATAAATTACTTGCTGACATCCTATTTAAATGCGAGCTTGTGGAGCAATTCGGAAATGGAGTTAATTTGATGTATCGTAATCAGCTGTCTTTGGGTAAAAATCCACCAAACTTTAAAGGGAGTACGGACAAGAGAGTTAATTTAGAGTTAGATGGCAATATCCAAGATATTGAATTTGCCAAGTACGTCCTAAAGATTGCTGATAGCAATGACAAGATTCTGAATGATGAGGAGCTGTTAGTACTACACAAAATTAAAAATAGTAAGCCTATTACTTCTAACTCTGTAACAGATGAGCTTCTTAGGCTAGGACTAATAGAGAAGATAGGATTCTCTCGATTCATGTTATCTAAACAATATTACACTGACATGAATCAAAAAGGATCTTACACAAAGAAAAAAGGCCTTTCGAAGAGCAAAAATAAAGAGCTCATTCTTCAGCATCTGCAAGATTTCTCTTCAGCTACTAAGTCAGATTTTTCAGAACTATTTAAATTTGAACTTTCGGGTAAAGAAATTTCAAATCTGCTAGAAGATCTCAAAAAAGATAAGAAAATTCACTTTGAAGGGACTCCTAGATCTCCTAAAGGAAGATGGAAACTGGGGAGCTCCTAA
>CAZWYZ010000080.1:0-4154 GCA_964638785.1 uncultured Pseudomonadales bacterium
GAATCTTTGTGGCTTTTGGACTGGAGATATGGCCAGCGTGCAGATAGTCCACTATGCAGTTGACGATGTACTTCATCTCGCCTTTATCAGGACTGAAGCCGTACCAGCGTTCCGTACGATTGCGGAATACTTGATACGGATCAAGTGGGCGCATCTGCCCCTCTGATTGGAAAGTAGTGCCTGCTTTTCGTTCAGCCATAGGAAAAATTATTTTGAGTACACTACCCTCGATTCCCTCTTGTGACGAGCCGTGTCCAAGGAATCTCGGCAATGGTCATGACGTTCAGAAGTGCTTTGAGATCCGCAACTGAATCCATGTCATATCGAGTGCCGTTTAGTCCCTCTAGTCCAAGGCGGAGAGGTGGGCAGCACGCTGCTGCAGATACTTTTTCATACTCTTCACTTGTTAAGTACGCGTACCCACCTGATTCTGTTGTGACGATTTGTGCCATAGATTTTTACGATTTTACCATAAAAAAACCCGCCAACTAGAGCGGGATTCTTTAAGGTTGACACGTAATTCCCGGTGAGGAAAAACCTGTCAACATACCTATAAGAGTACCATATTTGTTATGGGCTTGTCAACACCCCTAAATACTATGAAAGTCCTTGAGTAATGCGTAGGTAAGGCGTACCTGATATAAGACTATCTTTGGGTGGTGTACTCGAGTAAGTCTGCATCTCCAGTTGCTGTCTTCCCGACTTCTCGGTCATTATGTTCCATCTCAGCTATCCATTGATTGACTGAGTTCGCCCAGGATCCATTGCTACTGGGAGTGTACTTTTTCATGATTTGCTCTGGGGTTGTGAGACCACGGTCGATGTAGTTGGCCTTGAGTTCTCGAGCAGCGCGATCGAAGCCTTCCTCATATGTATCAAAGCCCAAGGTTCCGCGCTCATGAATTCCAAAGCCTAAGCAGTTATGAAGAGCTGGATCACTTGATTTACACAGGTTACTTTCCTGCATCATGATTGCTGGCAAAAGTCGGTAATCTAAGCCATAGCGATCACTCGCATCAACGAGTGCTTTCGCGTAATGATCGTAGGGAGTTAATGTGGACTTATATCGCTCGAGAAATGCGCGGACAATCTCGACACGAGCGTCGGCCATTTGAATGTCAAAATTGATACCCTGTCCGATGCCAACATGGCCATCGGCGATGACGGTATTAATTGGTGCAGAGCGATTAAATAGAGTCGGAATTGTCCCTTTGTACGCTATCGCCTTCAAAACACCGGTATTAAAGGCTACGAGGCCAGTGAGCGCAAGTAAAGTCGTCAGTCCAAGCCCGAGAACTACAGCAGGGATACGTCCAGGTCGCAATGCATGTGGGAGAACTGATGGGGCTGTGGGAACGTGTGTAGACTCCTGTGTATGGCTGCTCACAGCAGGAGTAGCCTGTGGTTCTTGTTGTGATGATTTGGGTGCTGAAACAAAATACTTTGGTTGTTTTACCATAGGTACAATTCCCAATCATAGCGAAATTTTACTGGAGTGTCAATGAAATACGAGTATTTTTTGGTACAATGACCGTTCACAAGAAAGAAACATATGTCCGTTTTTACCCGTAGTAACCCAGCAATTGATTCTTTGGTCAGCTACAGTGAGATGCTGCGTGACTTGTCAGCAATCTCGGGTTTGTTAGCATGGGATCAAGAAACCTATCTTCCGCATAAAGGAGCACTTGCACGCGCCCATCAGCTGGAAACTCTTTCAGGAATCGTTCACTCAAAAGCCACAGCTACCAAGCTTGGAACTATTCTTGCACGTCTCACCGCTGCAATCCAAGAAAATCCAGGACAGTTTTCGGCTGCGGATAAGAGTTTAGTTGCACTCATGAATCGAGATTACTCACTGGCAAAGAAACTCCCTGCCAAGCTTGTCCAAGCCATCAGCAAACAAGCATCAATTGGGCTGGAAGAATGGAAGCATGCCAGAACTCAAAATAATTTTTCAGTTTTTGCTCCTGCACTGACACGAATGGTGAACCTCAAAAAAGAAGTGGCGTATGCATATGGCTTCATTGATTCACCCTACGACGCCCTGCTTGAAGAGTATGAAAAGGATTTACGCGCAAAGACAGTAACGAAGGTCTTTGAAGATCTCACGACTCACCTGACCCCATTGATTCGAACTCTGAAAACAAAAACTGCGACGTGGGACACGGGCGTTTTTCACCAAGAGTTCGACGAGAAACAGTTATGGAGTGTGACACTCACACTGCTTGCACAACTTGGATTTGACCTAGAGGCTGGTAGACAGGATATTTCGACCCATCCGTTTACTATGGGTGTGGCAACAAGTGATGTGCGGTTAACGACACGAGTCCTTGCCACCAATCCCCTCTCAACGATTCTTTCTTCTATACATGAAGGTGGACATGGAATGTATGAACAAGGGATTTCTCCCGAAATCGCCCGCACTCGTTTAGGAATGGCAGACTCGTTAGTGATTCATGAATCACAGTCGCGCTTTTTTGAAAATATCATTGGAAAGTCACCTGCATTTTGGGAGTACTTCTTCCCTGTCTTACAAACTGCCTTTCCAACGCAGCTAAAACGCACAACTGCGCACCAAGCATGGCAAGAAGTAAACACTATCAAACCAAGTTTAGTTCGTGTTGATGCAGATGAAGTGACCTATCATCTTCACATTGCAATCAGAGCTCAATTGGAACAACGCCTCATTGAAGGCACGCTTGCTGTTGGTGATCTCCCGGATGCGTGGAAGGCACTGTACAAACAGTACTTGGATGTCGATGTTGCCGATGACCTCTCAGGTGTCTTGCAGGATATCCATTGGTCACAGGGATTGATTGGTTATTTTCCGACCTACTCCCTTGGAAGTTTCCTAAGTGTCCAACTCTCAGATCAATTGCATGCGGAGCATCCGGATTTTGACCAGGATGTTCGCACCGGAAAATTTGACGTCATTCGAAAGTGGTTGGGAGAGAAAGTGCATGCGAGTGGAGCTATGGCAACATCAGGTGAGGTGTCACTAAAACTAACCGGGAAACATGTGAGTGCAGATAACTTCATTTCCTACGTCAAGAAAAAATTTTCGCTTTAAAATTACAATGAGGCTTTGCGACGCTTTGGTTTGGGAGCAGGAAGTGCGTTCGCATTGGTGCGTATAAGCTCACTCATCCACGTTTCATCATCCCAATACTCGGTATCAATCCAGTAATACATCTTTGATCCTGGATACGCGGGTTTTTCAACTGGAGTTTTTAAGAATTTTTTTGCTGCTTCTGTCGGTTTGATAAACAACTGATCATCACACACGAATGCGACCACTTTTCCATTACAGTACAACGCATACTCACCAAACATCTTTCGACTGGTAATGGTCCCAGCTTGGGAGACTTGTTCGGATATGAAATCAATTGTCTGTTGTTGGGTGGACATAGGTTAGAATGACAATCGCTCTAGGGCATCAGTTGCCGACAAATATTTTTGATTTTTCCCAAGCTTTGGATCGTACTCATCCGGATTTGCACTCTCAAGGAGTGTAAAGGTTTCTGTTCCAATCAGCGCTTCAATTTGTGGAATCTGGCTCATATCACCGGAAGTGTAGATATGTTCAACGAGTGCAAATAAGTCAGGGTACTTGCGACAGACATGCACAAAGAGTGCGAGATGATCGTAGTAATCAATATTCACATTCGCGGCTTTGAGTGTGTCCTCGGATGCAAGTTCAAGTGTTGTGGCGTTAAAGTAGCGACATTCTTGGTATGCCAATGCTTCAGTCATTACCTCATCAAAGAATGGGTGTCCCGTGAATCCGGGATAACGCAAGTGATTGTACTCATGCACACAAAACGATTTGTTTCGGTCGATTCCGTACGCCACAATGCACAATAAAAATTTTCGAAAACCAAGACCTGAGAAGAACGCACGGCGTTGTTCACTTACCGGGATTCCGAGTACATCAAATGCAAAATTAAAATAAGGTTCCCAAATTGCTTTACACGCTTCTTTGGTAGCTCCTGGAATATCGAGGAATAAAAAAACAGTTTCACGGATGCCATACTCAGGAGCTGCGAGTGCCTGGGACTTGAGTTTTAAAAACACCTCTGTACTTTCCTCATACGCGTTCATTGGATCAACTTTAAACGTGGACGCAATTGACTGTGCGCTTTCTGTGTCTTTAT
>CAZWYZ010000081.1:0-4093 GCA_964638785.1 uncultured Pseudomonadales bacterium
AGTACACCAGCACCAGCAGTAGCTTCACCAGTTGCAGCGACACCCGTCGTAACTGTTGCGCCAACCGCAACTCCTTTAGCACAATCACCAGCTCCAACTGAGAAACCTGCTGCAGTTACACCTGCAAGTGGTTCACATACTGTTGTGAGTGGAGAAAGTCTCTGGAGCATTGCCGTTGCAGAGTACAAGGATGGCTACAAATGGGTTGAGATCTACAAAGCAAATAAGGAGTTAATAGGAACTAACCCAGGTATCATCCTGGCCGGACAGCAACTCACGTTGCCCAGTACAAAATAATGAATAATACAGAATCCCTCGGCTTACACCGGGGGATTTTTTTATAGAAACTATGAGTCAATTTGAATCAGATCACAGATACCCTGCAGATCTTCGAACAGTTGTTCCTACACTAGAGCAATGTGAGAAATACCTACAGCAGCTGAATCTCACAAGAAGATTCTGTGGGATTGCAGATATCCTGAAGTTGGATCAAGCATTGTATCAACAGGATCAGGACTCAGAGTCCCAACAGACGGAGAATGAGGAATAAAGAAATGTTTGGTACAATAGGGTGTAATCAATTGCGGGATTAGTTCACCGGTAGAATGTATCCTTCCCAAGGATAAGAAGAGGGTTCGATTCCCTTATCCCGCTCACACATCTACATGGAACCCACTGTGTTCGATTCCCGTCTGGGGCTCCAGACGAGACAGGCTCAGGTTGTCTCTGGTTTCCTCAATAATATATTTCTTACAAACTGTAGGTTAAAACCGCAGAATGTAGCGATTAATTGGAACTTCTGGTTTAACTTCTGGTTGAGTAGTTAACGAAGATTCCAAAATATATTCTTTTGGAATTACTCTAATGAAAGATGGGTTCATACCTGCAAAGTCTTCTGGCATGTTATTGCTGTCCAATGATTCAGGCGAAACAGCATGAATTATAGTTGAACCTCTGTGAAAATCTCTGGGAACAACCATAGTAATTACGTCCCAGTCTGTTCCTCTCGTTCCCTTAACAAAATTCGTTGACCTACTATCACTTAAATAGAATTCAAAATCCAACATTCCATCACCATTTCTTCTCGAATAACAACACTTATCACCAGCTCGGTCTGGCGTTTCTTGCGCACTTTCATAGTCGGTGAAGACTGTTGAGTAATTTCTCATGGCATAAAACCCCTGTTTTCTTATTTCTTCAGCTTTTTCAGTTGTTGCTATATGAACCAAGACATCATACTCGCCAGAATGACCGTCGACAGCCATGGCCACTTCTGCTTTCTTGATTTGATCAGACATTAGTTTTTGAAATTTTTCACTACCTGATTTATCTACACCGTCTTTTAACTCGTTAATAATTTTTTTTGCTCGTTCAGACAACTCAGGCTTTCTAATTTCAGAGTAAGCAATTACGCTAGATGGAAGTTCAGTCTCACTCATATTACCCATAAGTATACCAATATTTATAAATAGTTGAGTAGTGATCCGAACAATGAGGAATTACTCATGCGATTCCTCCTTTTTCTGAGAATTATAGGCTATCATCAATTTGTTAAAGTAGCCGAGTAGAGACTCAATTTCGGGTTCAAAATAATTTGCGTCTCCCGCTCCAGATGTCACCTGCAGGCAGATCTTTTTCACATTGAACCCATTTGGTATATAGTTAAGTTATGAGTAAATCAGAGTTTGAGAGAGCTATTGAACGACAAACAGGGCTAACTGTAGAACAGATAAAAGAAATGCCTTTAGGGGATATGCGTAAACTTCGTGAAAAACAATTTGGTCGTCCAATGCAAATAATTGGATCAACGCTAATGAGACTCTTAAGTAAACAAGATGTCGAAAAACTTGTGGATGAAGCTCTCCTGTAAATTACGTTGAAATATAATTTCACCCTTTGTCTTTCCACAAACTGCTATAAAGCGCTTCTTCCTTTTCGGGAGTCAGCGTGGCCCTTCTTCCAATGAGCACGAAATATCCATCAACTAAGCCCTCTTTTAATTTCGGTATTGGCTGAGTTACATAGTACCAACCATCATGAACATCATCGCCTAAATGAATGAGTCCTGTCTGTCCTTCTGTGCTTACTTTCCTGGCTCTATGCTCTATTTCAGGCTTAAGGTATCGTATTGATTCCTTGCCAAGAAATGTTCTGGGCATATCAAGCGTTAATCTACCATGCTGTATACCAGCGTGATCGCTCACCACTATACAAACATCTACATCTTTCAAAGTTTCACAACTTTCTTCAGGATTTCTTGCTGCAATTCCCCAATATTTATCTCGGTCAGGACAGAATGGCGCCCACTTCCACTTTCCTGATTCAAATCCTTTATCATTTTTCTTCAAAAACTGTAAAGCGGTTCCGTCCATACTCGGATCATAATCATCCTCGACATATGCACTGGGAATATGATTAGAGTTAAGCCAAGCCTCATTGTGTATACGTCTAATTTGGGGTTCGTGAGAGACCAAATACTTTTCCCTTTCTGTATAGTTGTGTGGTTGGTTATCATGGATACGGATTGAGAGACGTGCCTCATTTTTTCCTTTCAGGATAATTCGTCCACTTGATTGAAATTCACTTGAAATTTCATGGAAAGAATTTTTTTCGAGTGGAGCTGTAACAGGCGTTCCATTCTCATGACTTTCCATCTCCAATCCACTAATCGAAATAAAGACGTTGAGAACACCAGAGTCGGTTTTACTTACTTGAAGTAAGAATTCGTTTTTAGGATAGGAGAAGTTTTTTTCGAGTACTTCTTTGATCTTTTGATCCTGTGCCGCGCTTGAAAGACTCAAAACGAAAGATGTATGCCTATCTGCAGGTAAGATAAATGAAAGAGCAATGTCTTTTCCATTACTTCGTGCTCGCATCTCTACCGAAGGTTCTACTGTTTTTAAATCTTCTCGTCCTCTTCCTCCACCGCTTAATGCATAAGAAAGAGAAGTTTTTGATGGTATTTTTAATATCTTCGATCGATAGAGATTTTCTAAGCGAGATCGTACTGTATCAATAAAACCGGTTTTATTTTCATTCATATACAGTAGTATATATCTTGCTCTCTTGATTCATAAGTCATTCACAGCGAGATTGTATTCATTTTCACCTCAGCTTGAATGGATACACTGTCCACAAGGGAAGTGCTCAGTCTTGATTTCCTCAGCATCATGAAAATAATTTTTGTTCTCCTCACAGTCAGTTTTGTTTCCCTTGGAATACTTGTGTTGTGGCAACAATCGTTTCAGGTTGTACCCCAAATGCTTCCATCGCCAACATCTCCAGTTCTCGAGCGAGAATCATTGATACCTCAAACAATGACACCTCCGCTTGTCACTGCCCCGTCACACTATATCCAGTCCATGAGTCACATGTACCAAAAGATGAATAACTGTGGACCTGCTTCAGCTACAATGGCAGCAAGCACTCTATCCGTTGATTTTGATCAGTTTCATGCAGCTGCAACACTCAAAGGTGGGCCAAACGATAAGAACGTGTCTGCTCCAGAGATTACTGCATTCCTAGAAAATGAAGGTCTCAATGCAATCTATCGCCTCAATGGCACTCCCGAAATTATAGAAGCCCTGGTTGCGTCTGACATTCCAGTGATTGTGGAACAGTGGCTTTTGAAGCCTGCAAATGGAGAACTGGATGGACACTACCGTGTCGTTCGGGGATATGACCGAGAACGCAAAGTCTTTACGACCAATGATGCTTTTAATGGAGCGGATTTTGAGATTTCGTATGCGCAATTTGATTCCTGGTGGAGACCGTTCCTGCGAGGGTACATTGTTGTGTACAAGCTAGAGCAAACACAGACTGTTCAAACAATTCTTGGGCAACAGTGGGATGCACATACCAATAAACTGTTGGCATTAGACCACTTCATTTTGGAGACTGAGACAATCGGAGATGGATACTCCTACTTTAATTTGGGAACGACTGCAACGCAGCTTGAGCAGTACGAGACTGCCAAGACGGCATACGATCGAGCGCTCACATCCACATTTCCCAAGTATTTTTTGTGGTATCAGTTTGAACCGCTTCGAGCATATTTAGAGCTTGGTGAATATGACCGTGTTCTCGAGATGAC
>CAZWYZ010000082.1:0-4089 GCA_964638785.1 uncultured Pseudomonadales bacterium
TGGCAGTAGCGCATCACAGTCAAATGCTTTTGCACGAATATTGTGAGCAACTCCACGGAAAACTTCCTCATCGTAGTACTTGGTAAATTCTCGAAAGCTTTCTTTTCGCAGCCCTACAGGCATAAACTCCTGCCAAGACTCGTCATCAACGAGATCAATGAACTTCTCTAAAGTTATATCCTCCTTCACTGAAACGTTCGCACCGTAGACAAGCATAGGCATGCGAATACTAACAGCGCGAAGGATACTTATGGCGTTATTTTTTTGTTCGCGCGCTTCTTTAAGTTTTCGAAGGGCTTCTTTTTCTTCGTCCGTTAACTCTTTCCTTTGCTTCTTTTTACGCTCAGCCTCCTCTGCCTTCGCAGTTTCAAGCTCAGCCATACCAAGGTTATTTACTGTCAGCTCATTAATATTTTCATTAGTTGAAGTACCTACAATTGCCTTAAGCTCATTAAATTTATCTATATCTAGCTCATTAAGCTGTAGTAGCTCATCATTGTATAGCTTCGGATCGTCGAAGCCATTCCGTCTCACCCGCTCGATAATGGCCTTCTTTAGCTGAACCAGCATAGTGCCAACATCGTATGGCTTCATATTCCCACCCTCTGCCGCTAAAATTGGACAAAAGTTGAGAAATTGTCTCATTGCCTCTTTTTGCTCTGGTGAATTTGTTTTGCCGGACTTGTGATTGAGCTCGATTGCTTCAGCAATAAGCTTTAGCGTACGATCTGGAGCAAAGTCAAAAACATATCCTTGAGTTTTTAATTTGCCGTCAATTTTTGCTGGAGTTTGGCAGCGAAAAGCTGTCTGCAAATATGTGGTTGCGGAGTTTGTATCTGACATCATAAACACCGCTGTCCATTCTGGAATTGACGCACCCGTTGTTAATCGCTGGCCTGTAAGCGTTATGGTGTACTCATGGCTCTTGATGGCTTTGGTAACGCGATCTTTGGCGTCCTTATCCTCTTCATCATCACGGTTATTTCCAGAAATGTTTACAATGCCAAACTGACCCGATCCAAATACTGAGTGATCTTTGAGCAACTTCTCCATAGCTTCTATTGTCTTCACGCGATTGGGCAATAACCAAAGGGAGTGTTTATTATAATTTCGGTACTCCTCTGTCGAAAACGGAAACTTTGTTTGCTGTGTACTATCGACCAGCAGATCCAAGAACTTATTAACCATAGGACCATGCACGAAGTCTGCAGTGTCGTTTCCCGCTTCGTCTTTGTGTACACGGAAAAACTCATGAAATTTAAAAGCACCGTCTATAGCATCGTGAAAATTTTCACCTATACTACCGATGTGATGAGCATACTTGTCAATATCATAAGTGAACATGCCTAGTGCTGGAAGTTCGGCGTAAGGATTTGGAACACCTGGATAACGTTCGTCCCACTGAAGCTTTTCTTCTTGCTCCATGACATAATCCCATGTATATATATCACTTTCTTCATGCTTATGAAGAATGTTGAAAGGTGTTCCAGATAATTGAAGTGTGAAGTTTGTTAAAATTTTGGCAAAGGTAGCTTCCCCCAAATCACTTTGTGTGCCCTCATGTGCCTCGTCCACGACGAGCATATCCCACTCTGTATCAAAAACCTGATCATTCTTATCGAAACCCCTTGCGTGAGACTTGGAAGAAGCATCGGCCACCACTCGCTTTGAAAGGCGCAAGTCTTGTAGTGATGCAAAGTACACAAAAGGCTTATCACCATTAGTGAGTGTACTGATAAGCTCGCCTTTGGTTTTGGTTGCGAACTGATAGCTTGTGCCTGCAAAAACTTTGTTGAAATCGTCGAACCAATCAACACTTACGCTCGGACGGTGAGTAACGATTAGCACCTTCTTCATTTCATTTTCTTTTGCCACCTGCATGGCTGCAGAGGTTTTGCCGAAACGCATCTTTGCATTCCAAAGAAAGCGCTTGCGATTTTGCTTGATAGCCTTGGTTGTTTTATCGATAGCGTCACGCTGGCTTGGACGAAATGGGAAAGGAACAACATCACTGACAGATTTTTCAACTGTAGAGAGAGCTGAGCGGCCTTCTTTTACCGCCTGGATGGCATTTTTTGCAACTTCTAGACCGATCTCGAACCATTCGGCACGATAATTTTTAGTGTTTTCAGCTTTACGCTCGTATCCGGAACGTATTAGACACCTATGAACATCTTCATCAGAGAAGACAATGCCATTGTGAGTGATTGATAGTTCTGCATACTCTAGTCTGTAAGATACATCCGCGGTCTTTGTTTGCTTTTTTATACGTTCGTGAGCAGCTTTATCTATTTCCAACTGTGTTGGACTAGAAGAGACGAAAGATGCACTGCCAATTTTCAAGCGACCCTTATGGCTTTCATCGGGAATCGAATAAATGTAGATTACTCCGTATGAGAAAGTGTCGTGAATACTGTTGTAGTTATGGTTAGGCATATTATTTTACGCTACTACATTCAACTGAGGTTTAATCCCTAAGTGTAAATATTACTCTTCCAGTCCAAATTGAGAACAACTTAGTTGAGTGGTAAGGATCATAAGATTCTGAATGATTATACATTTCTTTCTATATATCCGTCATAAGATAGTGATGCTCATTGCAAACTTGTTTTCACAACTATTCGCTCATCTTAACCGGCGTACTGCTTGCTTTTTACTCCAGTACTCTTTCAAACCACAGTACCGCTGCTTCGCCGTTGCGCTTTTCGACGGGGTTCATGTCTCTCAAGTGTTTAATGCTGTTGCGGTAGTTTTTGAGTGCTAGAAAGTGTTTGTCCAGCTCACCTCTCCTCTGAAACTGCGATTCAAAAAGTTCCCAGTTGGCTGAAATTACTTTTGCATAATCCATGACATCCAGAAAATCTAACTTTGTCTCATTATCATTTAAATATTCGTGATCGTAAGGATACAGATGTAAGTGCTCAGCTGCTTTCCTTTTCACTTTCTCACGAATATCCTGGGGGACCGCATCTTCCCACATCGTAGCTCCAAACTCTTCAGTCAGGTTCTCTAGAATAAGACCGCGGAGTTTACTCTCGATTAAATCCAATGGACTTGCTGGATCTGATTCCAGTTGCTGCTCAGCATGTGAGCGTAGCCCCAGTAAGTCCTTAAAAGCATTGACGATTGCATCTGCGCGCTTATCAAGAAATCTAGCAAAATCGTCTGCTGAAATGCCATAGTCTTCAAAATCACCAATAAAGTGTGAAGGTAAAACAGTTACCAGTGAAGTGTTCTCAGTTAGAAATTGCTTGAAGTATATGCTTGGAGCAGTATCACTCATTTCTAAATTTGTAATTGCCGGCGAATAGGCAATATTGGCAATACTGTCCACCTTGCTATACGACATGTCATTTTGTTTCTCCAAGAACTTCCTTGGAAACACGTGATGCAAATGGTGCTTGTAGTAGCCAGAGAATGAATGCTTTAAATCAATGTCCCTTCCGTCCTTGAAGCTTTTTGGATTCTTATATGAATATAAAGCCAGAATGGTTTTGCAAAACGCATTTTTCAGGTTGTACTGCTGATCAATAATCCTGACTTTCAGGCTATCCCAATCAATTGGATAATTAAATTCTGTTATCTCATCTTTTAAGATTTTGTCGAACAAATGACAATCTTCCTCAATATTCGAAGGAGTACTCGAACCGTAGCGATTGGATAAACTGACTTTCCAGAACCACTTTTCCAGCTGATCAAGCTGCTGTCCTGAGGGATTTCTCATTTTGAAATGAAAATAAGCTAAAGGTACGAGTGCTGAGTCAAACGGTAGGTAGCGAAGATTTTTGACCTTAATTTTATTTCTCAAGAACTCCAATGCTAGTGCAAACGACTCGGTGATCCCATCCCAGTTCGCTTCTAGCTGAGTAATATCTGTACGCTTGAGAATATCTGAAGTTCGACAGCGGCGATGATTCAGGATTACTGAAGCGGCTTGAAGGATTGTATCCTCCCGAATTTCATCCAGTTCAGGAAACCGCACATAAAAGTCATCTAATTTTTGACGGATATCAAAACCAGATCCCCAGCACCTTGCTACCATGTGAGCTACCACAGACAATTTACGGCCAGTGTCATTAATTCTAGTAA
>CAZWYZ010000083.1:0-2560 GCA_964638785.1 uncultured Pseudomonadales bacterium
TACTGTACATATTTAACACTTGTGCTATCTTTTGCGATTGCAGTCAAAAGTGATGATTCCAACCCCAGAATGGCAGCGTTCACTGCAACATTCGCGCCACTTCCTCCATACAGCTGCGTACCATCGATGCGATCAATCACCAATGAACCAATGGTGAGAAGTTTAGGCTCCATACGCGTTGAAGAGTGCGGCGAACAAAGGGTGAGGGAATCCTGGATGTGAAATAAATTCAGGATGAAATCGCACACCCACATAGAATGGATGATCAGATAATTCGACCACTGCTGGTTGAGTCATCTCGTGAGAATACGCCGTGATAGATAATTTTGATTCTTTGAGCTTTGAGAGTAAATCGGCTGAAACAGAGGAAAAACAACGCACGCGCTCCTCAAATTCCGTTGGTATATATGCGCTGTGACCCTCAATCGTTATAGCAAGTGTCCCTTTTTGGAGTTGTCCTTTCTCAATGCGCAGTCCTTCTCCATCTTCAATTTCACAGACTACAACAGCTTGCTTCTGTCTATGTTCCATATATTCTTTCAGCAAAAGATCCATGCCAAACGAGAAGGCAAGCACTGGTTTTTTCTTCTCTCGCATGTACTGCAAACTCGCCATTTTCTCTTCAATCTTTTCCAATCCTTCTCCAACAATTAACACATCCGCATGCTTTAAGTCCTCAAGATACTGGGTACTATCATCAAGCCATATAAGCTTGATTGAAAGGTCACAAAAGATGGCCGCGTGCTGAATCCCTTCTTTTAAAGAGACGAATGTGTCATTTGAAACTGATTTGCCAAATACTGCCACGGTACATTGTTTCTTCCCTTCAGCTTCTTGAATCTTATTTGCGTACGTCTCTAATCGATGTGTAGAAGAGTCTAATTTTGGAGTGAGATGAAAATAGGAACACACTCGTTCTTGAAGCTTTTGATTCGAGAGTAATTGAGGAAGTTCGTAAATGCTAGCTGAATTTGGATCGACAAAAATATCCTCTAACTCAAGACCCGACTCTAAGGCAATGTATTCCAAATCGTTTGAGATAAGATCACTAGCAGATTGGGTGCGCATGACGATGGCGTTTGGGAGTAATCCTAATCGCCAAGACTTTTCATATGCTTGTCGTGTTATCTTTGATCGGTACGAGAGTTCAAGACCACTTTCCGAATTTTGTGGTAAGTACGGAGAAAGGAGAATGGTATACACTTCCGCTTTTTGGCGATTTTTGATAAGAGTCAAACAATCAAACATGATTTCTGCTTCTTTATCTCCAACTGTGCCCCCAATTTCGAGTAATAAAATGCTACATTTTGCTGCCTCGGATAAAATCTGATCAATAAAATAATTTCGAATGTAGCGATAATTGATAACTTCACCTTGCCGAAGTAGCTGCTTTTTTTCTAAGTCTAAGATTTCTGTAAATACTTTTCCATTCGTAATGTTACTTGTGTGCTCAAAGCTGGAATGCAAGAAACGTTCATAGTATCCCGAATCTGCATCTCCTTCATATCCATCTTTTAGGACAAAAACTTCTTCCTCTGAATATTTTGAAGCCATGTTTCCATGGTATGTATTCATCGCTCCGCTTGACGAATTCATATATCCATCAAATTTGAGTGGCAGAACGTCAAATGACGATTCTTGTAATAGGTAACCCAAAGATGACGTGAAGATCCCTTTTCCCACGTCTGGGTACGCGCCAACAGTTACAATGATTCGAAGTATAGGTTCTTTTTTCATAGCTCTGAGTATATTATACCTCTTTCGGTTTTAAGAATTAATGTATATTTTCCTCTACAAAGAGTTCCACCTGATAACCAGTGAGCTCACAATCCAACTCTTTTCTGCGCTCACTATACGTGTTGCAAAACGTTCTCTGTTTTTTTTCAATGAACTAGTTTAGTATTATCGATTCATGAAGAAAAGAATCATCGTCGCGCTCGTACTGTTGGTTTACAGCGTCATGCTTATAAAAGTAATGGTCTTTAAACAGGTGCCACCGGTTCACTCTGGTGCTGTGACTCTCGATTTTGGTGGCACAGTCTCCGATCATCCTGCCAACTTCATCCCATTTATGACAATCCTGCCATATCTTCTAGGTGAGAAAGGGATGATGATCGCAGTCATCAATCTAGTGGGAAATATTGTCTTGCTTATTCCTCTGGGGTTTCTTGTCTCCGTGCTTTATAGAAAAACGACCTGGAAAAAGATATCTTTCCTTGGTTTTGGTACTGGTATCTTCATCGAATGTTTGCAAGTACTCCTGAATGTGGGGATCTTTGATATCGATGATGTACTTCTGAATGCTGTCGGCTTTATCATCGGCTATTTTGCTTTGCTATTTTCTATCAGATACCTACGTGAGAAGCGATACAAGACGCTACTGGGTGCTGCTGTACTGACAGGGTGCGCTGCTATCGCTACTCTCTATGCAATTAATCCGTGGAATCAGACTATCGTGAATCCACAAGTCGGGATAAACGTAGGAGGGCTTCGCGGTGGAAACAGAGAAAAGGATCCTTCAAAGCAAATTGATCTGTGTGGTGGGACAGGAGGAACAGGG
>CAZWYZ010000083.1:2570-4070 GCA_964638785.1 uncultured Pseudomonadales bacterium
ACTGAGCATTCATTTACTATTATTAGTAAAAAAGGTAGAGAACAGACAATTACGGTAACTAGCGAAACAAATATTAAGAACTCTTCTGGATCTGCGACCATGGCTGATCTACACGTGGGTGACCATGTAACAGTCGTCATTGATGAAACCGAGACTGCGAGTGCAATCTTTTTGTGTTCAGCGCTCTGAAATGCCTCTTCAGTTCTATTAGTGCTCAAGTATACGCATTTGGTTCCACTCCCCTCCCTCTGCATGTAACTCTGGTTCTTTATGAATTTCTGTATTCTAGAATATCACCAGGTTGGCACTCTAATGCTTTACAAATTGACATTAACGTTGAGAAACGGATGGCTTTGGCTTTGCCATTTTTAAGAATCGAAAGATTGGCCATTGTGATACCTACTTTTTCAGCAAGTTCAGTGACACTCATTTTTCGTTTTGCCAGCATGACATCGATGTTTATTATTATTGCCATACTTGTCCCTTAAACAGTTAAATCATTCTCAGATTTGAGGTCGACAGCATTTTGGAAGAATTCTTGAAAAACACCAGTTGCAGCTGCAATAACACCAAATGCAAGTGACATGATCATTCCAAGCATCATGACACCGGCGGGATCATCCTCTTGTGTAGGTGGAACAAAGAATCGAATGTAAATCAAAGCAAAAGCAATAAAACCAATAAGACTAAGTGAGGCATACTTCATATTTTTGAGCGTATCTACAGCTTTTTGGGAAAATGCATCATTCGTATCGATTAGGTTTAGTAGTTTGAATGCCTGGTATAAGCCAATAAAAAATGGAGATGACGCTATATAGACGTAAATAATGAGCGGGTCTGTATAAATACTGATCACATCTAAATTGGCTGCTCTTCCCTCAGTTCGAGGAAACCAAAGCATGCCTGCAGTGACAGCAACCGCGATAAGGACAATCACAGCTTTTAAAAGTGTGGTGGAGGAATTTTTTATTTTGCTCATATCTTGATATAGTACGCAATGATATATCGAATGTCAATATGTAGATATTGTTTAACGATATGTAGAATGAGATTTGAAGTAGAAATAATTCGCTGATTCTACTCAAGGCTTATCATAGCTTGGCTTCTTCTTTCGTCGTCTCCAAAGCAAGAATAAGAAGAAAAAGAGGATGAAAATGACGCCAAGTAAGAGGGACATTGTCAAAATAACGACTCGTGAAGAGAATCCGTTTGACATCTGCACTTGCAAGGTGAGTGTTTGCTCTTTCTGTGATCCATCAACAACGAGTTTTTGTTCTCCAGTATAGTCATTATATGCAAGTATCACTCTATGATCTCCTGACTCAACGTTTTCGAATCGAACAATTCCATCTTTATCGGTTTTTCCAATCTGAATTTTTGAATGCAGTGTGACATCTACTCCTTCGATAGGCTGTTGGTTTGCATCTTTTATAAGAAGTGCCAGCTTCGTTCCTTCCTGTTCTCCTTTCTCTTCTGCTTGTGCAACATTCCCTTCAGCAG
>CAZWYZ010000084.1:0-3177 GCA_964638785.1 uncultured Pseudomonadales bacterium
GGGATATCAAACTCGTCATCTAACTCATCTGTTTTTCGTTTCGCAGGCTCCGGTTGATTTTGAGGATCTGGAACACGCTGTTGTTGCTGTGGAGGTTGGGAGAATTGACTTGGCATTGTCTGTGGTGGTGGTGCTGAAAAAATAGACACCGGCTGCGCTACAGGTAATCCTTGGCTGTACTGAGTTGGTGATGTTGCTTGTGGTGGGGGAGAGAATGATGGCGCTGGTGTACTATTTGGTTGACCAAAGTTACCAAATGATCGTCGCATGAATCCAGCTCCATACTTGAATCTGTTTTCATCAAATCCAGTTGCAATAACAGAAATCTTGAGATTGTTCCCCATTTTTTCATCAACAGTAGCTCCAAAGATGATATTCGCATCAGGATCTGAAGCTTGTGTGATCACCTGCGATGCTTCTGCGATTTCTTGCAGTCCCATGTCAGCACCACCCGTGATGATGTAGAGAACACCTTTCGCACCTTCAATCGAAACTTCAAGTAGTGGTGATGATATTGCAGCCCTGGCTGCAGTCGTCGCTCGGTTCTCACCGCTTGCCTGACCAATGCCCATAAGTGCAGTACCAGAATCACTCATGATTGTTTTGACATCAGCGAAGTCGACGTTCACTAAACCTGGTACGGTGATGAGATCTGAAATACCTTGGACACCTTGACCTAAGATGTTATCCGCAAGGCGAAACGCATCCATTAAGGTCATTTTTCGGTCAACAACATCCAGCAAACGTTGGTTTGGGATGACGATAAGCGTATCTACTTTATCTTTGAGCTGTTCAATTCCTTCTTCAGCGACTGTTCCACGACGAACACCTTCAAATCCGAATGGCTTCGTCACAACTGCAACAGTTAATGCGCCGGACTCTTTCGCTACTTCGGCAATTATTGGTGATGCTCCTGTACCCGTTCCTCCACCCATACCCGAGGTAATAAAGACCATATCAGTATCGTAGAGAAGTTCTTTAATTTTTTCACGGGACTCTTCAGCTGCTTGTCTACCTACTTCTGGATCCGCACCACTGCCAAGTCCTCGCGTAAAGTTGTTTCCAATTTGAAGTTTTGTCTCTGCTTTGTTGTTCAGTAAAGCTTGGACATCCGTATTGATCGCTACAAACTCTACTCCACCAATCTGACTTGATTGGATCATTGAGTTAATTGCGTTTCCACCACCGCCGCCAACACCGAGTACTTTAATTTTTGCGAATTGATTGTTTGTAGGTTTAACAAGTGCCATAACGTGTTTCTAGTGTATCAGGTTTCTTGAATCCATCGAGACCAAATCACAGAGCTGATTTATCAATTCTTTTTACGTATTTGCATACATAATTATTTCAAAATGTGGAAAAGTCCAAAGCATTCCCAAATTTGGCCAATCATAATCATAACGAGATCACAATTCAAGACTGAATATTGTCTCCAGTGATACACTACTTTCATGAGCATATCTGAAAAAGAGTTTGTTTCTTGTAGAGGATATATACAAGCAGTGTGTTCACCAAGCGCTTTAAGCACACATTTTGAACCAAACCTCGAAGATCTGATCGTGTATCAACGGAAACAAGAGACTGGCGTTATTTTTGAAGTTATTCTTCGATTGACGAAAGAGCAGATTGTTACGTTTGCACACTTTGGGAACTTGCACGTTGGAGATCTCGTGGGGGCCGATTGTCCACCAGTCATTGTAGCAACAATTGATAGTTTCACTCATGAGCGACTAGAGTTTAATCCGAACAAACTTAGGGAAGCAAAGATTTTAAGAGATTAACAAGTTTTCCAGTGATACCGCCTGCTTTTGAAGAGAAAACAGACGAGAAACTTCCAGGAGAGAATCTTGATCCTCCACTAGTGCCCCGTTTAATCTCCTCGCCACCTTTTTGCCTGCCATATAAAACAAGTCCAACAGAAGCTGCATACTGTGGATTTTCAATATCATCAAGTAATCCTGTAATTCCTGTAGGCACACCAACTCTTGTTGAGAGTGAGAGCGTCCGTTTGCAGACTTCCACTATTCCAGCAGTTTGTGCGCCACCACCAGTCAGCACAACTCCAGCAGGCACAAGTGAAAACAATTTTTCTTTTTCCAGTTCTTTTCCGACCATCTCAAAAATCTCACGCATACGTGGGAGCATGATGTTATCAATAATGACTTTACGCGAAAGTTTTTCTACTTCGAGAATTCCCACAGATCGTGTATCAATCTCATCTTCTTTCCGTAGTCGTTCTCGTTTTTGATCTCGTGTCTCACCATCAGGACCAGGTGATTGTTCACCAACCATTGTCGACATGAAGAGTTTGAGCTTCTCAGCTGATGCGAGACTCACATGTGTTCCCAGGGCAATATCTTGTGTGATATGGCGAGCGCCAATAGGTAAGACACTTGAATAGGTTAATGCACCCTCCACAAACACAGCAAGTGATGTAGAGCCTGCACCAATATCAAGCAATACGACTCCTAACTCTTTTTCAGTTTCAGTCAATGTTGAGAGAGATGCTGCTAAGCCACTAAACACAAAACCACTCACACTCACTCCAACTTCTGACAGACATTTTGTTACGTTTCGCAATGCAATTGATGAAACCGTAATGATGTGTGCTTCAGCCTCCAAACGAATACCACTCATTCCGACTGGATCCTTAATACCTTCCTGGCCATCAACTTGAAATTCTCTTGGAATTACATGGACAATTTCTCGTGATGATGGAAGCGAGATTGCACGTGCTGCTTCGATAACTCGATCAACATCACTTGGTGCAATTTCCCCATCAGGGTTTGCAACAGCAACAACACCTTTAGAGTTTTGACTACTCACCTGACTTCCAGAGAGTGAAACATACGCGCTTGAGACGCCAAATCCTGCCATTCGCTCAGCACTATCTAGTGACTGCGTGATGCACTCAATGGCATCATCGAGGTCAATAATTTGGCTTTTTCGAATTCCACGACTGGGGATACTTGAGATTCCTAATACTTGGAGATTATCGCTGTCTTGTGAGGTGCCGACAATTAAGGTGCAAACTTTTTCAGTTCCAATATCAATAGCAGTAAGGACGGTTTGTTTTGGCATGGCGCAATTAGTAATACTGTAAGACTGGTCGATCAAAACGCAAATCTACTCGAGCTGGTTTCTGTTCTATTGTAGGGCTGACGAGAAGCAATTGTA
>CAZWYZ010000084.1:3187-4061 GCA_964638785.1 uncultured Pseudomonadales bacterium
GAATGTGCAGACACGATTGCAGTAAGGCTCCGTTGCGTTCGTATTTCAATCTCGTCTTTACTCTGAATTACTATCTCTTCAACCTTTTCAGTTTTAGAAAACTCCAGAAGATTAGTATACACGTCAAACATGTCCTGTGACAGGACTGTCGATTCAGGGACGAGTGTTCGTGTGAGATCAGTAATAGCAAGAGTGGCTGAGGTACTGCTGAGATGTGTTGGGTCAACGCGTTGTAGTGTTGAGTCTGTATACAGAATAGAAGCTTGTTGCTTCTCACGATCAAGGTAGACATGTGCAAGAACATCTTGGTTTTCAAGATGAACGATCAAAGTTTGCGGCAACTTCGTATCCACAGTCACTTTCTTGCCCAGAATTTTGGGACTAAACTCATCAAAGAGAAATCTCCCTGTATACATTGAAAGTAACTCTTTGTGTTCTTGAGAACATTCAACCTCTTCCTCAATACAGGTAATTGTTACTACTCGAAAGTACCTATATAAACTTACTAGTCCAAGGAGAACACAAATACTGAGTAAAATGAGGATACCTAGTCGAAGACGCCAGGTTGCTTTCGTTCCAACTGAATGAGAGTACGTACGATGAGCCATGTGTTCATTCTAGCGTATAAAACAGCTAGGACGCGAACACAAGCTTTAAGAGTCTATTGGTTCCATTCTTAATCAATTTATCTGACTCTTCTTCCATGTGTTTTTTGTACTCATCATAGTGTGCATTCATTTGAGAAATGCTCGTCCACAACGTTTCTGGAAGTAAGTCTTTTTGATGAATCAAGCTTGCAGCTCCTGCATGAACGAGATGAGCTGCGTTTTTATACTGTTCATCTTTGTATGCAAATGAAAGAGGGATGAAAACT
>CAZWYZ010000085.1:0-3808 GCA_964638785.1 uncultured Pseudomonadales bacterium
TACGCAGAAAATTGATAATACGGAACCGTATCAAATATCTGATGTCGCAATCACATCGGCAGGTGTCTTTACATTGAAAGCCACGCTATACACTGGAGAAAATGCAACAGGAAGTGTGATAGACACGTTGACGTCAGCAATAACTATTAAATAAGAATAAAATTAAAAAGCACTCCATCTGTGTATGGAGTGCTTTTGGTATAGTTTGAGCATCTGCATTCATGATTGACCATAGGAGCAGATGATCTGTATTGTAGAAGGTAGGATCAAGTGTGTATGACTCTACAAAAATTCACTTTTTTAAATGGTTTTAACTTCTGGAGGACTTCTCTTATCCTCTCTCTCTTTCTTTCTCTTTTCTTTGGATCTGGGATGGCACAAAAGATTTATGCTGATTGTTCTGGATATTGTCAAGGTCAGTCTGGAGTAAGAGCAACCTATTCAGTCGGTCATCAATGTGAAGGAAGAGATTTTTGTACATATATTTGTACATCATCAGGATTTGTAAAAGTAAATCCAACCTGCGTCAACGGTGTTGAGACTGGAAAAAAAGAAACACCTGCGCCAGTTGGAGGAACTAAATCGTGTGGAGATACATGTTCTACCACTGCAGACTGTCGAAACCCTTCTGCAAATGGTTCACCAGTTGCATGCATTAATGGAACATGTCAAAACACCATGTGTGCAGCCGGAATGACAATACCCGGAGCTAATTGCAGCTGCGGTGCAAATACGCGCAAGTGTGGTCAGACATGTAGTGGGACCGTTGGATTATGTGGTCCAGGCCAAGGTACCTGTACGTATGTAAATCCACCACCACACTGGTATTCAAATCAACCAAATTGCGCGTGGGGCAGTACCGCGTATTGTGTAGGAACACAAAACGGGTATTCACAGCGACAGTGTCCAGCAGCTGACACGGGTGATGGCGGTGGATTTATGGCAGTTGCTCCAAATGGGGGTGTGACTGGCATGAGTGTTGCAGATTTAGCAAAATCATGCCAAGTTTGTGGAAATGGTGAAGTAGAAATTGGTGAAGAGTGTGATGATGGAAAACTCAATGGGACCGCAACCTCAACTTGTGTTGTAGGTACATGCAAGCGAGTTGCCTGTAATAAGGCATGTATAACTGACACTGATTGTGGGGCGACTCAACGCACCGTTCGATTTCAATTGCGTTCGACTGGAGTTGGAAGTGATATGTTGGTCGATTACATTCTAGATTCTGGTCGGTATGTAGAAGGATCTCCACTTCTTGTTCCAGGTGGTGGTACCTGGAATGTAAATACGGATTCAGCTCCTCATGGTGGATCATATCTTCATACCACAATAAACGGCGCTTCTGTCACATATAAAACCTTTGCCGAAAAGGTAACGCTGCGAACATATTCTGGAGGCCCTCGTGGAATTATTGATGTCTATGTCGATGGTGTACTCAAGCAATCGATAACAACGCTAAAAACCTCAATTGGATGGGTTGATGTCCAGATACCAGTGGGAGCATCAAATCGATTTACTTGTGCGACTGTTGGGGCAGCAAAAATGTGCCGATTATCTGCAGATATGACAAATGCTACTTGCCAAACTCAGTCACCGATAGCAACTGCTGCTCCTATTGCAACAAGCACTCCCGCGAATGCCTGTACTATGGGTGTCCGATGGACATCAAATGCAAATGAAAGAGTTTGGAAGATTGGAGACATGATCACGTTTACCATGGATGGTGTTCCCACCAGTAAAATTCCTGCAGGCTCAACTGTACGCTATGAAGGTCAGGTCAGTGTGTTTCGTGGAGCAAAACAAGTTTCGGTAGGAAACTTAATTCCAGTCAACGCTACAGCTTCTCAGTTTAGACCAATGAAAGTAGAGGCAGTGAATGCAACGTATTCGACAAGGTTTCGATATTGCGTGAAGAATGTACAAAACATGGAAGTGTGCAGTGCCTGGGGCGTATGGGCTGCTCCAATGGCAAAGTAAATATATGGATAATTCAAACTTTCAATACCAGCCTGTACGAAACAAGCTTATTCCCAAGTTTTTCCTTTTTGCTGGGCTCTTATTTGTAGGAACTGTTGCAGTAGTGTCAGCAGTCCTTCTTCCTGGAGCACTAAAGCTAGATGATAGAAGTAAAGCGGCATCATCTGCCAACTGTACGACGACCATGGCAGCTCCAGCAGCCTTGTGTGGTGAAAAATGCATATCCAATGATGACTGTACCAGTGGTTTGGTATGTACACGAGAGAGCGGGACAACAGGAGTAGGCAGTTGCAGAAGCAAAGAGAATCCTACTAGTCCAACTTGTTCAACCTCTGCAACAACAGTGCCAACAGCTTCACCGTCACAACCGACAGCCACACTCTCTCCAAGTGCACCTCCTGGCTGCATATACAAGGAAGTGCAGTGCATTCAGGCGCCTTGTAATCCAGTTTTGGTTTGTCCGACCCCACTCGCATCAATACAGCCGACGAAATCGCCTAGTTCACATGTCGTAAAAGTGGTTTTCCATGTGTATTCTGGTGGTCAAAACATGGCAATTGATTATATTAAGGACGGAGCGTCAATTATTGATGATAGTTCTCCGCTTCTGACCTATGGGGGAACATGGACAAAGGGAAGTGATTCTAGCCCGTACGGAGGCACGTACGCTACTACTAGTACACACGGAAGCTCAGTTTCGTACAAGACAGCATCGCCGACAATAATTGTACGTCCATATCGCTACCCAACTCGAGGTGGATTGGATATCTATGTGGATGATGTGCTGACCAAGTCTTTGACTGATCTCAATAGTGGGTCGGGCTGGACAGAGATCGTTGTTCAAGTGAGTAAATGAAGTCCCCTAAAGTAGTGTGCTGTAAGAGTGAAACCTTCCTCTTGCACGCCTGGCATTCTTTGATATACTAGGGATTCTTGAAAAACGGAATGTAGAAGGAGTTCATGTTAAATTTCATGATGATAAGTTTCACAATAACTCGGGGAGGTACTCTCTCCTTGTAATTGCGTTCCCTCATCAATGAAATAGACAACTTCTCTCATACGGGAAGTTTTTTTTTGAAGGATGTCCCCGAGTACCAGGGCCCGTAGTTCACCTGGTAGAACGCTTCATTTGCAATGAAGAGGTATGCGGTTCGAGTCCGCACGGGTCCACATTCAGTGTTTGATTTTGAGTTCTTTATTAGGTAAGAAATCAAAATCTAGCACTGTGCTAGGGTTTGCTCTTTTACAAGTGAAGATTGTATGTGTCAATTAGTTAGCAATAACTAATTAGACTTACGCTGAAAAATTTTGGGTTTTTAACCCATTGTTATCACGTAGGTCCGCATTTTTAATTTATTATATAGTGTCATTTCATACCGCCATTGAAAGAAAGTGTAACTTAAAGCAGGTAGTGGATGCCTTGGTTTTTTTGGCCGACGAAGGACGTACATGGCCACGATAGTCGTTGGGGAGCTGCCACGAAGCTTTGATCCAACGGTCTCCGAATGGGGCAACCTACTCCGCGTGAGCGGAGTGCTGATCTATTTAATGTAGATCGGTGGGAACGCGCTAAACTGAAATATCTAAGTAAGCGCAGGAAAATAAATCGTAAGAGATTCCCTTAGTAAGCGACGAGCGAAAAGGGAACAGGCTAAACCAACCTTCGGGTTGGGGTTGCAGGGCTTTTAATATCGAATGTGTATTTTCTTAAAAGAACAATTTGGAATAGTTGACCCAAGAGAGTGAAAGTCTCGTATTTGACAAGAAAATACCTCGTAGAAAGTACCTAAGTAGGTTCAGAGACGGCAAACTCTGGTCTGAATCTGGGGTG
>CAZWYZ010000085.1:3841-4053 GCA_964638785.1 uncultured Pseudomonadales bacterium
AGTACCGCGAGGGAAAGGTGAAAAGAAGGGCGTAATGCCCCGTGAAATAGTACCTGAAACTATCTGCTAACAAACAGTGAGAGCCCCAGCAATGGGGTGATCGCGTGCCTATTGAAGAATGAACCGGCGAGTTATTGCGTGTTGTTTTAGTGTAAGGGGAAACCCCCCGAACGCATAGTGAAAGCGAGCCTGAATAGGGCGACCAATCAACA
>CAZWYZ010000086.1:0-2332 GCA_964638785.1 uncultured Pseudomonadales bacterium
ATGATAAGTTCATGAATTCTTTTGTACTCGTTTCTAACTGCGTCAGGAATTTTACTCATCTATCTTGCAAAAGGAAAAGAGATTGAGGGAGCATTCTACTCACTTCACGCACTGTTTCTAGACCCGACTGACCCTACACAAGTTCTCCAAAAATCACATCCTTTATGGGAACAATCTGATGAATGGATTGGAAGCACAGTCAAGCCAGTTGGAGTTGTGTACTTTGATCGCAAACTCATCTCTTATTGGGATTTTCATGAGGAAGGACTCTTTGCAATTACCCATGCATCCTTAAAACATATTCAAGAGCCGAAACTACTGGCGACAAACCTATCTCGTTTGACCCAGAATCCATTGCTTGCACCAGTATCTGCCCATTATTGGGAATCAAAAGCAACGTTCAATCCAGCTGCAGTCACAATTGATGGAAAAGTCCACATGCTGTACCGAGCAATTGGGGATAATGATGTTTCAGTAATGGGATACGCAGTCAGTGGAGATGGTGTGTCCTTTGAACGTCTGAAGGAACCTGCATATATTCCAAGAGAGTCATTCGAAGGCGCACCTGAACATCCAAAAAAACTTGTGCTCTCGTCATCACGTTACTCACCATTTGAGTCTGGAGGTGGTGGATGGGGTGGCTGTGAAGATCCTCGACTGACGCAGATTGATGACAAGCTGTATTTGGTCTATGTTGCATACAATGGATGGGGCCCTCCTAGAGTTGCACTCTCATCAATATCTGTCGAAAACTTCGTCAACAAGGTGTGGGAATGGGCAAAGCCGGTATTGATCTCACCTCCTGGGGTAGTTGATAAAAATGCGGTCATATTCCCTGAAAAAATAAATGGCAAGTTCGTTGTCTTACATCGTATCTATCCAGATATCTTGCTTGATTATGTTGACTCATTGGAGTTTGATGGTGCTACTTTCTTAAAAGGGGAACATAAAATCTCACCGACACGTACAGGATGGGATAATCGTAAAGTTGGCGCAGGAGCACCACCAATTAAAACAAAGGATGGCTGGCTCTTAATCTACCACTCGGTCGGTGAATCTGATCCTGGTCGATACAAGATGGGCGCCATGTTACTTGACCTGCATGATCCAACAAAAGTTCTCTACCGAACGGTCTCTCCAATTTTAGCTCCTGATCATGAGCACGAAAATAATGGCTGGAAAGCTGGAGTGGCATACCCGTGTGGTGCAGTCGTTGTTGATAACATGCTGTATGTCTATTACGGTGGTGCAGATATGGTTGTCTGTGCAGCTACTGCACAGCTTGATGATTTTCTTGATGAATTGAAAGAATCTGGCACTGTTGTTCTCAAACCCGTTAGCTTACATACAAAACATAAGCTAAGATGAATGTATGGTAAGTATTTCTCGGTTTGACTCAAACCCCATTCTCATTCCAAATCGCATGAACCCCTGGGAATCTGAGGCTGTCTTTAATCCTTGTATGGTGAAAGGAGAAGACGGCACCTATCACTGTGTCTATCGAGCACTTTCCTCCATGGCTGACTTTGGTGGCGTCATGATGCAACAAAGCAGTATTGGATACGTGAAAAGTACCAATGGAGAGCATTATCAGGATCGCCGACAACTCATTAAGCCAGAATATGACTGGGAGAAGTATGGCTGTGAGGATCCGCGCATTGTGTGCATTGAAGGGACCTATTACATAACCTATACGGCGCTATCAACCTATCCGTTTAGTGCCGATGGAATAAAGATTGCGATCGCGAAAACAAAAGACTTCATCCATTTTGAGAAACAACCTGTCACACCATTTAATAGCAAAGCGATGGTGTTGTTCCCGCAAAAAATTAATGGGAAGTTTGCCGCATTTCTGACGGTACACACAGATATGCCTCCAGTGAAAGTGTGCTATGTGGAGTTTGAGAAAGAAGAAGATATCTGGAACAAAGATTTTTGGGACAACTGGTACAAAGATTTGGATAAACACACAATAAACCTTCTTCGCGATGACGATGACCATGTTGAGGTCGGAGCACCACCTGTACTCACAGAAGATGGTTGGGTCCTCATCTATTCGCACATTGGTGACTATCATTCAGATCACAAAATCTTCGGAATTGAAGCGTTGTTGCTTGATAAGAATGAACCATGGAAAATTCTTTCGCGAACTGAACAACCACTCATGCTGCCAGAAAAAAATTATGAGAGACAAGGAATGGTCCCAAATATTGTTTTCCCAACCGGCGCACTCATTGAGAATGATATTTTGTACATAGCATATGGTGCATCTGACACAACATGTTGTGTGGCAAGTCTCTCTGTTCCAAAGCTTTTAAACCGCTTACGGCTC
>CAZWYZ010000086.1:2351-3989 GCA_964638785.1 uncultured Pseudomonadales bacterium
TGTGATGGACCGACCTGATAGTAATCCTATTCTCTCGCCAGTTGCAGACCATACCTGGGAAAATAAATATGTATTAAATCCTGCATCTATCTATGAGGGAGGAAAAATCCACATTCTGTATCGTGCAATGGGAAATGATGATACGTCTACTATTGGATATGCAAATAGCCTTGATGGAATACACATTGACGAACGTTTGAGTGAGCCTATGTATATCCCTAGAGATGAACCAGAATTAAAAAAGCGTCCAGGAAATAGTGGATGTGAAGATCCACGACTCACAAAAATAGGGAATCGTATTTACATGACGTACACCGCATATGATGCTCAAAGCACGACAAAGGTGGCGCTGACATCCATTAGTGTTGATGACTTCCTCAAAAAAGAATGGAACTGGACTCGATCGATCATCATCACTGATCCACGACTCAATGACAAGGATGTCGTTGTATTCCCAGAAATGATTCGAGGTAAGTATTATTTCTTCCACAGACTTGACCCAGATATGTGGATTGATGCAGTGGATAGTTTAGAGTTTATTAAAAAGCCATACTTAACTGGAACTATATTCATGCACCCAAGGAAAGGGAAATGGGACGATATAAAAATCGGTGTCAGTTGTCCTCCAATCAAAACTGAAAGAGGGTGGCTTTTGATATACCACGGAATCAGCTCTGTTGATCGAAAATATCGACAAGGCGCTCTCCTGCTTGATCTCGACTATCCAGATCATATCTTGGCACGTCTAGATGAACCAATTCTTGAGCCAGAATTTTCGTATGAAAATAATGGACTTCGACCAGGAACAATTTTTGTGTGTGGCAGTGCAGTAAAAGATGGAGTGCTCTACTTGTACTACGGTGGCGCTGATCAGTTTACTGCCGTTGCTACTGTTGAACTGAATAAACTACTTGATGCGTTAATGTAGTGTCGCCTATCTTTCATTCATGTTCGATCCACGGTTCTATATAGTCCACCTTCTATATGAACAAACTGTACAGGGATGTTTAGTTCGCGTGCTATTTCTACTTCGAGCGTACAGCCTAATGAAAGTTCCCATCTTGGCAACACGAGCATCGGCATCGCGTCGTATCCGAGTGTTGTTGCAGCGTTCACTATTTTTGACTGAAACACCTCATAGTATCGTTTCCTTTGCTCAGGTCCGTCAGTGTAAACACTCATTTTTTCACGTTCATCTTGAGTAAGAAGGACGCAGTCTGCAAAGTCTGAGGCGGACTGAGGTGAAATGCCAAGCCAGATTAAAAAAAGTAATGTGTTGTACTCTACTTCATCCCACAAACGATCATGTGTTTTTCGCTCTCCAAGCATTCCAGGAAGAAGCAGACTCTGAGTATCGAGTGGGAATACTTGTTGCAAGCCTTGTAGATGAGTATGCGTTAACCGAAAATTCGCTTCTTTTACAGTACGTATATCAGCCTGCTCATATTCCCTACCCAATCCCATTCGAGTGGTGACTGGTGAACAGATATAGAGCGTTGAGCGTGGGACAGCTTGCATTGCAGTGTAAAGATCTGCGGGGGTGTGGTTTTGACTCTCAGGGAAAGTGATGAATTGATGTTCTGGCATAAGGAATTTGCCCACTATATCACAACTGCGAAGTTCTCATCAAAAGTGTTA
>CAZWYZ010000087.1:0-3931 GCA_964638785.1 uncultured Pseudomonadales bacterium
TGGTTTCGCTTCATCTTATTACTGTGGAATAGTGTGGCAATCATTGCCTTTGAACGTCTTTCGCACCGATTGCTGGATACAAAAGATAATCCAGGGTTTACCAAGATTCTTGGGATTGAGTTTCCCAATGTAACGTACTCAACAGTAGCGACAGCGCTCTTTGCCTTACTCCCATTCTTAGCGGAAGGTGCAATTGCGAATGGCGAAATCTTTATGATCATGCCGACAATTCTCGGGATGTTTTTCTTGTACAAAGGAATCGTGAAGTCTCAAAGCACATTCCAAGCCAAGGACCTACTCGCTGCCGGTTTGTTTTTTTCACTCGCATTTTTATTCAAGGTTCCAGCTCTCTTTGACGCAATCGCTGCTGGATTTTTCTTTTTCATCGTCTACCCACTTCTGCGTTGGAGAGAAGAGAAGAGCTCCCTGTCATTTGGACGATTCATTCGACCAATCCTCTTATTTTCTGTTGCATTTCTCCTGCCAATTGTACTTTCCTTTGCCTACTACAGCGCCAAAGGCGTGGGCAAACAATATGTAAGTGCCGCTTTCGCCCAAAATATTGGATACCTTTCATCGTGGTCAACCGGTACACATCAAGCATCGAATGTGGGATCTTCTGGACTAAAAAATCGTGCGATGGCTTTTGGTGCAGCTCTCGTAGTCCTCACTCTTCTTGCGCAAAAAAATGGAAAGAAGACAACCTTTCTGGCAATTTGGTTTGCGGCGACTCTCTTTGGAGCACTGCTTGCTGAGCGACCATATCCACACTACTTAATTCAAGTCATCCCACCAGTCACCTTGCTCTTTGTGCATGGTCTAAAAACCCTCCGACAGAAGCAGCTGCGTAGTCAGCTACTTCCGCTGGTCACTGTTGTGGTCGCACTCATCGTGTTAGTCGTGAGCATTTGGAAAATTCAATTTTGGTACTACCCACTGCGACCGTACTATCAAAATTATCTCTCATTTATTCTCAAGCAGAAGTCACGAGACTCCTACTTTGCTCACTTTGATCCCAATCTCCCAGCTATGTACGCGGTCTCTGAGCACATCGCATCGATGACCACAGAGAATGATCGTGTCTTTGTTTGGGGAGACTATCCGATGATCTATGCTCTTAGCCGAAGGCTCCCTCCTGGCCGCTATACGAGCAGTTACCATATCAAAGACTTTAATGGCTTTGAGGAAACACTGACCGCACTTGAAAAAAACCAACCAAAATACATTGTCGTTGCGACGTCGTATGAAAAGCCATATCCAGCACTAGGTGAGTTCATACGGGTAAACTATATGAAGTCCTCAAGTTCGGGTCAGTTTGAAGTCTACCGACGACTATCGCGCTAATCACATCCATAGCATCATGCTCTCTGGTATACTGTACTTTACCCTATGAAATGGTACTCAAAAGAAGTTGTATTCAGTACGTTTTCCTTTTTGACACTCGCAATTGCGGCATTTGGTTTCTTTTTTGGACCAGCGCAAATACCTATTTGGTATTCCTTGTCCGTCTCCGAACAGCATATTGATCAGAAAGCATTTCTCTTCGTATTTCCACTCTGTGTGATTGCCATTGCAATCTCGCATACATTCTTAATCCGCGTCACCAAACAGATTGATCAAACGATGAGTCGCATCATCCTCTGGGCTTCCGTGATCCCACTGTGTATTCTATCCATAGCACTCATCCATATTTTGGTCATCACGCTATGATGTTCCTTTTGCTTCTCATCATCCCACTCCTCTTGGCTCTTGGACTGGCACCCTTGGTTATCAAACTCTACACCAGAAAGAAATGGCTCGATGATCCCAAAAAAACAAATCATCCAAAAGTCGTACATACTTCCCCACTGCCACGAGGAGGAGGGATTGTCGTCGGCGTTGCCATTCTCGTAAGTATTGTTCTTTTTCTTCCAATGACACCACTTCTTATCGGAATTTTACTCTCCATTGTGCTCTTGCTCCTCATTGGGGTGTGGGATGACATAGCGGATCCCCATCCAGTTATTCGACTTGGATTCCAAGGAATTGCAGCGACAATTCCGATTCTCTTTGGTCTGTCCATTCCCTACATTACTAATCCATTTGGAGGTGTGATTGTCTTCAGTCAAATGACACTTGTTTCATCAGTTCTAGCGATCATATGGATTGTGTGGTGCATGAATATTGTGAACTTCTCCACTGGGCTTGATGGACAGATGCCAGGATATGTGGCTATCGCTGCCTTAACGATTGCTGCACTGTCGCTGCGCTTTTTTCCAGATCCCAAACAAATCACTGTGTTTTCATTCGCCACGATCGTTGCTGGTGCGTACCTTGGATTTTTATATTGGAATAAGTACCCGCAAAAAATGATGGCGGGCTTTGGAGCTAGTACATTAGCAGGGTTCTTACTTGCGGTTCTTTCTATTCTCTCAGGAGCAAAACTTGCAACGGCAATGCTTGTCTTAGCTGTTCCGATGGCGGATGCGGTATACGTGATTACCCGACGCATTGCGCATAAGAAATCACCGTTTTGGGGAGATCGATCACACCTTCACCATGCATTACTTGATCGTGGCTTCAGTAAGAACCAGGTTGCCCTCCTCTACTGGATCAGTGCGCTTCTTTTAGGACTTGTCTCGCTGAGCTTAACAAGTGGTCAAAAGGTTTTCACCATTTTGCTAATTGTGGCAATCGTGTGTATGATTGGCACATGGCTTCGATTGGGGTTATCATTCTTCGTGAAATCAGACCGCGACAATGGATAAAAAACTTTTCGTTGTACGCGGCGCTTGTCTTTTCAGGTTTTTTCTTTGAGCCAGGATACTTTTCCTATGTGACCATAGCGGTCATTATCTTCTGCATGCTCTCATCAAGTGTCTATTTGATTAATGACATTATCGATGCGCCACAAGATCGGCTCCATCCATTCAAGAAAAAACGCCCCATCGCATCTGGTCTTTTATCTGTTCGATTCGCGTGGACGCTTGCTGTGCTTTTACTGTCAGGGGCGATGGTTGCCGCATTTTTTGTCTCGACGTTTTTCTTTTTCTTAAGCATCCTCTACATTCTGTTACATCTTGCCTATACCTATAAATTGAAACATGTTCCAATTGTTGATGTCATGATCATTGCCGCAGGATTCTTGATTCGGGTGTATGCGGGAGCCGTTGTCGTGAACTTACATATGAGCGTGTGGTTTCTTCTGACTGTTATTTCAGCCTCACTCTTTTTGGCTGTCGGTAAACGCCAAAGTGAGCGCACGCTGCTACGTGGGTTTGGTGAAGATCTCTCAAAGCATCGAGAAACATTAGCACATTACACCCAGCGATTGTTGGATGTGTATGTGGGGATGTTTGCAAACACGACCTGGCTGACTTATGCGTTATATACCTTTCAAAGAAATGAGTTCAAACCGGAAGGTGTCTTGTTTGTCAGTTTATTTGCACGACTGCCGCGTACTTTTGTTTCTGAAAAATGGTTAATGATCACAGTGCCCTTAGTTATCTTTGGTGTCATGCGTTACTTGCAGTTAGTGTACGAAAGCAACGAAGGAGAAAGTCCTGAGCGTGTGTTATTACGTGACAAACCACTGCTGATTACTGCCGCACTGTGGGGTGGAGCCGTCATGTTACTTATTTACGGAATTGGGTAGAACACCAGATACGAACGAAGTTACTCGTTATTTCCCAAGTTCTTTTTCTCTGGCTAAGGTGATCGCTTCATACAGACTCTCGAATGTTCCTGTATCAAGCCACTTCCCTTCAACAAAGGCAACATCAAGCGAGCCTTCTTCCAGATAGACATTGTTTAAGTCAGTAATTTCAAGTTCACCTCGTGGAGAAGGCTTGAGTGCTTTCGCTTTGGAAACAACTGTATTGTCGTAGATATAGAGCCCCGTGACTGCATAGTCAGATGCTGGGTTCTCTGGTTTTTCAACGATTGAGGTCGC
>CAZWYZ010000088.1:0-3769 GCA_964638785.1 uncultured Pseudomonadales bacterium
AAGATCCAGTCATAATGGACTTTCCCATAATGAGTCATAGACACACGCAGTGCTTCTGTATGTAATGCATGGGTAAAACTTGAAGTCTTTGCATCAGGATGAATGCGAGAATTTGCCAAAATAGTGGGCAAATAGTGCAATGCGTATTTTTGGGATACTCTGACCCAATACTCATAGTCCATGGTAAATCGATATGACTCATCGAAGGGACCAATTTCTTCGGTTATTTTTTTTCTCCAAAAGCAGGTTGGTTGACTGATACCACACGCCGCAAATAAGGTCTCATGTGTCATTGGAGCATCATTATAAAATCCAATCTCGAGATCTTTACTGTCGATTAATCGCCCATGTCCATGCACAAACATCGCTCGTGGATGCTTCAGAAAATAATCGGCAACAGTAGCGAGAGCTCCCGGCGCGTAGGTATCATCACTATTCAAATAGGCGATGATGTCACCGGTGGATTTTCTGATCCCAGCGTTTATTGCTTGAGTTTGTCCTCCATCTTTTTTACTCTCCCACTGAAGTCGCTTTTGATATTTTTTCAAGATAGAGAGTGTCTGATCAGTAGACTGAGCGTCCATGACAATGTACTCTACATTTGGATACTGTTGAGACAAGACACTTTGGATCGTTCGTTCAATAAACGCACCTTGATTGTACGACGGAGTGATGACGCTAATTTTGGGGAATTTGGTAGGCATCTGAAAATTATGGGAGTGTGTGGTACAAGGCGAATGCTTTTTGCGGAGTATCATCCGTAATGATTTTTCCATGGTCGAGCAAGATTACGCGATCACAAAAATCTGTCACAGCCTCTTCATTGTGGCTCACAAAGATGATCGTCTTGTCGTGACGACTCTTCATCGATTCCAAATGAGTGAGACATTTTTTTTGAAAGGAGTCATCCCCAACGGCAAGTACTTCATCGATCAGCAGAATCGGTGCATCAATATGAATCGCGATGGCAAAACCGAGTCGCATATACATGCCAGTTGAATAGCGCTTCACAGGTACGTGAATAAATTGTTTGAGCTCGCTAAATTCGATGATGCTTTCTACTTTCGCTTCAATTTCCTTCTTATGCATACCCAAAATAGCTGCGTTCAAAAAAATATTCTCATAACCGGACAGTTCATGGTGAAATCCGGCGCCAAGTTCTATCAATGGAGCAACTCTCTGCGAAATAGAAACAGTCCCTTCATTCGCATACGTGACGCCTGCGATCAATTTGAGGAGCGTGGATTTTCCAGCTCCATTTTTCCCAATGAATCCAACAGTTTCACCTTGCTTTATGGAAAAGCTCACATCTTGGATGGCAAGATAATCAGTTGTCGTGGCTCGACCGAGTAGTAGGCTAGGGATGAGGTCTTTAAATGTCCGATCTTCTTGCAAGAAATAGTGTTTGGTAACTTTGGAGAATGAGATAACTTGTGTGTCCATATGATTATGCAATGTCCGCGAACATTCGCTCCGCTCGTTTAAAGATGAAAAAACCGAAGAAGAATACTATGAGTGAGACGACGAGAGACCAGAGGATAATTGTTGTCTCAAACGGATATCCAAAGATTGCACTGCGATACCCTTCGACGACACCAACCATAGGATTGAGCTTGTACATCCAGATGTACTGTTCAGGAACAAGAGAGAGTGGATACACGATTGGAGTCATATACATCCACAACATTAACAATAGATTGGCTAGATATTGAATATCACGATAAAACAGATTGAATGTCGACAGTAGTAACGCAATCCCTGTCGTTAGGAGGAGCTGAATACCAAAGAGCGGGAGAAAGAATACGAGTGATGGTGAGAGTGGTACCCTGAGGACTAGGGCGAGTACAACGAACAAAAGTGATGATATGGCAAAATCGACGATCTTGGACAAAACCGACGCGTAGGGAATAACTTCACGAGGGAAATTTACTTTTTTTAACAGCGACGCATTATCGACCAAGCTTTGTGTAGCAGCGGTAATCGATGATTGGAATAAAGTCCAAGGAAGGAGTGCTGCGTAGAGAAAGATGATATAGGGGACGTTGTTGGTAGGAAATCGAAATACCTGCGAAAAAACAAACGAATAGACGAGCAATTGGGCAAGCGGGTTGAGAATCACCCAAGCATAGCCAACGAACGACTGTTTATATCGGGCTTTTATTTCTCGGGCAGTGAGTTGGGAAAGCAGATATTTATATGATCGAAATGGCAACAGCAGTGTGGAAACGATGTTCATTTGTCTCTTTCTAGGTTCGTGACGTTTTTCCAAAGGAAAAACCAGCATATGCAAATGCTCACGACATCCATTCCAAACAGAAACCAGAGGAATGCATGCGGCCTATCCCAATAGTATAGATTTTTTATCCACCAAAAATCAAATGTACGTTCAGTGATCCGTGCACGCAACTGCCAAAGCTCCCAATGATCAGTGACCTTCTGGCCAAAATACTGATAGGGGATTGGTGATACATCCTTCCCACCTGTGGATACTAAATTCACATTTTTTTCATTTATTGTCATCTGGGTGACATAGACGACCTGAGTTGAAGAAGTGGTGGCCGGAAAGTCGGCAGTGAGATCGAGCCTATTGATCCCGTCTTTAAAATCATCAGCCGCTGGGTAGAGATTCATTACCTCGTGCCCATTGTTCTCTAGTGTGATACTCGTCAGCACTTTTCCGTTCAGTGAGGCTTTTATGATTGCACTTGTGGACGCAGTGGTTTGATCTGCTATGTTGAAGAAACGCAAAAAGATTTTTGAAATAGCCTCATCTTTTGGTTTGGTAAAGAACATATGGCCTTGTTCTCGAAAGCCGCGATAGGCCCCTGCTCCGGTCATAAGTGGCACTTCAAACCCATCGTACATGCGCACATTGTACGGTCCATGATCAACAGTACGTTTCAATGTCGAAACATGTGAAAAGAAAGTGCGCGGCAAGCTATATAACGGACTATAGTGTGGGATGAACGCTGCAAAATCGTACACCGTGAATTCTTCTTCACCAATCATGGCTCGATTCGGCAAGTTAGGATATTGCATGATATAGGGAATACTCACTGCAAATACTTGGAGACATAATCCTGCAAGGAAAAGTGGTACAACCACAAAGCGGCGCAATGCGAGTGAAAGCTTAGGGATAATGGTAGCCAGCAGCAACATGCCAAAAGGCACAAGTGTGCTGATGTATCGCGGCCCCCAGTCCATGCCACCATGCCAAATGGGTTCTTTTTGACCGGTTGCAAAAAAGATCCAGGCATTTCCGATAATATACAAATAGAGTCCGGTGAGCAGCGTAAAGGAAACAACTTCGGGAATATATTTCTTTTCTACTTTATGCCAGAACACAAGCAGCGCGATTAACGGTGGAGAATACAAAAAAACACTTTTACCAGGACTAAAGAGAAGTCCCCAAACTCCGTCCAATAGCACTTTGGGGTACAGCCGCAAGAAGCTTTGAAATGAAAGAAAGAGTGATGCTTTCCACAATACGATTGGAGTACTCAAGATTGCGAGTAGTAGTACAGTCTTTTTTCGTTGTGACTGTGGGATTAATAGAAGATAGTAGACAAGCAATGGAATCACCGGGATAAAGTACGTCTCATTATAGGCAAAGAAGACAGCTCCGTATGACAGAAAAGAGCCTATGAGATATCTTCCTTTTCGTGTGAGTGCAAATTTACGCACGAAATAAAAACTCAGAAGAACAAAGTCAGTGAACAAGACATGCGCAAAGGCCTGTTTTGAGAGTGGCAATAATATCGTCGAGAAT
>CAZWYZ010000089.1:0-3752 GCA_964638785.1 uncultured Pseudomonadales bacterium
AGAATACACCTCACCATTTCGAAATATTTTGTCGATGGAGAGACCTTCTGTACAGTTTAATCCAGTTACAAAAGCAAAAAATAGTTATGCATGGGAAACACGGTCACGAGTCAAGTCGTTGCAGTTTTTCCTGCCAATTGTTTCATTCCTGATCTTCATGTTCTTACCAGCAGGGAAGAAGTTGTTCATTATCACTGCGCTCATTTTCTCAATGTTCTATATGATCATTAAAGCGATTCGTCGCAAGTTTATTGAAATGAATCCTGCCCCTGTGGAAGTTAGTCCTGAGCCCGTTGCAAGCAGTGTCCCAGTAGACTCAGCGCATCACTAGTGACTTTTCAGACTCTGGTGAGTTACAATATCACTCTATGGAATTTGATCGCCTTGTTGTTTCCTTTTTGGTGGATGAAGTAGTTGGAGGATTTTTCATCTCAGTCCCACCTGGCCATATTGCCTGTGTGTACGACCGTGGTCGTGGTGTCTTGCCTCATACTTGGGGACCAGGACTTCACCTGAAGATTCCATTCTGGCAAGTTGCCAAACTCTTTAATGCACAAATTCTCGAATATACCATCCGTCGTGGAGTTACTGTGGATCATACAAACAAAGAGTTGTTGATGGATGAACCTGTCATGACGACGAGTAAAGATGGATTTGAATTGGAGATTGAGACCTCAGTCTTGTTTCGTATCGACAAAAAGAATGCTCCCGAACTGTGGGAGAATATCGGTGAAAACCTGGTCAGTAAAGTAGTGAGGCCAACATGTCGAAGCCGAATAGCAGCAGTGTTTGCAAGTTTAACGACGCAAGAGATCAAAGCCAATCGAACCAGTATTGAGAATGCACTCAAAGAAGAGATCAATTCATACTTTCATGATAAGGGCTTAAATTGTGAAGGAATCCTTCTTTCACAAGTGCGTGTCAAAAAGGAAGGTGAAAGTGTGGCCAAGCCACTCATTGCCGCCGAAACCATCGTGAAACCAACCGAGCACACAATTGTGACAGCACTGAACGGATAAGCTCTTCAATCTTCAATTGATGTCTATATATCCACAAAAGTCCGCTTGACTTTTTTTTTCGTTGTTGGTAGAAATAGCACTTGCGAATGACGAGTGATAATTCACACTGTTCTTCGTATTGATTTCGTATACAATAGAAAAATATTTGAAGGAGGATTTATTATGTCAGTCGCTATTTCTTTGTCACAGATTAAACCTATGCCAGGATATGTTTTGGTTGAACCAGCAAAGGCTGCAAAGAAAACAGATTCAGGTATTTTCTTGCCAGACTCACATGAAGAGAAGGCGCAACATGGTACAGTCATATCTGTAGGTGCAGATACGACAGATGAAAAAGGGAATGCAGTGACGTCTCCAGTGAAAAAAGGACAAACTGTTATTTATAAAAAGTGGGGTGGAAATGAGTTTAAACTCGGTGAGACAGAATACCAGTTTTTCAAATTTGAAGATGTAATCGCAACTATTGATACGAAATAAGTAAGGAGATTTTTTATGGCAAAACAAATTCTATTTAATGATGATGCACAAGCAAAAATGCTTGTCGGTGTACAAAAACTTTCACAAGCAGTTGTAACCACACTTGGACCTCGTGGTGGAAATGTCGCCATTGATAAGTCTTGGGGTGCTCCAACTGTCGTCCATGATGGTGTGAGTGTCGCCAAAGAAATCTCACTTCCAGATCCATTTGAAAACATGGGGGCACAGCTGGTCAAAGAAGCTGCAAGTAAAACAAATGAAGCAGCCGGTGATGGAACAACCACTGCCACATTACTTGCACATCAGATTACCGCTATGGGAATGAAGAATATTGCCGCTGGTGCAAACTCAATGCTACTTAAGCGTGGAATTGATCGTGCAGTGACTGCTGTTGTTGATGAACTTACGAAGATGGCAAAGCCTGTGAAACCAGATGACTGGGTGAAAGTGGCGACAATCTCAGCTCAAAATGCAATCATCGGCGAAAAAATTGCGGAAGCAATCAAGCTCGTCGGAAAAGATGGTGTTGTCACTGTAGAAGAAGGAAAAACAGATGAGATTCGAATAAAACATACTGAAGGTATGTCCTTCGATCGTGGATATGCATCTCCATACTTCGTGACGAGTACCGATAATATGGAAGCAGTCATGGAAGATCCATACATCTTGATTACTGATCAAAAAATTAGTTCGATTCAAGACTTATTGCCATTCCTTGAAAAATTAATGAAACTTTCAAAGAACTTGGTCATCATTGCTGATGACATCGATGGCGAAGCATTGACAACACTCATCGTGAATAAGATGCGTGGTGTCTTCAATGTTCTCGCAATTAAAGCTCCAGGGTTTGGTGATCGTCGAAAAGCCATGCTTCAAGATATCGCTGCATTAACCGGTGGAACATTAATTTCCTCCGATATAGGCAGAAAACTCGATAGTGTTGAGCCATCAGACTGCGGACGTGTCGATAGTATTCGCAGTACCAAAGATGAAACGACACTTGTGGGTGGAAAAGGAAAGAAAATGGATATTGAAGCAAGAGTCGCTCAAATCCGTAAAGAAATGGATAAGACTACCTCAGAGTTTGACAAAGAGAAGCTCCAAGAAAGATTGGCAAAACTCACTGGTGGCGTTGCGGTTATTGAAGTCGGTGCTGCAAGTGAAACAGAGATGCGAGAACTCAAAGAGCGTGTCATTGATGCCAAGGAAGCAACCAAAGCTGCTATTGAAGAAGGCGTCATCGCTGGTGGGGGAGTCAGTTACCTCTATGCCTCAAGAGTTCTTGATGTAATGAAGGCAGAAGATGCTGATGAACTGTCAGGTATTAAACTCGTCAAAGCAGCCCTCTTGATGCCTTTGAAGACCCTTGCAGAGAACAGTGGTGCAGATGGTGGAGCAGTTGTCTACCAAGTCTTAGAAAAGGGTGATAAAGACTGGGGATTCAACGCGTTAACCCTCAAGTTTGGGAATATGCTCAAGGAAGGTGTCATCGACCCAGCTAAGGTCGCCAAGCACGCCCTCAAGAATGCTGCCAGTGTGGCAACGATGATCTTAACGACAAAAGTCCTGATTACCGACATTAAAGAGCCAAAGCCAAGCATGCCAGCAGGCGGAGGCATGGGTGATATGGGTGGAATGATGTAAAGACGAAACTTCCCCATTACCTCTGGTAATGTCCAAATTGAATTCTAGCCCTCTGGTTCGTACCAGGGGGCTTTTTGGTAGGTACGCAAGAGCTAGTTTGAATCAGAAAAAAGACGAATAGGAGAATGTGGAATTGTGGGGCAATTCGAATGATATAGGACACATTTTGTGCACGTCTCCACCTCAACTAGAGTGATACAAATTCATGGCTTATAGTATTGACAAATTGGCAGTAAGTGATAGACTTTGCTAGAAAGTGAACGAAAGCCAGCTAGAGGATGACTCGGGGCGGAGCAGACGCACTTTTCACCACCCTCCCCAAGTCTAGACTATGTAGTTTTTCGAACCAAGCCCATGGGTTAATTATGGTTTTGGTCCGGAAAATTCCGGCAAGAGAGTATTACAAGACGTCACTTACTCATTACGAGTAACGTCACGCAAGTAGACCACTCTTGGTGTGAGATCTTTAACATTGCGAGAGAACAAAAAACTCTTGAGTACCCTACAAAGTGTAGAGCACAAAGAGGGAATTGGACATGCTTTCGGGTATGCCGAGTTCCTTGCTTGTGCTCTATACGATCTAGATCTCAAGGCCTTGAACTGGACCGGATA
>CAZWYZ010000090.1:0-1991 GCA_964638785.1 uncultured Pseudomonadales bacterium
AGATGCCTTTGATTCTACGGCAGCGGCCATCTGAGTGGTTCGTTCAGTTTCAAAACGCATTGGAGAGAAATTATTTCGAAGCTTGAGTAACAATTGCTTCAAAGGTTTTTGGATCTTTTAAAGCAACGTCTGCGAGCACTTTACGATCAATTAAGATATTCGCCTTTTTGAGTTGGTTGATGAACTCACTGTAGCGAAGTTTCTCACTGATAGCTTTGAGTGCTGCATTGACACGAATGATCCACAATCTGCGGAAATCACGTCTGCGAAGTCGTCGACCAGCGTAGGCATATTGACCTGCGTGCAGATCTGCTTCAATTGCAACTTTGATTAATCGGTTTTTGGTCATTCGGAAACCCTTGGTTCGAGCCAAGACTTTCTTGTGTGAACGACGTCGTGCAAATCCTGTTTTTGTTCTTGCCATATATTCCTTTTTACGCCTTTGCTAACATGCGGCGGATCTTACGAGCCATAGCTCCAGTAACTTCTACTGGAACGCGGTACGCTCGAATAGCCTTCTTACTTTTATTGGTACGAAGGTGTCGACTGTTTTGTTTGCGTCGCATGATCTTCCCAGTTGCGGTGATTTTAAATCGTTTTGCGACTACTTTACGGGTTCTCTGTTTAGCCATACGTTCCTTTATTCTAGTTACTCACTATCTTTCTCGTCCTCGTCAGTTTTCTTCTTTTTGACAGGTACGAGCTGCATGAATGCATTTTTTCCGACCAATCTTGGGGGCATTTCTACCTTGCTGACATCGTCAAGCAGAGTGGTTGCCTTCGTGAAGATCGCATCCCCGAAATCCTTTCGGGTGATTTCTCGACCTTTGTATTTTACAACGAGTTTTACTTTATCGCCACCCTCAAGATACTCACGAGCTTTTCGCACCCGCATATCGAAATCACCTCTGGCGATGAAGGGTGTAAACCAGATTTCTTTGACCTCAACTGTTTTACTCTTCTTTTTGTCATCCTGCTTCTTTTGCTGGAGTTGGTACTTAAACTTGGCAAAATTAATGAGTTTGGCGACTGGTGGGGTGGCGGTTGGTGCAACCTCTACCACATCAAGTCCAAGTTCCTGCGCCTTGGCAAGTGCTTCAGACTTTGTCATTACCCCAACTTGCTTGCCAAACTCATCCAAAACTCGCAACGATGGAGCTTGAATGAACTGATTGATTTTAAAAAATGATTTATTTGCCATTGGATAGTACTATCGACTACTTTTCTTTTTGCTCTCCCAACGATGGTGGAGGAGACAGTATCGCATTGTACCAAAGTTCTCGACTAAAATACAGGACCAGAGGTAGGTCGTTAAAAAGTAGCCGATCGTCAAAAGCTCTGGGTCTGTATGCACTGGCATCGCTTGAATAGCTCCCACTTGAGGTACTGGCGTTGGAAGTACTTTCCAAAGCGCAAGCGAGGAGGAGTACAAGTGCCATTGAATCTGTGCCTGGAGCCAACCGGGTAATACCCCAGAATAAAAGATGATGATCAGAACGTACGGAATCAGAAAAAAGCCCCACACGATAATCTTGGCTTGTGTGATGCCAATATACGCATAGATGTACGGTACAAGACCGACCTGACTTTTCTTTCGAAGCATAGACTCATTCTAGATCGCTAGCGCCTTAGAATCAATCTTTTTATTTACCTCTGCCAAGAAGGCGTCAACGGTCCACACTCCTCGGTTCTGATTACCACGTGCCCGGACAGCTACTTGCTCACCCGCTTCCTCTCGCTTGCCAACGACCAGCATGTAGGGAATCTTCTTCCCTTCTGCCTTGCGGATTTTATTCTGCATGCTTTCGGCATCTTTCCAGTTCTCAACTCGTACTCCACTGGACTTGAGTGTCGCTGCCACTTTGTCAGCGTACGCTGCTTGATCTTGGGAGATCGGAATAACAACTGCTTGGACAGGAGAAAGCCACAGTGGGAATGCACCTGCATAGTGTTCAATCATGAAAGCCAAGAAACGCTCGTGGACTGAGAGT
>CAZWYZ010000090.1:2001-3725 GCA_964638785.1 uncultured Pseudomonadales bacterium
AGAGTTATCTTGCCCTGTTTCATCAGTGTACTGAAGCCCAAATCGTTTCTTTGCAGCAAAGTCGAGCTGGATCGTAGACATTGTCTCCTCACGCCCAATGACAGATTTGAACTGCACATCGACCTTCGGCCCATAGAATGCGGCTTCATCGTCTGCTTCAACATACTTCACTCCAAGTTCTTTGAGTACCTGACGTAAAACATCTTCCGTGTAGTTCCAGTTTTCTGGCTCATTAATATACTTTTCTGTGTGTGAGGGATCCCACTTTGAAAGTCGAAACCAGTAGTCCTTTAAGCCGAATGCTTCAAAATACTCCATCGTTAAGCGTAGAACTCCAGCAAACTCTTCTTTGACCTGCTCTTTGGTACAGTACATGTGCGCATCATTCATCGACATTCCACGAACGCGCAGTAACCCTGCAAGGGTCCCAGAGAGTTCATTGCGGTAACAGGTCCCATACTCAGCTAAGCGTAGCGGTAAATCTTTATAGCTACGTGGAGTGTGTTGGTAGATGCGATGGTGATGCGGACAGTTCATGGCCTTAAGATAGTACGTTCCATCATCCATCACCATTGGTGGGTACATACTGTCTTTATAGTACGGAAGGTGTCCAGATGTTAAGAACAACTCCTCACGAGCAATGTGTGGTGTAGCCACGCGGACATATCCCGCCGCTTCTTCTTTTTCTTTGGCAAACTTCTCTACCTGATCACGCAAAACGGTTCCATTTGGAAGCCACATGACGAGACCTTTTCCAATCATTTCATCGATGAAGAAGAGCTCAAGCTCTTTTCCAAGCTTACGATGATCACGTTTTTTTGCTTCTTCTTGTTGCAACAAATAGGTGTCCAGCTCATCTTTGGTCGGGAATACTGTTCCATAGATGCGTGTCAGCATCGTATTTTTCTCGTTGCCTCTCCAATATGCACCCGCAATTTTTAAAAGTTTAAAATGTTTGAGTTCACGTTCTGGATGTTCGACGTGGCCACCACGGCACAAATCCCAGTACTCACCTGATTTATAGAAGGTTAAGGTCTCGCCTTTTCCAGAGAACTCTTCAATGAGTTCATGTTTGTATTGATTTTCTGGATACTCTTTCTTTGCGTCATCAGCAGAAAGTTCATGTCGCTCAAAGCCTTTCCAGCTTTTGAGAATTTCCTTCATCTTTGCTTCGATTGCCTCAAAGTCATTTTCTGACACTGCATGATCAAACTCAAAATCAAAGTAGAATCCGTTTTCTATTGCAGGACCAATTGTTCGCTTTGTGGTTGGCCACAACTCCATGACAGCTGCTGCCAGCAGATGGGCAGCGCTGTGTCGAAGGTGTTCGAGATATTCTGGTGATTGCTTATTCATACTTTTTTCCTTTCCACACTCTCTACGGGTACTGGTGGTTTTGTACAAAAAAAACCACTCTATGTCCTGTGTTCCAAACGTTCCAACACAAGATCTGGTGGTCTTATTAGCATCCCGTTCCCAGGGATCAGGGTCTTCGTTTTTTGGTGAGTTGGTAGCTCACGAAGAGTTAGATATAGTATACACCACAGTTACGACCGCGGAACAGGTGTCCGTTGAATTCGCCCAAGCTCTACTAATTCTTCAATAAGCCATGCTGGCAGCCGTGAGAAATCTCCTGCGTCCAGAATAGCTTGGTACGCTTCAGACTCCGTATTCACATTGGTCCAATCTATTTCCGCCTGTTCTGTTGCTGGACGTGCTCTATA
>CAZWYZ010000091.1:0-3232 GCA_964638785.1 uncultured Pseudomonadales bacterium
ACTGCATTTCTCAACTGAAACCAAAGGTGGGGAAGGCCAAGGCGATATGGTTTCTTTTTGGAATGCACAGAATGGAAATGAACAACCGCAACTGGTTGTGGAGTATTAGAGACTTAAATAAACCTGTTCTTCCTTGAAGATACACAGACGCTAAGACCCGTGGATGAAATTCAAGCCGACTTCACAGTTACGTCATTCAGTGTATGAGCATCAAATCTGCAATGAGGCAATAGTTTGAAGAATTAAACTGTCTGCTAAGTCGAAAAGACTTGGATCTAATTGAACTTCATCTAGAATTCGCTTTCCGATTTCTTCACTCTTTGCATCATCGTCGACATCATCGAAAAATTGAACATTGTTCTTTTGTCTAAAAGCTGCGACTAGGTAAGATGAGTAAATCTGATCGAGCTCAATGGGAGAATCAACTACGCCTTCGAATTTTTCAATGTTTGTTTTTTGAGCTTGAGCTCGCGAAGAAATTTCCGTATCTGGCATATATCTCCTTCCTCTTTACTTCAAAAATACTACCATATAAAGAAATGGAGAAGGAGGACCAAACGAATTCACCGTGTACACGACACGACTTTTTCAACCTAAATTCAAATTGATTTGAAGTTGCCCAACTTGGATTCGAACCAAGATAAACGCCTTCAAAGGGCGCTGTCCTACCATTAGACGATCGGGCAGTTTTCTCGCAAACGAGACTTTCTCAAGGGTATTATACCCTATACCTAGGCCGCAAATCTAGAATTACAGATGTGCATTCATGCTGGAAAATGTCAGCATTTTTCGTAGAAGCCTAGAGCATTTCCAACCCTCGAACGAAATAGATACTTGAGAGAAGTGCCAACACCATCACACATTGCCAGAAAAGCTGGTACAAAAACCATATGGCGTCACACCGTACCAAGCTATACCCAAAGAGGTTTTTGGGGTCATTTCGATGATGGGTCGCAAACTGTTCATTCATCCAATAGATCACTTCACCCAAACTTCGTACTACCCAAAAAAGAGATACTGCTAGAAAGAACACAGTCCAAGAATGCATTAAGAGACTTATGACAATCACCAGAATCCAGAACGGAAGGATGACAATGGCATCAGCGACCACAAAGATTCCTGCCCACCAGAGGAATCGAGTTTCTTGAAATGCGTTTTTCATAGCTTTCATCAGTGTACACCAAGCAATCAAGCTTAGTGAGCTACTTCCTTGCATTCGAAAGGAAGTGAGGAGTATGCTTATCACCTTGGTCAAAGGAGGCCACAACGTATGCACGATGCTTTTTCTTCTGCACAGACTCAACTCAAAGAAGTTGCACAGCTTATTACACTCCCAGACGATGTCCTCTCACAGCTACTTGAACCAGAACGCGTGCTCACCGTTCAAGTTCCAGTCCGTATGGATGATGGACATACTCGCATGTTCACTGGATACCGATCACAACACAATAATGCTAGAGGACCATACAAAGGTGGAATCCGATTCCATCCCGATGTCTCAATTGAAGAAGTGAAAGCGCTGTCTATGTGGATGACATGGAAATGTGCCATTGCGGACATTCCATTTGGCGGAGGGAAAGCTGGTGTTATCGTCAATCCAAAAGAACTTTCTGATGGTGAACTTGAACGACTACCCAGGGGATTTGGAGAAAAAATAGCAGCCATCATTGGTGAAGATATTGATGTTCCAGCTCCTGATGTGAATACAGATGGACGAATTATGAACTGGATGCGTGAAGCATACGAAACATATAGTGGGAAAAAGTCTCCTGCCTGTTTTACAGGAAAATCAATTGAAGATGGAGGAAGTGAAGGACGAACAGAGGCCACGGGATATGGTGGAGTCTACGTGCTCAATAGACTCTTTGAGAAACGAAACAGAAAAAGAGAAGGGACAACCATTGCGATCCAAGGAATTGGAAATGTTGGATCATACTTTGCACGCAAAGCACACGCAGATGGCTACACCATCGTTGCCCTCTCAGACTCAAAAACTGCTTTATATAACCCAGATGGTCTTAATCCCGAAGAAGTCTTTGCCTATAAACAAAAAGAAGGCACTCTTGTGGGGTTTGGCTGTACAGAAATGAGTCCACAGGAGATTTTCCTGCTAGATGTGGATGTATTGGTCCCAGCAGCACTCGAGCAAGTGATTACAGAAGCCAATGCACACGACATTAGTGCACCGTTTATCATTGAGATGGCAAATGGACCAGTGACACCAGAGGCAGATCTCATCTTAAAAGGAAGAGGGATTGTCTCCGTTCCAGATGTTCTCGCAAATTCTGGCGGAGTCACCGTTTCCTTCTTTGAGTGGTATCAAAACAAACAGAATGAGCACTGGAAAAAGGAAGATGTATTAGCAAAGCTGCAAGAGACCATTACAAAGGCTTTTGATCAGTGCTACGAGCGGACTGAGAAACTCAGTGTCACTATGCGCATGGGTGCATACGCTGTCGCAGTGGATAAAGTCGTGAATGCAATGAAAAAGTGAGAGAGATGTTTAATCTTTCACCATCAGGCGAGTTGTACATTTCGTCTCAAACCCTAAGGCTGTATAAAATCGATGTGGATTCGTTCCATCTTCAGTGAGTAGGAGATGAGTGGAGTTCTTCTTTTTTTGTGACTGGCTAATGGCGTAGTACGTTGCAATCTTCCCAAATCCTTGTCCTCGTACGGAGAGGAGTGATCCAACGTTACTAATATATCCAAGACCATCCAATGAGCTTAAAGCACTCACTGCGACAGGCAAAAGATCCTTATACACGATGTAATACTCTATTCGATCGGTCTGGTGATGTGTCATCCATGCCTGACGAGTTGCGTCCAAATACTCTCCAAGTTCTCCATACGGATTCGTGGGATCATTTTTCTGATAACTTTCATTGAAGGTGTGAAGATAGACTTCTAAATCTTCTGGAGTTTCAACTTTCTTCACAACTCCGAGACTTGAATCATCAATCACCGCTCCCGGATACACCATCCATGTGTCCTCACTCTTTTGTAGGTACCGATGCTGTTTGAGAATGACTGCAAGGGAAGAAAGTTCATCGGTATTTTCAAAATACAACGCTGCCTGGCGCTGATTCTGACGCATGTGTTGCTCAATACTCGTGAGTTGCGCAGGGCTGATTACTTCATTGGTCACTGCATAGTTCCAAAACGTAGATGAGTCACTTGCACAGTAGGGCAGGAGAGCAAATCCAAGATCAGCAACAGAATCAAACATGAT
>CAZWYZ010000091.1:3242-3717 GCA_964638785.1 uncultured Pseudomonadales bacterium
CCAGTTTGCAGCCTGATATATTTTTGTATGAGGGAAAAATTCGTCATGCGTTCACCATAGTATAGCAACACATTTGCTATACTGGTGAAGATGAAACTACTCCTTTGTTTTGGGCTTCTTTTTTTTGCGATATGTGGCGTTCTCTTCACCTATTCTTGGTACCATTTGCATCAGATGTTGCATATGCATGCAGTGTCACAGCAAGCATCATTTCCTGATGGAACCCAACCGACTACTGCGTATGTGACCAGCAGAGATGGTCTCCACATTGCTTATTGGTATTTTCCAGTACCAAACCCAAAAGCTGTCGTTATTCTCGTCCATGGATATAGTAACCCTGGTGGGAAAGCTCAGATGCTTGGGCATGCACTGTATTTGCGTGCCAATGGGTACTCCACTGCATTGCTGGACTAGCGATCATTTGGGGAGAGTGATGGAAAAAATATTTCGTTAGGAGTGAATGAATGGCAGGATG
>CAZWYZ010000092.1:0-3658 GCA_964638785.1 uncultured Pseudomonadales bacterium
GGTATAGGAAACTGGAGTAGTGAGTGGGCTTGAAACAATGTAGGTACCAACTGGAAAATGCACGATACCACCAGAAGCGGTGTTTGCGGCAGCAATCGCAAGATTAATCGCAGCTGTGTCATCTGTGACTCCGTCACCAGTTGCGCCATAGTCTTTCACATTCAAAACTCTTTGGACGGTCTTTAATGTCCCATCACTGTTATGTGCGACTTCAAGATAGGTGTTGAGGATCGATCCCCAATTCCCATTATCTCCGCCGACTGTTGGAAGTCTTGCCATAGATTGATCCTGGTTCGTTACACGCCGTATGCTCCACTGCCAAAGCTCTGTTTCGCTTTGATTACCTTCTTTGGTGTCTGTGTTTTCTCAACTCGTTCAATAAGTCCTGCAATGCCTGAGAGCACAAGAAAGAATGTTCCAAGGTACACTAGAAACTCCATGCGAGTCATTTTTTTCCTGAGGATTTTTTTGATTGCAACCTGCTTCATGTGCTTTTCATGGTAGCGTACATAGCACTAATCTTCTAGATCAAAAATACGAGTATTCAATAGACTGTTGCAGACATAAAATGTCTACGTTCCCTGCCGTACGAGAAAAGGTTGATACACCTATCTCAATGCATCGCGGTTCCATGCGCACCGCACGAGAGTGACCAGTCAGTTCGGTTTACTCCATGCAAATTAACTGAATTTTTGGATTCGAATATCCCAAGAAAATATACTGTAGGGCGTCTTCTAGACGTAAATATTTCCCTCGTACAGCTCCAGGAACTCCTTCTGCTGCTATACATTTCTCACGAAAACTCTTATCAAAAAGTGCTATGAGAAATCCGCCTAAGATGTCGGTATGGATTGAATCGACACTCACAAAATATTCTCTCTCGCCAGCTCCTTTTACTACTAGAGGAGCCAAAGTGGTTTTGACCCATTTAAAGTGAGCTCCAAAATGCAGGCGATTCCGGTTCATCAATAGTGTGATTTCATCGTTCAGAGAGATGTCAGTAGAGACACTACCTGGTTCATCAGAGTGCTTGTCTGTCTTTTTCCTATCGAAAATAACGTGACCAGCACCTGTTCTCACTTCTGCTCTCCTCTGTCCGACTTCAGAATCCACTCCACGCTGCGATGTCACTGGTACCTGTCCTGATGGAAAACGATTGAAGTTTCCTCTACTGCCGGAAGGCGCACTGCGATCCTGTCGTGGAGTTGGTGTGGGAGCGTGTGCTGATTTTCCCTGCGTCGGTTGCGCGTGTGGAGTTTTGTATGTAGTGCGCAGCTGTCCTTTTCTAAGCAGTGTCGTAACAACGAATATGGCTTCCTCGAATGTGTGGAATTTCCACCGTTTGTCGACTTGTACTTCATCCGCTGCTATGAGTTCTTCAGATGAATGAGTTGCCAATTCGTGAAAGAGATTATTAAACTTTACACTGGCATCATGGGCATCGTGCGCGATAATGAGCTCAGTAAGGACTTTCTTTGGAAGGACAGCAAGCCCACTCCTCTCTAGTGTATAGAGTTTTCGGGTAAGAAAATTTGCCAACTCTGGATCAATGGCTCGAAGTGCCTGTTCATACTGCGCATTGATTCCTTCATTTGAAAGAGGTTTTTCAGCTCCCTCGACTGTGTCAACCGGAGATTGAAGTTCATTGATTTCTACAACTGGAGCTGCCGTCGAGCTTTCTATCGAAATTATTGCAGGTGTCTCTTCAAAGAATTGGTTTGCTTGGCCTTGCTGCAAGCGTGCCCATTCAACGATGAGATGAAAAAGGACAGCCTCTGCTGATAATCCGGTCGTGGGTGTCGGGATATCCAGTTGAACATTCCCTACTTCTTCTGAGAGTCCTGGTTGTGAAAGAGACGTATCGCCCATCTGTGCATGAAGTGCTTGGCGATGGAGATCATGGGCAAAGTCTTGGAGTGGCAGATTTCTGCGTTGATCTGAACCTTGAATTGCTTGCAGGATTGCAAGTGCGTCTTGCTCGTTGAGATCAAGCATTCGAGAACGTAGATAGGAAAACAGAGACTCCAGCGTCGTGGTTCGTGCTGAGAACTGTTGCATGATCTCGGAAAGTAAAGCGGATTGAACTTTTTCGTCTGCCATAGTGGAGACTCCTATAAGAGTGATAAAGCAACTTATATCAAGAAAATATTTGTGATGCAACTCACAGTAGTGTATACTACGACCTCCCGCAAACTCTATGAAAAATCGTAATCTGCTCATTCTCTATGCCTTCTTGACCCTCGATATTATCGTGGGGACGGTGACGTGGACATTTTTCCCAGTGTTTTTGAGCGGACTTCCAAATCAAGTCTTTTTGATGTCACTGACCTTTGTTGCGTCCACCCTGATGCAGATGATCTTCTCTCCTATTTTAGGAACAGCCTCTGATATTGTCGGACGAAAGCCAATGTTTATCATCTCCACAGCGGGGACGAGTCTGGCACAGTTGTTCTTACTTCCCATTAAACCAGTCGGATTGTTCCTCAATCGCTTGAGTGATGGGTCGACAAATGGAATCTATGCAACTGTACGCAGTGCAATTACTGATTCAGTTCCAAGTGATCAGGTACAAAAATACATTGGTTTTGCGGAAACCATTTCAAGTTTTGGCATCATCATTGGACCAGCGACCGCAGCATTGATTATCTTCTTTGTGAACGATACTCCACTTGTTCAGGCACATGCCGTGGTGACAGCAGCTGTATTGATTTCTCTTATAAGTTTGACGTTAAGTTTCTTCTTTAAAGAAACACTTCCAGTGAAGAACCACCACAAGCTAAATAAAAAAGAGATTCTGCAGCTCATTGGAAAAAACGCCAACATCATTACCTTGTATCACCGTATCGAAGCTGTCTGGAAGCAATACCCACGTATTGGAATGCTTATTATGATTCAGATTCTTCTGATGTCATCGATGGGTATGTACGGGTATTTGATTGCATACAGTAGTGCTGGTCCCCTGCAGCTGACCCCAGCACTCTTATCCTACTTCATGCTCTTTTTGGGTGTGTTTATGAGTGTGGTGAATACCGCGTTCTTTGGTCACATCATCAAGAAAGTCAATACGAAAAAAGTAGCACTATTTTCCTTGTCTATTCTCCCGATCACCTCTCTCTTGTATGGCTCAATTCATACACAGATGTGGATGCTCTATGCGGTCGCAACATTAGATGTTGTCACTGGAGCCTACTTGTTTGGTCTTATTGGTGGGTTTACGGCTGAAGAAATAGATGAGAAGCGACGTGGTGAGATCTTTGGACTCATTCAAGCAGGAAGTGCATTTGCAGCATTCTTTACAACGGTTGTGTACTCATTGCTCGCACTCCTGCATCCCAAGCTTCCCTTTGTGTGGTTTAGTGTCTGCTTTGTCGGAGCGGCATATTTGTATTACCGCTGGATGAAAACTCCAGCTATCCGCGTGGCATCTTCTCAATAGCGATCAGAGCAGCTTGAAAATGCCTGAAGTGTACGTTGTCATTCTCAATTTCTACATCTCGTAATATCGCTGCAGAATACCCGTTTGAGTTTTGCGGTCGTGGTGAGTCTGTGGGAAGAATACAGAGGTAATGGAGAAAAAGCGGATGCGACATGATCGCAGCAACCGTCTTTTCTCCTTCAATAATTTCTTCAGGATCAATAAAGGATCTGTGCTCATATA
>CAZWYZ010000093.1:0-3656 GCA_964638785.1 uncultured Pseudomonadales bacterium
ACCAGTAAAGATGTCATTCCACGCTATCACACGATGAAGGGGAAGCGAGTTGAACGTGTCTGGGGATGGGATTGCCATGGTGTCCCAATTGAAAATGCAATTGAAAAAGAACTTGGATTAAAAGGCGGGAAAAAAGGAATTGAAGAACTTGGAATTGCAACCTTTAACGATGCGTGTCGTGCTTCAATCATGAAATATGACAAGGAGTGGAAAAAAACAATTGAACGTCTTGGTCGTTGGGTTGATTTTGATAATAACTATAAAACCATGGATACGACCTTCATGGAGAGTGTCTGGTGGGGATTTAAGCAGTTGTTTGATAAAGGTCTCGTCTATCAAGGGCGCAAAGTCATTTTGTATTGTCCACGTTGTAGTACTCCACTCTCAAACTTTGAGATTGCCATGGATAACTCCTATAAAGATGTCGAAGACTGGAGTGTCTATGTCAAGTTTAAAGTTCGAGACGCACAAAATCAGTACTTTGTTGCCTGGACCACAACTCCTTGGACACTTCCTGGAAACGTCGCATTAGCGGTCCTTCCCGATGCGGAGTATTCTCTGCTTGAACACATCTCCAAAGAAAATACCAAAGAATTCTATTGGGTTGCCAAAGAACGTCTGGGACACATTGAACATCTTCTAGGATCAAAAAAAGCTGAAGTGATCAAGACTGTGAAAGGAAGAGAGCTAGAAGGCCTGGAATATGAACCACTCTATACGTACATGCCGTTGGATGGGAAAAAAGCATTTTATGTAACTACGGCGGATTTTGTGAGTTTAGAAGATGGGTCAGGTATCGTTCACACAGCCGCAATCTTTGGTGAGGATGACTATAAACTTGCACAAGAAAAAGAACTGCCTTGTGTTCCTACTCTCGATGATCAAGGAAAATTCTTTGATTTTGTCACTCCATTAGCTGGACAGTTTTACAAAAAATCAGAAAACTGGGTCGTTGAAGATTTGTCCAGTCGTGGATTGGTGTTGAATGCCAGTCATTTTACGCACTCCTATCCATTCTGTTATCGCTGTGGAACTCCGCTGTATTTCAATGCTCTTCCTGCATGGTTTATAAATGTGCAGACACTAAAGCCAGAGATGACACAAGCCAATGAAAATATTAATTGGTATCCTGACTATTTAAAGCATGGTCGCTTTGGAAAAGGACTAGAAACTGCTCCAGATTGGAATATTTCTCGCAGTCGATATTGGGGAACTCCCATGCCAATTTGGGAAGAAGTACTTGTACAAAAATCAACTATTCAACCACGCCGACGTGTGATTGGGTCTATCGAAGAACTTAAAAAATGGGCAGTAGATCCCAAACGTGTTGAATCAATCACTGATTTACACCGTGAACATATCGACGATATTGAGCTATGGATTGATGATGCGAAAACAATCAAAGGGAAACGAATCTTTGAGGTGTTTGATTGTTGGGTTGAATCAGGCTCAATGCCGTTTGCGCAAATCCACTATCCATTTGAAAATAAAGAAAAGTTTGAGGCCTCGTACCCAGCGCAATTCATCACTGAATACATTGCCCAGACGCGTGCATGGTTTTACTGCATGCATGTCTTATCTGTTGGAATCTTTGGATCAAATGCATTTGAGAACAGTTTAACCACGGGAACAATCTTGGCTGAAGATGGAACCAAGATGAGTAAGAGTAAGAAAAACTATCCTGATCCAATGGATCTCATCAATAAATATGGTGTGGACGCACTCAGATTATATTTGATGAGTAGTCCGATCATGAAGGGTGAGAACTTAAACTTCTCAGAAAAAAGTGTTCATGAGATTCAGAACAAAGTCATGAACATCCTCTGGAATGTCTATGGATTTTGGGCTCTGTATGGAAAAGGGAAGAGTGACAAAGTAAAAGGAAAAGCAAAAACGGTCAACTATCAGCTCACCTCACTGCATGTTCTAGATCGGTGGCTACTTTCACGACTCGCACATAGTGTCAAAGATGTCACCATTGCCATGGACGCATATGACGTCGTCAGCGCAAGTAGAATTCTCATGGACTTCACGGCAGAGTTCTCAACATGGTATGTCAGATTGTCACGTGAGCGATTAAAAGAAGATCGCTATCCGGAGAGTAAGGAAATCTTGGCACGAGCATTGGTAACTGTGTGCAAATTGTTCGCACCATTTATTCCATTTACCACTGAACTTATCTATCAAGGGATCAGTGAGTCGGGTGAGTCGATCCATTTAACTGACTGGCCAAACCTTGTTGATTTCGAAGTATTCCTCAATGAAAAACTTGAGGCAGAAATGAAGGTTGCACAAGCGGTGGTCGAAGATGCTCATCGAATCCGTAAAACTCATAGTATCAAGTTGCGACAGCCGCTCGGCAAGATCGTTGGATTTGTTCCAATGGAATTAAGTGATGATGTGTGGAAAGTTATCTTGGCGGAAACGAATATCAAAAAGTATGAGCAAAAAGTCGACAAAGAAAAGCTCGTGGTGTCCTTAGATAAGACAATCACTCCTGAACTTTTAGCGGAAGGCGCAATGCGAGAAGCCATCCGAGCAATCCAAGACATGCGGAAAGCAACTGAAGGTATTTCAGTGGGTGATACCATCGATGCAACACTGCCTGATTGGCCAGAGTCATTTACTGAAGAGATCAAAGCAAAGACTCTAGTGCGAAACCTCACAAAGGGTGAAGCGACTGTTGCGAAGGTGTGATTACTTTTTTGCACAACCTGAATGGATTTGCTACTATCCCGTGAGTATGGATAAGCGTGTCTTCATCGGTTTGCTCTTAGCACTTCTTGGTGGCATCTCATCGCTGATGCTCTGGAGTGTTTCACCCAAAGAGGCAAGTGGCCAACTATTCTTTGCGTTTTTAGGACTGGGTGCATACATAACATTACAGTTCATACCTCGACGCCTCTTTCGTCTTTCTGTCATTCCCTCATATCTGCTCATTACATTGCTTCTTATCTTCACTCTAGTGATTGGATATACAGCAAAAGGAGCGTCACGCTGGTTTTCAATTGGACCAGTACGAATACAGGTATCGGAAATTGCCAAACCCGTATTGGCACTGACGTTGTGTACCTATGTGACTCGGTATAGTTTAAAAAATCACAAACGTCTCGTCATCTTCTGTGCAGTTGCCTCTGTCTACTTTGGAATGGTTCTGCTGCAGCCAGACCTGGGCAGCAGTTTAGTTTTACTGGCTATCACTGGCGGTATCTGTTTCTTTTCCATTCCAAGATTGACAATGCTTGTGCCGTGGCTTGGTTTAGGTGTCATATTGAGCATTCTTGCGTGGAACTTCGTTCTCTATCCGTATCAAAAACAGCGGCTGTTCTCATTCATGGGAACAAGTGAGCAAGAGGGGAGCGGATATAATGCGCAGCAGGCAATCATTACCGTGGGATCTGGGAAGCTGTGGGGACGAGGGATTGGGCATGGAGTACAGACAAACTTACGGTTCCTCCCAGAGCATCATACAGACTTCTTTTTTGCCTCCTACGCAGAAGAAACAGGTTTTGTTGGTGTCCTCTTGCTTTTGGCAATATTTGCCGTGTTAACCGGCGTATTGTTGTGGAATATCCATCTTCTTGACTACTTCGACCAAGTATTACGTTTTTCTTTCATAGCAGCATTTCTCTTTCAGACCTTTGTCCATGTGTTTA
>CAZWYZ010000094.1:0-3545 GCA_964638785.1 uncultured Pseudomonadales bacterium
CGGTGCATCAAAGCTACAGGAACGTATAATTATAGTATGCTTGAGAAAAGACTGTGTAATTCATGAAAAAGACAATTGTACTTGAGAAAAACAATCTACTTCCAAATTGTCGGGAAACGTCAAACCAAGGAATAATCCTTGAAGATTCCATCATTATGCCAGAATCATGTGTTTTTGTCAATTTTATCAAGCACAGATCGCAACCGCTCTTTTGGCCAATACTTTTCATTCCCAGATACTGAAACGGAGAGCACGTTTCTCGGCTTCTGTTTCGTCAAAAAAAGTAAGAAAAAAAGGTGCGAGAAGGATGAGTTACTTCACCGGTTCAGCCACCACCAAGAAGCGCTTCCAACTGGTCCCTGGTGGCCAGCATGTCTGTAAAATTAAAAGGTCTTTATCAGTCTGCGGCACCAAAAAGCTCACATCATTTGCTTCCACAATTCTTGTCTCGGTGATTGTATAGCCAAACTCTCTGCCCCAAAACCAGACAGTAAAAGTATCTCCAACCACCAAGTCTTTGAGAGAGTAGAAGAGTGCATTGTAACGGGATATGTTCCATTCACCGTTTGTAGAGTGGCCGAAAATAAAAATTGTTTTATTCTCTGTATTCGACTCACCTGGTAATCCAGTACCGGCAGCATGTGCGACCCCTTTTTTGAGTGCTTCCGTATATTTTTCTTCACTGCCTGGATCAACGTTCGCAATGACTTTTGAGTCGACTCCAATTCTTGGAATCTGAATTTGAAATTGTTTTTCTGGATCTGGATTGGCAGATGGGACCGGAGTTGGTTTTGTTTCCATTGCAAGATTCTCAGGCTCTTCCGCTCGTGTCGAAAACCCTGAGAATGCACGAGAAATTTTGTGCTGAATACTTTGAAACTCAAGTGCAACCATAGGTCCAACAGTCAAAAGCATGAGGACGATTGCCAAGACAATGAAGAGCTTGGACGTAATACTGATAAAGCTTTCCTGTGTGAATCCAAAAAGAGACTGAAGCTTCATTGATACGTTTGTCTTCAAGCGTTCTCCAGAAGGAATCGTGACCAGATTGTTGAGGCGTGGAACTGTGACTTCTATTCGTGGCAGAGTTGGTATGTGAAGCGTCTGCGCTTGGGTCACCAAAGTACTGCTTGCTTGATAAGCATACGATCCTAGTGTCCCGAGTAACGTATTCACTCGTGTACGAGTTGAAGCCGCTACTTCTGTCAGATTCTTTTGAGCTGCATGCACGTTTTTGGCAAGTTTTTGACCATACCGACGAGTGGCAAACTGAAGGAGTTCAATCACATCTCGTACTGATTTTTCTCGCGGTGGAAGTGTCACTCTCTCAAGGTACCCATGCGTATGCACTGCATCGAGACGGATTCCCTCCATTGGAGACACCTCTATAGCTGGAATCACTGGTTTCAAGGTTGCAAGTTCTTTGAGCACCTGGTCAAGTCCTATCAAAACAGGCTCAATCGGTGTCAGCATAGGATCGTCAACAATACTGGAGATCGCAACGGGATCTATTCGCAGTTGATTCGACGTATCATTTCTGTGTACGCTATCACTAGAGCGAACTGGGTCAGTGCTCTGCGCAAACTCGCCGGTCTGCCCTCCAGACGAGTCTGCGCGCAAAACTGAACCCGGTTTTTCTGAGTGAATTGCCTCTACAATGCGAAGTGCTTGCGGGGATAAGGAGGACGTTATTTTTTCTTCAGGGCTGGGAGTGTTTACCTTTTCCTTCAGTTTCTGTGCAAAAACTGGCACATCAGAGAGACCTGCTTGTGTGCGGTCAAAGATAACGACAGAAATTGGTCTTTTTCCAATAAGAGTGGACATAGGGCAGTATGTCTAGTTCAATACGTTTACAAACCTTTTTTCTTGAGCCAAATCCCAATTCCATACATGACGATGGAACCGACTCCACCGAATGCAGTTGAGAATCCGGTTGCTGGTAATGTACTTGGTGTTGTTGCACCGAGGACTTGAGGTTTCCCTCTCCAGTTTCCAAATACCATGAGTTGATTGTCTTTTTCTCTTATGTGAATCGTAACTTCTGTGGCAGTTGTTGCTGTCCATCCATCTGCTGATTTTTCGCGGATGCGAACTTGTGTTCCAACTGGCAAAGTGACCACACCGCCCTCACCTAAGCGGTTCTCAAATGTTTCATAGTCATGCCATGTATTGTCTCCATTGCTCTCCCACTGGAACTTCCAAGACAACCCTTTTTCACTACTGTCTTGGCGGCCATTGCCGTTCTCATCATGATACTTGCGGATAAAGAAGCCACCCATCTGACGTGTATCACAACTTGTGCTCTCTCTATTTTCAGGTCGGCGGCAATACTTGGTAGAACCATCAGCATGACAGATGTATCCACTCTGACAGTCATTGTCTGCAGTACAAACTGCATTACAGACAAGTGGATTTGGTGTCGGGCTTGGGGATGGTGATGGAGTTGGATTCACATTTTGACGGTTACCAAACTTGAGCACCGTGATCTCACCTGCTCGAATCGTTGCACTTTGGGTTGCATCCGTCGTTGCACTCCACCCAGATTGCATTTTCTCTGAAACGTTTACTTGTGTTCCTGCTGGTAACGAGATTTTTTCACCACAGCCATTGTCGTTCTTCCAAAAGGAGTACCAAGGACTGATCTTTGTTGTATACGTTGTGTCGGTTCCACCGTTGAGACGATAGAGGAATGACCAAACAAGACCTTTTTCTCCACTATCTTGAACCTTATTACTGTTGCCATCTTCAAACTTACAGATTTTTAAGAATCCTCCTGGAATTGGCGTTGGTGTGACCGTTGGCGTAGGAGTTGGGCTTGGCGACACTGTTGGAGTTGGTGTGACACATGCATTTTGATTTGACTCAACAATATATCCTCGCTGTGCATATTCTGGAGGACAACCAATATCGAGTTGCCACTTCGAACAGATCTTTCCAAGACCTAATTCTTTTGTTTCTCCAGGCTTGAGTGTGAGTGTTCCTTTTTTATCGAGTGAGTTATCAGTCCATGCATCCAAGAACCAGTTAAAGGTAGTTGTGGATGTTCCAGTGTTCTTCAGTGTGAATGCTCCAGTTGTATTCCACGCTGTTGCGTCTGGTGATGGAATCACCGAAATGTTACTCAACACACAAATATTTGTTGGTGGCGTTGGGGTTGGCGTCACTGTTGGTGATGGACTTGGTGTCGGGGTTGGACTGGGGGTAGGAGTAAATGTGTTCACAAACCAGAGCACTTTTACTGCATCCTTATTTGACGTATACATGTAGATCACGTCATCCATCTTCACTCCATCAACATACAATCCAGTTTGTCTCCAACCAGATTTCAGAACTTCACCGACTGCAATCGTGGCATTTGAAGGCACTCTGATGATTGCACATCCTTGCGTAAGTGGGTTCCACCAATGTGCGGTGACCACTTGTTCTGGTTGATTGTTTACTTGATAGCGAAAGTCCCAACTGATCTTCCCTTCTCCATTATCAATCTGACCATTTCCATTATCATCCTCATAAGACCTACAAAACCCAAAATCTACTAAATATAT
>CAZWYZ010000095.1:0-3518 GCA_964638785.1 uncultured Pseudomonadales bacterium
GATATCGTTGAGATTCTTCTCAAATCGCTTGCACGAGAGAATACGCGGGTTGCACCGATTGAAGTCTATAACCTCGGTTCAGGTGAGGTGACGACAATCGCAGATATTGTCACAGCATTCGAAGAGCTCGGTTATCGTTTTGAGAAAAAAATGCAGCCTGAATTTGGTGATATTCAGTACTCAGTTGCTGACAATACCAAGGTTCGCGCGGCTTTTCACAAAGACAGTTTCCATTCATTGAAATCATTTGTATCCACTCAGTATAAAAAAAACATATGAACCCAAATCTCGACTGCACAATCGTCTTGCTTTCATATAATTCCTTGCAGGTAACTGATACGTGTCTTGGAAAAATTGAAGCAGCAATCGCCGATAGTAAAAAAGTCATCAACAACACCGTCAAGGTCATTGTTGTTGATAATGCATCCAAAGATGGATCCGCTGCAATGATTGCAGAAAAATATCCATGGGTACATCTCATGGCTCTTCCAGAAAATATTGGATACGCCAGAGGAAATAATCTTGCAATGCAAGCTGTTGATACACCGTACATGTTGCTGATGAACTCAGATACCTACATTAATCCTGATTCCATTACAAAAATATTTCAAAAGATGATTGAGCGTACAGAATGTGATGCACTTGTCAGCAAGTGCTTCTACGCGGATGGTCGATTCCAATTCTACGGAGGTTTCCTCCCATCACCTCGTCGCATTGTGACTTGGGCATTTGGAATGGAAAGTGTGCCAGTGATCAAACGCTACATCCAAAAAATCTATCGATTCAACGATGAGTTCTATGACCATGAAGGTATCATGCAGTGGTGTCCACCCTGTTTCTTCTTGCTCAAAACTGCTGTCTATACAAAGACAGGTGGATTTGATGAAGACTTGTTCTTCCACATGGTTGATGCGGAGTGGTGTCACCGCATTCATGCAAATGGATTTGTCTTAGGGTATACGCCAACAGTCCCAGTCATTCATTTGGGTGGAGCAAGCAGTAAGAATATCCAAGACAAGTTGTTGCAAGATAACTTCAAAGGACTGGCTCACTTTTGCAAAAAGCACTATCCAACACAAGCGAAGATGGTACTCACATTAGTACGTGCTGGTCTCTACTTACGCAGTGGATTCTATCGACTGATTGGGAAACAAAACTTAAGCGAATTATATGCACTGATCGCCCGCGATATCAGTGCGGAAATCAAATAACGTATAATACCCATATGAAGACACTCTTTGGCATCATCATCGGACTCGCCATATTTTCTGCTAGCAGTCGTGTTGTGATGGCAGAAGGAACGACCTGGTGGCAGTTTCAAGCAATCGACACGATGAAGTATTCACGTGATCTTGCAGAGCAAACATTGGATAATCCTGCTGCATTTTCAGACAAGATTTCGTTCCAAGTCAAAGCCATAGCTGAGACTGGTGCAACACACGTCAGTATTGCCACTCCCTATGATCCGGAATATTTGCCTGTCTTACGCATGTGGGTCGCTGCAGCACGCAAAAATAATCTGAATGTATGGTTTCGAGGAAACTTCGCTGGCTGGGAAGGCTGGTTTGAGTACGACCGTATTGATGAAGATGATCACAAAGAAATGCTTGAAGAGTTTCTCAACACAAACACTGATCTGTTTGAAGAAGGCGACATTTTTAGTAGCTGTCCAGAGTGTGAGAATGGTGGTCCTGGTGATCCACGCATGACACGAAAAATTGACGAGTATCGTGCCTTTTTAATTGACGAGTACACCATCTCCAAAACTGCATTCTTCCGTATGGGGAAAAATGTGACTCCAAACCTGCACTCAATGAACGCTGACGTTGCCAAACTCATCATGGATGAGAACACGACGAGAAGTGTCGGAGGATATGTCGTGATCGATCACTACGTTAAAGACCCGAGCATGCTTGTTGATGATGTCAGAATAATCTCAGCTCAAAGTAAAGGAAAAATAATCTTCGGTGAGATGGGTGCCCCAATTCCAGATATTCATGGAGCAATGACCGAGCAGGAGCAAGCTCGCTGGATCGATCAAGCACTCTCTGCACTGTCACTTGAAAAGGCAGTTGTAGGAATTAACTACTGGGTGGGGACAGGCGGATCAACACAGATTTGGAATGATGGAGGAAGCCCACGTGCGGCCGTTGATGTCATCCGCAGGTACTATAAGCCAGCTGCTGCAAAAGGAATTGTGTATGGCAGAGACAATACGCCACTCGCTGAAGTAACCGTCAAAACTCCATGGCGTATGACTATGACTGATAAGGATGGTGCATTCGTTCTCCCATTGGCCGCAGGTGACAGCGAGATCTCCGTCTTTGCGGTGGGGTATCATTCTCAGAATCTGGCTGTTTCTTCACTGGGAATTTCTGACATGGATATTCGCCTGGAGAAAGAAGAGTACTCGATTTTTGACCGCATCAAGCTCTTCTTCCTTCGCATATTTGGGTAATATTTCTATCCTATAGTTGATAACATGTGTGTTATCTGATACACTACGTCCTAGTATAATAAATACTAAGACTATGAGTGGTCACTATCGACAGAAAATCTCATCCTTTCTTCTTGCAGGAATCCTGCTACTCTCGGTAGCCGGCCAAGTTCGCGCATTGGATCTCCCAAACTTCCCAACCTGTCCAAACCCAGGTGGAACGGTCATTGCAAACTATCCAAGTGGTGTTCATGGAATTGCAGGAAGTACATTAACGTACACAGGGTCAGATGTCGTGTACAAAATTGATGATTCAAAAGTCGTTCAATGCTATTGTTCTCCGAACGGATCTGGTATCCAAACAAACTGGTGGAAAGCATCAAGTTTGACCTCAAAACAGAAAGCTGACTTAATTGCCACCGGCTGGGTCTATATCCCAGATGGTTCAGAATGGGGCCTCGACCCAAGTGACTGGATGGCATACAACATCAGTTTCACATGTGGAGGCAGTACAACAACGACAACGACCAGTTCATCCTCAAATTCAAATTCTGGATCAAGTTCAAGCTCATCCTCAAGTAACTCAATAATCTCACTGATCCCAAGTATCTTGGGATTTGCAGACACAGGGAGAATGCTCTTCTGGCGACGCCTTTTCTTTGTGACCGGACTTATCTGCATGATTGCAGCACTCGCTGCTCATTTTGTCCGTACAACTCCACGTCAGCCGAAACGACGCTAAACGCTCAAAAAGGCCTATAAGATTGCTAATACCCTTGTTATAAGGTATACTTTTGGGATCCGTTAAATAATCCTAAGTGAAGGGAAGTGTTTGAATGAATGGTTTGAAAGTCTTTGAATCGTCTGCTGAGTTGAATAATATGCTGAACTCAGCGCTGGCGCAGCTACAACGCATTGATAGAACACAGCACGGCGTACTCTTTGGGGAGCGGGACGCAATAGGCGTAGGTCTAAGCCTCCTGCTTTCCTTGGATCAGGCAATTGAAATTGCCACAATGCCACTGTCTGCGTCTGGCGCAGAGCAAAAAGGAAAATTTACCTTCTTCTCTGTGTGGGTCGA
>CAZWYZ010000096.1:0-3506 GCA_964638785.1 uncultured Pseudomonadales bacterium
GTCTACTATACCTGTACGTATGTCTCAGGAACTGTTCAATTAAGTGACGAGCACGATCGCTTTGATTGGGTGACGCGTCAAACATTTCAACAAATCGTTAATCAAGATCAAGAAAGAGAGATACTGGCTCGCTATTTCGCACTGCATCCCGACGCGCTCATTCAGCAATACATCAAACGTCGTTCTCATTCACATCCTAATCGCGAAACGGCAATGGAAATCGACCATAGCGAGCTCGCTTGACATCTTCAAGCTCATCCCGTGAAAGCTGATGCAGATACTCTTTTACCTCGTCATAGGTGAGGACATGATAATACGCTCCACGCTCTCGTAATATGCGCCCTGCCACGCGTACGTAGGTACAATCCTCATGTCTGGGGTTGGGTAGGACAACTCCCATTTCCTTCGCGTTTTGAATATCTTTATCGAGATCATCTGAATCGGTGCTGAGTTCTCCAAGAATCGCATCAATTCGTTGCTTGGCTTCCAAGAAGTGCGAATTCTCCTGACTTGAATCAACAACATCATCAAATGGAAACTCAGAGTCCTGCAAGTACGACATATGTCTTAAATATGATCAGTAGTATCTTTCTGGGCATCTGCCTTCGTTATATGAACCGTTTTATCCTTGTGATGGGCAGGGGAGTACACCGTATAAATTTTCATTTTCTCCGTTGAGGACGTGTTGATAATGTTGTGTTTGATTCCTGCTGGGATGACGACAGCTGACCCATCCTTGAGTGGGTGTTCAACTCCATCAAGAATTGCTTTTCCTGTTCCTTGTTCAATGCGAATAAATTGATCAACAATTTCATGAACTTCTACACCAATCGATTCTTTGGGTAGGAGAGACATGAGGACAAGTTGGGAGTGCTGATCCGTATGAAGAACTTGGCGAAAGTTTTCGTTTGAGAGTGCTTTTTGTTCGATGTTGACGACGTATGCAGGCATAGTGTCTCCTTTTCACCACTATACACCCAATCTTTCAGCTGTGTACAAAAATGGACACGGTGTTTTCCCGTGTCCATTCAATTTTTAAGACGAATTGATTTATATCCTAAAAGTAAGCAGAAATATTGATTGGCGTTTTGTACAACGTGGTTGCTGACGTCATTTTTATATTTGCTTTGAACGCGCCATCAATATAGATATCAAACGATCCCATATTTGATTGTTTCGTGCTGTACACAGAAACGTTTGTCGCAGATGTCGTAAACTGTACATATCCTCCGCTTGTCGAAGTATATTTATTACTTCCTCCACTCAGAGCAGTCAACGAACCAGTCACCCAGGTTCCTGTATAGGTAAAGCGTGAACTGGTCTGCTCGGTCAGCGCACCGTTTTCAATAAGACCGTCAAAGTCCATGTATGAAGTAGCTGTACCTGTTGGTTTATTGACCAAGCGCACAGTTCGCTGTGGTGCAGGCGTGGCAGTTGCAGTTGACGTTACAGAGATAACAATATCGGACCAACCACCACCGGTTGCTAGATCAGTAATACTACGCGTGAGCACTCCATCAACATACACATCTAAGACTCCACGTGGAGCGAGTCGGAATGGACGGATAATAATGGATGATGATGCTGTGGTGTAACTCATCGAGCTTCCATTCACATTCGTAAATGCATACGTTCCACCGTATGGCGCTGAGTCTGATCCTTTAATCCAGGTTCCTGCATACGTTATCGCCGTTGATTTGTCATCAACGATTGTTGTTCCATCTTTTATATAGTCGATTGCCATATTTTGTCCCGTTCCAGTGGAACGATAGACAAACTTCACAATTTTTCCTCTTCCTGTGCCTGGAAATGCGGGCTGATTTTCAGGCGTAATAACGACACACTGTAATCCAGCGTTACATGGAACAGTTGCAGAGCATGTCTGTGTACATCCAGCGCAACTCGTATCGGTTGGGTTACTTGGATTGCGGCAAACTGAGACTGGTGCAAATGTCGCAATTGGTGATGCAGCTGGAGTTGAACTTGGAAGCGGTGTTGCAGTTGGGCTAGGGGCTGGTGCAGCAAGATTTATCACAACACCAGAGACTGACCATGGCCATGCACTTGTTCCTGTCCAAGAAATGGAACTCGTTCCAGTGCCATTGACATATCCACCCTTTCCTATGACATTCGCTGTTGTTGCTCCCCACAATCCACGTGTATTTGCAGAAGGTGTTAAGACATTTTGTGAGCCAGTATACGTAGTGGCAACTCCAAGCAATGCTTGTGATGCGCTCGTTTGAGCACTCACTGCTGGTGCTGTCGATGAGCCGTTTGCACTTACTCCCGCCGTTGACGCAATTGGAGTCGTTGTATTGATACCGATTATGGTTGTTGCCGCGACTGCTTGATCTTGTGGCGTACCAACAAAATTCACTGATACAAGATTCATTCCGACATCAGGCGAGACAACGTACCAAAGTTCAGTTGTGTACTCACCATTATTTGATCGATTAATAATCTTCAATGCTTTTGATGAACCGGTGGACGTTTTCATGTCAATTGAGGAAACTCTATTTGCACTCGACGCACTTGGTGATCGATAGGAGGCACCAACAATGATTCCTCTTCCAGTCGCAGTCACTGGCACATTGAGAACCAGGTTTGATCCACTGACCTGTGTGCCTTCTACCACACTCTCCACAAATGAAGGTCGTGCTGCATCCGCAAATGCAGGGGACATGTAATATCCAGCAGTGTTCGCAGCAGTAATGGCTGCATCGGTGTCCGCTAAGAAACTCCACCAGTTCGGAAGAGTTTTCCCTCCATAGACGAGTCCATTGTTATCATTGGGAACATTTTGTAACCACCACTTCATATACCCTTGTTGTGTACATCCCCAGCGTGAACACGTTACATTGGTCGCAGTACCGGTTCCATCTGGTTTCCAATTTTCACAAGTTGTAGTCATTGATGTCGTACGACCGTAGTCATAATCAATGGAAGTATTCGGAGGGAAATGCACATTACCACAGGTACGTGCCTCATCGGCGGATCCAGGCCCACCAGCCCATCTTGTCCAGAATAGGTCAGATCCCTGAATGAGCGGCAAAGTCGCTTCTATTGAATGACCAAAACTATGCAATGCCTCACCGACACCTCTGTTTTGATCGAGTCCTAACACCAAGAAGCTTCGCTGCCCATTACACAATGGAGTGTATCCATTTGGTGGCAACATGGCATTAGACCAACTCATGAAGAACTCTCTATCAAACCCTCCGTTATCAACGGAAACATCTTTCCAAATCCACACCTGGTCTATCTTGTTGTCGACGATGTATGAACAGAGGTCTTGGCCTTCTGCAGACATGATCGTCTTTAGTGACTCATACCAAGTCTCACCTGTCCCTGTGGTGTAGGGTGTGTGCTTATTACGTGTAATTACATTCTTGATGACAGGTTGGACCACTGCAGTTGCGTTGGGGTCTTTGTATCCCTTTGCCTTTGAGGCAGTGGCAATATCTGCAAGTAGGAGTGAACTGACGGCAGTTGTCTTTGTGTCTTGT
>CAZWYZ010000097.1:0-3494 GCA_964638785.1 uncultured Pseudomonadales bacterium
CATGCTCTGCGCGGACTGCTGCCATCAGGGTAGAAAAAAAAGTGGTCAGTTCACTAGGTAAACCACGATGTCTAATTTCTCTACTGACCGATTCTAAAATTGCTACTTCTCTATCAGGGTCATAGCTGGGAAGTGCCTGTGCAGCTTTCAGCTCACCCACTTTTCTGGTTGCCCAAAAGCGTGTTTCGAGGGCATGAAAAATAATTTCAAGTCCAGTGCGCAGTATTGTGGGATTTGAGGTGAGCATTCTGGACTCCAAAAGAACAACAATATGTGCCACCACTTCTTGTGGAATTTCAGTTTTCTGCATGTCAGCTTGCCATTCTGCAATGAGATAATCGTGCCCAGTCGCCACGGGCTCTGTGAGGCACAGGGCAAATCCAATCAATAAGAGCTGATTAGCATGGTCAATAGGAACCCTCAGCTCAGGAAGCCTAATAGGAATCTGTGGGTTCTCAACCATATTTTGCATGTATGCAATTATTATATCAAAAAGGCTCAAAAGCTACTTGACGATTTTTTAAATTCATTGCATAGTGCAGTAAGCAATGAAGATTATTGAAAGGATACCTTAAAATGCAGCAGGCAGAATTACAACAACTTCACTTTGAAAACGTTACTTCATATAACAAACTCCCGCCCGCCATTGCTATGGGTATTATTGCCTGTGTGAACAGTGCCTTTGAGGGTGGAGTAACTGAGGATGATACCTTGCATCACATGCAAGGTGACTTGATCACAGTGATTCTTGATAAACATGATAAAGTGTTGTCTTTCAGTAGTACCATGTTTGGTTCACCTGATCAAATGTTTGGCGTTTCAGGTGTTTCAACAGAACAAGGATGTTACCTGGCTGGGGCAACCGTAGCCAAGGAATCTCAGGGATCTGGTCTCTACACTGCTATGAACCGTGAGCGTATTGGCCATGCATTAGAAAAAAAACTCAAGGTCGTATTTACCCGTACCCAAAATCCGCGCGTACAGGCTGGCATTGAAGCTGTTCTCAAAGAAACAGTAGATGATGGTCAGATAACTGGTTACACGCTTGAACGATCCAAAGTAGCAGGGCATTATGGGAGTATGCTGACGAAAACAAAACCTGAACACCCCGATATTTCTTACGATGACTTGGACTATGCTGCCGGTGATGCCTATATTTTAGTTTTCAATCTGCACTATCCACCAGCTACACAGGAAGAATAAGTATGCGCTTTACTGAGCTTGAAGCCAGATACGTGACACCCAGGATGAAAAATACCTTTTCATTGGGTGACGTGGAAGGTCTCCCCAGAGTCATTGGTCCTGAGCGTGACATGGTGGTGTTGCGAGGGGTCACGAACACAGGCGTTGAAGCTTGGAGCGCAATTGATACCACCAAATTTCCCATCTATGGATCTGAATCTACGGTTGAAGCATGGGCTCTGGTGCAAGAGCTAGGGGAAACATTTGTGGGTAAGTCATATGATTCAGCTCGTGAGGCAGTCCGGGCATTGGGTTATTTGGTTGAGCACCCAATTTTTCAAGCAGGATTTGCCAACCTCTTTCTTGATGCCCAAGCCATAGAGCAGGGAGTGCCATTGTATTCACTGTTGGGTGGCACTAAAGAACAAGTTGAAGTGGGTATTAGCATCTCCAAAACAGCGCCGCTCAGTGAAATTGAACAGCGGATTACTATTGATCAGTTCAGAAGAATTAAAATCAAAGTGGGGCCCACGCTGGAAGATTATCAAAAAATTGCCGCCATCCGCGCAGCTTTTCCCAATGTTTTATTAATGGTTGACGCCAACTCATCTTTTGAGTGGCAAAATTCTGCGCACGTGGCACTGCTAGAAAAATATGGAGCGCTGGGTTTGCTGATGATTGAGCAACCATTGGCGCATAATGATATTGCCCATCACGTTGCATTGCAGCAACATTTTTTGCGTGAGGGAATCCCCGGTAGAATTTGTCTTGATGAAAGTATTCATACACTCCCTGAACTTGACACGGCACTTTCTGGAGGTATCCCGATTATCAATATTAAAGTTACTCGTGTGGGTGGTTTAGATATTGCACAGACCATGATTGAACGATGCCAAAAGGCTGGAGTTGATACGTGGGTTGGTGGTATGATGGAACTAACGGCGCCGGGAAAAGCGCACGCACTTGCTATGGCTGCACATCCAGGAGTAACACTCCCTTCTGATATATCAGGCACCAGCGCATATTTTGCTGAAGGCCAAGACCCTTGCGTGACTCCTATGGAGCGCACTGGTGCACATATTGCAGTTCCTCAGACAGCAGGAAGAGGTTGGGAGGTCGATCTCCCAATAATGAATGCAATCACCAAAAGCTCCGTCATTTTTGAAACAAAAAACTAAGAGCGATTCGAGACTTCAGTAGTAACCTCAAATTAATAAACAAAGATTGATTATGAAAACAAAAAAAAGTATTGGCATTCTTGGCGGCATGGGTCCAGATGCATCCGGGGAATTATATAAAATTATGATTGAAAAGGCGCGCACGCAGTTCTCAGCCACGCGCAACGAAGACTATCCTGATATTATTTTGCACTCCATTCCTGTGCCAGATTTTATTACCAATAAAGATAATGTCCCTCCAGCATTAGCAATGTTGCAACACAGTGTCAAAGGATTATCACCACTCTGTTCTTATTTTGGAATAGCTTGTAACACCGCACATTTATTATTACCAGAATTACAGTCAGTGACCAATGTTCCATTTGTATCAATGATAGATGCAGTCTCAGAAGTTACAAAAAAAGCTGGCTACAAAAAAGTAGGATTGATGGCCACGCCCACTACCTTTCGTTCACGTTTGTATCAAAATAGCTTGGCAGAATCATGTGAAGTGGTAACTCCCACCGATGAACAAGTTGCTATGCTCGGTGTTATTGTCAATGAAGTGCTGGCCGGTGATTTTTCAGCCACACAAGCTAAATTGAGTGGAATAGCACAAACACTTTTGCATCAAAAAATCGATGCATTAATTTTGGGATGTACTGAACTGCCACTCATTTTCCCCAATGAATTCTCAGTGCCGGTAGTGAGTTCGTTGGATACTTTAGCTGAAGCATTACTGACTCAGTTTTACTCATAAGTCAGTCACTTCTCGACAAACATCTCTATTCTTGAGATACTACACCTATATGCAGTGGTTGTTCTTTGCGTTGATAGCAGCTCTTTTGAATGCACTGATGGATTTTTTTGTTAAGCTATCCAGCAACAAGATAAGTGATGCTGTGGGTGGAGCGCTACTCTGCGCTTGCGCCACAGTGGTTATGGCCGTCCCTGTATTGTATTCTAAATTCCGCGGTGAATCATTACTTATAACCCGAGATGGAGTTTTGTATAGTGCACTCGCCGGTATCTCTGTGGGTTTGGCAACATTCTTTATTTTCAAGATGTTCTCTACACGCGTTGACCTCTCATTGGCGGTGCCCACACTGCGGGTAGGTATTATTTTGTTTGCCACCATATTAGGCGTAGTACTCT
>CAZWYZ010000098.1:0-1569 GCA_964638785.1 uncultured Pseudomonadales bacterium
GATAAATATTTGGACACTGAGTGAACCACTTCCGAGTCCAATCTTACTCAACATTCCCAGGTTAATGATTCCAGTTGGAGCAACTGGTGAAAACGCACCAGCATTTGCACCCGTACAAATGAGGATTGCCATAAGAAACGGATTGATCTTCATTTGTGCTGCAACACGCATTGCAATTGGAGCGATGATGGCGGTTGCGGCAATATTGCCTGGTCCAGCTGCCGATAAAAGAAAGGTTACAACAAAAAAGAGTGGAGGATAGAGATTGACAGATCCATGGAGTTTTCCAAGGAGTTTGTTCATCATCCAGGCAAGAGTTCCATTCTCTCCTGCAATCCCAAAAAGCAAACTTATGCTTACGACCATGAAGAAAAGTTCTGAGGGAAAAAACCCAACAACTTGCTTGAGGGGTATGCTGGTTACCGTCAGCGCGAGGACGAGTGCTGTTGTGACTGCGAGGATTCCTATATTGATTCGCTCGGTCAAGCAACTAATACAAACGACGATGATGAGGACAACAATCGAGATTACTGCCAACATACCAATGAAGTGTACTCCCAACTCTCAAAAGAGTGCGTGATATCAATCACAATTGGAAAACTGTTTGAAAGACCTATCTTCAAACTACTCAAAAGAATGTATTAATGAAACAAAAGAAAGATCACGTCTCGGAAGAATGTACTGGAGCGTACAAAGAAATTGATGAAGTTATGCACAACATTCCTATTGTATTGTGATGATGTAATGAGTACACTTTTCTTACAATCTATGGAACTAGCATACCCATTTCTCATGGTCCTCATGATTCAGCTCCCGCTCTTTTTAGATTTCGTGGTGTTAAAAATAGTGTTGAGAAAATTTCAAATCCCGACGAAGCAAATCATTAAAGCTCTTATCGCCACACTCTTGATTTGGTATTTAATTGCATCACTTTTCTCATTGGATCTAACTTTTTCATATTTTGCCCTATTTAAGGGTTCTACACCAATGGATATGACCATGTTAAAGTTGCTTCTCTATACTCCATTTATGAACTTCATTCCTGCATTTGTTGAAGCACATGTACTCAGGCGTCTGAGCGAAGATGCACAGAAGTATTCAATACGTCAGCTCCTGCCTAGAACCTTATTCTCAAGAGTCATCTCTGCCTATATTTGGTTGGGTGCATTCATGGCACTCGCACGGTTATAACAATACTTCCTGAGTACTCAGATACATATTTCTGATTTTATCCCCTCTTGATTCCTAAGATCATTCATATTACTGTTGATATAGGTATACTATGGGCTTTTTCGATATGACAATTTCTTCATTTTTGTATCGTGCTGTGTTAACTCTCTTGTGCATGGGTGCCGTCACATTGTTATTCATTCCAACATCATCCAAAATCCAGAAAGCGAATGCTGTGTCGCTTCGACTTGGAATCTTAGGCGACAGTAATACAGATGAGTTCCGAGCTGATGATAATCGTGCTGGAGGAACACAATATGAGTTGACGACGCTCAATTGGCTTGAACTTCTTGTTCAAAAGAGAGATGTATTTGTTGGAAGTTGGGGTTCTTTTTCAGA
>CAZWYZ010000098.1:1579-3481 GCA_964638785.1 uncultured Pseudomonadales bacterium
AATGGGTACACATATAACTGGTCTCGATCTGGAGCAACGAGCACTTCCATGATCTCTTCAGGTCAGCATACTGGGCTTGCTGCGCAAGTAAGTGCAGGTTCGGTGGACGCAGTTGTAATCATGATCGGGTCGAATGATTTTCACTCTTGGAATGGAACGTATAACGAAGTGTATAACTCACTACTCACAAATGCCCAAGTGACTCAAAAAGTATCAGGAATTGTTTCAAATATAACGACTGCAGTCGATACAATTCAGGCAGCAGGAAATCCAAAGATTGTGTTAGCAAATTATGCAGATCCAGGCATGGGATATGACTTTCAAGTGCAGTTCCCTGATGCAACGAAACGACAACGTGTCACCAATGCTATTAACAGCATTAACTCTCAGTTACAAACAATGGCTACATCACGAAATATCGTGATCGCAGATTTACACTCATTTGCAGGCACATTAGTATCGCGAATGGACTCCTCAGGGAATTTACTTGTCGGAGGAGAAATCATTCAGACAACTGCACACGGAAATGAACCACACCACTTCCAATTAGGAGACTCCGTAGGACATGCAGGAACTGTTGCGAATGGTTTAATTGCGAACTTTTTCATCGATGCATTACGAACAGGTCATGGTATACAACTCTCCACATTTACAGATGCTGAGATTCTTACGAACGCGGGCATCATTGTTGTAACTCCACCACCAGCCGTAACCCCAACACCAACTATTGCTCCTACTGCAACGCCTGTACCAACCTTGGCACCTACGCCAACACCGACAGCGCTGCCAACGCCGACCCCAACTCCAGTACCTACAATTGCACCAACACCTGTTCCAACGCCAACATCTACACCAGCTGTGAAGACACTCACTGTTTCAGTGAATGCATCCAGTAATGATGTCCACCAAACAGGTTCAAGTAATTCCATCTCAGGGACCACACTCTATATTGGTGGAAATTCACAATATTTTGCAGGTATGCGCTTTACCGGAATCACTATTCCAAAGAATGCAAAAATTCTCAACGCATATGTTGAAGTGAGCAACCCATCAAGTTCCTGGATTTCTGTAGGCTATCAAATTTATGCGCATGCAACTGCAAACAGTGCTACGTTTACAACGTCCACTTTGCCATCGACACGAACAGGCACAACTGCCAAAGTATCACATAGCTCAAATGTGTCCTGGGCAGCAAATAGTTGGCAGAAATTAGAAGGGGTCACAGCTCCTGTGCAAGAAATTATCAATCGATCAGACTGGAAGAATGGCAATGCACTCAGTATTTTACTGAAGGGTACAGGCAGCGAGTTCGGACGAAAATCAGTACGAAGTTTCAATGCTGGAAGCCAGTACGCACCAAGACTGACAATTCAATATCAGTAACAAGACTCTTGAAAAAAATGATTTAAGCACGGCCACCTCTATTATTGAAGGTGGCCTGTTGTTTTAAACTGATGTTCTTCTTCTTGGTAAATCAATGCCTAACACATATAGTTATATGACATGGAAAAATTAATCCGAGCTGTTATCTGTATTGTTGTCTTTGCGTTCCTATTCAATACGAGAGTTCAAGCGTACGAATTGTCACCGTTTCCATGTACAGCGGATACACCGCCCGCTTCACTCGTACGACGAACCGTGCCTACTCAAATGAGTCCTGGTCAACGAGCCAATGTAGAGTTTCAAATTGCGAACTGTTCTGGCAGCGAATGGACTAAAAATGTGTATAAGTTGGGTTCCGCAAATCCTCTGGATAACTTGACGTTTCAAGTTGGCAGAGTCGAATTTCCGGTGTCAGTCCCGACAGGAAATTCAATTACGATGAGCTTCCCCATCATGGCACCTGTACAAACAGGATCATACACACTGCAATTTGGACTTCTGAATTTAACGAAATGGTTC
>CAZWYZ010000099.1:0-3471 GCA_964638785.1 uncultured Pseudomonadales bacterium
CTTTACTCCATTCCCAAAAATTCCAAGAAGAGGGATGATTCCTAAAAATAAGACGATTATGCCTCCAAGTAGATTTCCCACAATAATAACAGGGTCATCATTCAAAATAGCGACGGTACTCACAGATATTTCGGGCAGTGATGTCAGAATCCCAAGCAAGAAAAATGAAACGATGAATGTTGGTATTTTCCAAAATTTAGACACATTTGAAATTGTCGATACAATTAAACCTGCCCCAACCCATACAAAAACAAAGCAGAGAATGTAGAGAAGTGCTTGGAAAAGAAATGATTCAAACATAGTGATGTGAATGGACATTCTAGTTCAGAATCGAGAAGACAATGTCCACACAATATGTGATCATTATCGCTTTGTATGCACAGCGCTATCAAGATGCAAATGGCAATGTGGTAGTATCTGTCCTATGCAATGGGTTGTGTACATACTTGAGTGTGCTGATTTCACTTTTTATATTGGGTCCACGAATGATATTCGCAAGAGGGTGCATGCGCATAACTCTCTTAAAAGTGGTGCACGATACACGAAAAATCGACGTCCAGTTCGGTTAGCGTATATACTACCGTGCGAGGATCTTTCAGACGCGAGAAGAAGAGAATACGCACTCAAGCAGCTTACTCGTCATCAAAAAGAAGAGTTGATTAGGATATACTCCACCCATGAGTACAAAATTGAGTGATATACAACCTGGTGCTGTCGAGCTATTTGTCGTTGACCTTCTAAAACAAAAGGACTTTTACTCTGATGTAATTGGCTTAGACTTGTTGGAGGAAAATGATTCAGAAGTTAAACTTGGAAAAGGTGACTCTCCGCTCGTAGTACTTTCAACAGTAAAACCAACCTTCAATACCAATTCGAGTGAAGCAGGCTTGTATCATTTTGCGCTGCTGTATAAAAGTCGCGGTGAACTAGCTCGTACACTGAATCGTATATTCAAGAAAATGCCCGATTTATTCTCTGGTTCTGCTGACCATCTCGTCTCTGAGGCTTTTTATTTGAATGATCCTGAAGGAAATGGAATTGAGCTGTATTTTGATCGTGAAAAGAAACTTTGGAAGTGGGATGGAAGTTCAATTCAAATGGCGAGTTTGTATATCTCACCACAAGAGTACATGCAAAAGTACGTGACACTCGAAGAAGATTCTGCCCATGTCGACATGGGCCATTTCCATTTAAAAGTTGGGGATATTTCAGTTGCAAAAAAATTCTATGTTGATGTCCTCGGTTTTTCGGTCACCGCTGAGTATCCTGGAGCACTCTTCATTTCAGTTGATGGATATCATCATCATATTGGCCTCAATACTTGGGAGAGTATGAATGCCGTAAAACGAACACAGTTATCTGGTTTAAAAACGATCGAATTTTTTGTTTCTTCTGAAATGAGTTATACACAATTGCAACAACGGCTAACTGACCATAGGGTTTCATTCACCATTCAGACAAATTCACTTGTTTTTCATGATCCATGGAATAACCAGATCAGAGTTGTTATGCGCGCATAAAGAGACTATCAAGGTCTTTTTTTGGAATTGAAACCATGGTTGGACGCCCATGCGGACAAGTGTATTTGTTTGTTGTCGTTTGTAATTCTTCAATGAGACTTCTCATCTTCTCTTTTGAAAGTGTCTCTCCTGCTTTTATCGCGCTACGACATGCAAGAAACGTCAACATGCGATGCGTTAGCGTGTCTGTCGAACGAATAGGATTGCCAGAATGGATATCACTAATTACTTCTTCAATAATCTGTTCGGGATTTCGATCAAGAAAGAGTGATGGCATATGTGTAAGTAGATAGCGAGTTGCGCTTTCTTTTTGAAAGTGAAACCCAAGCTCCAAAAAGTAGTGGGAGTACTCATCAAGAACCAATCCGTCTGATTGTGCCACGCTCATCCTCAATGGCGGTGTAACTTCTTCACTTTGAGCTGAAGCGCGCTGCTGTTTAAATTCTACAAGAAGTTTTTCGAACAGAATTCTTTCATGGGCTGCATGTTGATCGACTAAAAGCATACCAGTCGAAGTTTGAACACAAATGTATGTTTTGTGAAGCTGTGTACAATTTTTCCACTCAAACATCTCAGGAAGAGTGTCTGTATGAAGTACGGCTGCTTTTACTGCTGATCCAGCTATTGAGCGTGTCACAATAGAAGCAGCACCAGTATTCCCTCTTCGAATATTTTTCCATCCACTGGCTTCGTACGTTAAGACGTGACCTTGTAATGCTTCAAAGACAGCTGTTTTCACTGAGAGAAAGACGTGATCTGGGTTTGCAAAATGAACGACCTCTTTTCTCGGGTGTACGTTTACATCAAGAAGTTGAACAGGAATTGTAATATGCAGCAGTGCAGCAGGGTGATGATCTGAAGGAAGTAAGCTTCCAAATGCTTCGTGGAGAGCTGCTGATAGTAACTTATCACTGATTGGACGATTATTAATAATTAAATACTGCTCACGTGGAGAAGAAAAACTGCGATGTGGTTTTGCTACCAATCCATGTATTTGAATATACGCATCTTCGTATCGAAATGGAATCAACTCAGACTCGAGTAAGCTGTCTTGAATTGAAAGGAATCGAGTGAGAGTTGGCTCAGGCTTACGGTCGAGGGTGGTTTTGCCATTTATTTTACATACGAAATGAATGTGTGGATGTGCAATTGCATAGCGTACGATCGTATCAATCATTACTCGTCGTTCTGTTTGGGTTGTCTTTAAAAATTTTCTGCGAGCTGGCACATTTTGAAACAAATGCGTAACTTCTACTCGAGTTCCTGGCGACATACCGATTGGGGAAATCTCAGACGTGCTGCTTATGAACTGAAAACCAAGCAAGCTATCTGTTGTTCTCGTTGCAATGGTGAGAGTGCTTACTGCTGCAATACTTGCCAACGCTTCACCACGAAAACCAAGAGTTCCAATTGTATCCAATTGATCTAGAGACTTGAGTTTACTTGTTGCATGTAGTGTTGTTGCGACAGTGAGATCCTCCTTACTCATGCCAATTCCAGTGTCAGTAACTGTTATTTTTTCAAAAGCACTGCCATGAATTTCAATTGAAATTTTCTCGGCATGCGCATCGATAGCATTATCAATGAGTTCTTTTATGACGTAGGCAGGCCTCTCTATTACTTCGCCGGCAGCGATATGAGCGACCACTTCATTTGGCAGTATGGTGATTGTTCTCATAGTGTAATGTCAGTAGCTTCGCGTTGTAATGATGCGAGCTTGTTTAATGCTTCAAGCGGAGTGAGATGTGATATTTGAATTGTGCGTAATGATTCCTCAAGTGCTGTGGATTTTTGCAATGTACTATTTTCTCTTGGATCTGAATGCGAGTGATTCCGATGTTCAAGTTCTTTCAGTTTCTCTTGCGCAGCTTCAATAACTGCGAGCGGTACTCCGGCCAACTTCGCGACATCGATTCCAAAACTACTGGTGGCTCCACCTGGAAGCAAGGTA
>CAZWYZ010000100.1:0-237 GCA_964638785.1 uncultured Pseudomonadales bacterium
CCGACCCGTGCTTTCTGGAAGCATCGTGGATCGTTACTGTCACGGACAACCGCTGGCCATTTGGCAAAGACATCATCTTTGCCACGATGCCCGATTTTTGGGGAAAGACCGGCATCCAGTTCTCCTACTTCGGGATCTCACAGCCGCTGGCAAGCACAGGTGGCAGTGTTGCGAAGGTGTATGCCTGCTGTGGGTCTGAGTATGACCCGAGCGAGTATGTCTACACCGTCCCCACGG
>CAZWYZ010000100.1:247-1951 GCA_964638785.1 uncultured Pseudomonadales bacterium
ATGTCTTGCCAACCAAACCCCTTTTTGTTTCCACTTGATATCTTGAGTGTTATATATTAGTCTCAGTCTACAGACTATGAGACTCTTTCGTTCTGGTATTGTTATCTTGGTAGCGTCAATTCTTTTTGCTGGATGTAGTAAGTTAGGGATTGGTGGCAAGCCTGCTGGTCTTCGTGTCACTTCCAATGCAACTGCAACGGTCACCATAGATGGAAAAGAATCAGGTGACACACCCTTTGAATCCACTGATCAAAAGACGGGAAAATCTGCACTTAAAATCACTCCGACTGGCGGAGCTGGCACACCCTACGAAACATCACTAAAACTTTACCCTGGATACATGACGCAGGTTGATTGGAATTTTGGACAAAGTGCTGAAGAAAATTTTGGAGTGACTTTTGAGTATGAAGATGCTCGTGATTCCTCAAAAGCAGAAATTCAATTAACTGCCTCACCGGATAATGTACCGGTTATCATTGATGGGAAAAATCTTGGATTTACCCCACTGCTCATTGATTCACTATCGGAAGGTGATCATGTTGTCCAACTCCAAGCACCTGGATACAGTGACTTGCAGCGCACTGTGAAATTGGTTAAGGGCGTGCGCACCATCATGACTGGGAAGCTTGCAAAAGAAAGTGTTGCTCCTGCTCCAGTGGCCAGTCCATCGGCAGCGGCTGCAACCACATCTGCCACGAAAGCAACTCCCACACCGAAGACAACCGCAAAACCAACTGCCACACCAATCGCATCGGGAAGTGCAACTAAAGCAACACCAACACCAACTTCAAGTACTGGGTCGAATAAACCAACAACGAGTACAAAACCATACGTAGAGATTTTGACAACTCCAACTGGATGGCTGCGTGTGCGCGACACTGCAAGCAGTACCGGAAAAGAAGTAACGAAACTAGATAGTGGCTCAACTGTGCCGTATGCCAATGCATCCGCGTCTGGATGGTTGAAGGTGACGTATGAAGGAACACTTACTGGCTGGGTCAGTAGTGAGTACGCGAAGTTAGTGCAATAATCCATCTCAAGGTTCCATCTTGATCTTTGATTCCCGTTTTCATATTGTTAAGAGAATGCACCGTTTTGCTCGATTCTTTTCATGGACTCAGATTTCACATAAAAACTACTCACGTGGATTCATTGATGTTGCCGTCATTGCTCTCTTTGTCTTGGTCACTGCAGTTGTTGCCGTCCCTGTCACCTATCTAGCAAACAAAACAAATACTGATAATCGAAGTCAAGCAATCTCGTGTGGCGGAGGAACCTGTCCTGATGGGTGGAGTTATGGCCCCGATTCAAATGCACCGCAGTCATCGTGTTCGCAACGACACGCGGAAGCATGCGCAGGACATCAGTCAGCACCAGCACCTGCTCCACAACCACCATCAAACCCAGCTCCACCACCGACAACAAGCTGTACTGATACTGGCTGTACCTATTACTCATGCACTCAAAAGCTGAATACAAACTCCTGTGGAGCTCGCGTTCTTGCGGCAGGTTTTTGTTCGACAAACTATCCAGCTTCTGATCCATGCAAAATAAATGCACCAGCTCCCCCTCCAGCTCCATCAACGCCAACTGCACCACCAGCAACTGCCGGTGCGTGTCCTGCAGGTCAGTCAAAATCATGCGGAGGTTGTTTAAGTGGTGTCTGTGTTTCCATCGCTACAGAGACATGTAATCAACAAATTC
>CAZWYZ010000100.1:1961-3470 GCA_964638785.1 uncultured Pseudomonadales bacterium
AATGTCTTTAAAAACAAGACCACTTGTAATCAACAAATTCAGAGACTTTGTAATACGAATCCAACCTGTGCAGGAGATGGAGTTGCTCCTGCATCTGGTCAAAGTTGTTGTAGTCCACTCGTTTTATATAGTAATGGTCGATGTGGGCCACAAACGACAACAAGTTGTATCGCCGCAGGCGGAGGTAAAGCAGTTGGAAGTAGCACTCCGTGTTGTTCCAACACAGTTGATTGTGGGACAAGTTGTGCTGCCGCGGGAACATCTTGTCCAGCGCAGCCAGGTGCAGTGCAAACATGTAAATCACCTAATTCTTGTGTCGCTTCTGGAGTCTGTAGCTCACTTGAAGGTGGAACAAAGGTTGGTGGCTTTACCTGTTCCACTGCCGGCCAAGTCTGTTGCTATTTTCAACCAGTTCAGGCCATAGGCCCTGGAATGTACTGCTCGAATTCTTCCGGATGTATGTGTTCAAGTACGGGAAGAACAATTACAAATCAAACAACGTGTCCATTGGCATTGCCTGGTGAGAGTTGTTCAAGTGATAGTAACTGTACAACTGGAATCTGCTTATACGGTTTGTGCAAAGTTGCGGCAACTGCTACACCCCGACCGACATCCACACCAACTCCAACACCGACTTTGAGACCTACTCCAACTCCAACGTCACGGCCTACATCCACACCGACAATGAGGCCAACCGCAACACCAACGCCAACTCCGACACCTGCTCCTGTACGCATTGATCCAGGAGTTACTTGTACATCCCAATTTGGCTGTCAGTGTTCAGATACCGGTCGATTCATGCAAAATAGCTGGACGTGCCCATCCCGGCTTACAATCGCTACTGGTGGGACCTGTCCATCCGGAAATGCAACTTGTTCTTGTCCAGGTGGAATCATCGTGAACGGTGGAGAGAAATGTCAGTCACCGCTTTCTAAGAATCCAGGAAGCGTTTGTGATTCTAAGTTTGGATGTATCTGTTCAGATACTGGGAAAGCAATTACCAACAACACAACGTGTCCCACACAAATTCGTCTGTCACCTGGTGGAATTTGCCCAGCTGGAAACGTGACGTGTGTTTGCGCCGTCGGTGGGAATACCGTCACGAGTGGTGGAAAATGTGCAGCATCAACGATATTGAAAGCCGGACAGACATGTCAAAGTAATAGTTGTGTGTGTCCGGGTGCAAGTAGTTATATTGTCGAGGGCGCACGCTGTCCGACACTCAAGCTTGGAGATAGCTGCATTGGTGATGGTGAGTGTGTGAGCGGGTATTGTGACCGCGTGTGTGCGACCAAACCATTCACCTGCTCAATCCCCTCACTGTCTATCTCACTGCCTGCTGGATCATCCATTTGTGAAGTCGATGGTGGTACGTCAGTGACCACATGTTCATCAACTGGATCTACGCAACGAACCACATGTGGACTAGGACAATGGTGCAAAGGAACGCAGTGTGTAGACAGACCATCAGTCATCGCATCCTGTGAAGCAGGAAAAAGTTGTAGTTGT
>CAZWYZ010000101.1:0-643 GCA_964638785.1 uncultured Pseudomonadales bacterium
TGCCACCGGTGCTTGCGAGCGGCTGTGACACGCCAAAGTAGGAGAACTGTATACCAGTTTTGCCCCAAAACTCAGGCATCGTGGCAAAGATGATGTCTTTACCAAAGGGCCACCGATTATCCGTGACAGTCACAATCCACGGTGCTTCCAGAAAGCACGGGTCGGTTTCGACCAGACACCCACTTTCCGTTCCTCGCCGAAAGGCATACGCCGTTCCCTTCGAGTCTAAATGGATTGTCTCCGTTGCGTACAACGGGACGGCGACCACAATGAGTACCGCAAGACCTAACAGCATTCTCCACGCAAGACGACGCATTTTCTTCCTCCAACGGTAAGTAAAAAGAGCAAAAGGACGCAAAATAGGCCGTTGTATAGCCCACTTGTGCCCTGCAAGTCAGACGGATAGTTTACCGCATAACACATTAAAAGGCAATGTTATAGGATGTAATGGTATAATTTCAGCTTCTTTATCGGACTGGGAACTGACGCGCGCATGTCAGAGTTTCCATCGGTAAGAAAATGTGTCCAACATTCAATAAGAGGAGTAGGTGTGTAATGCCAACAACGACACGTGTTCCGCAGCGTCTCGATCAGAGTTTGTACCCGTCCCTTGACGATTTGAAGCGTCGGTTTCATTGGCGAT
>CAZWYZ010000101.1:653-3403 GCA_964638785.1 uncultured Pseudomonadales bacterium
GCGATCTGATGATCTTTTGCACATTAAAGGATCAAAGATTAAGCCTGAATATGAGGAAGCCTGTGCAGTTCTAATGAGTCTATGCCTTAACGGCAAGAAGTGGCGTTCAATAGGTGCGGTGGAGCTGATCGCTTACTGCCAACGCAAAGGACTCACAAAGAAGTTCGAGCAGCTTCAGTCGAGCATCGATACGCTCGTGAGGGTGGGTTTTGTTCGCATAACCTATGTAGGCGAAGAAAGACATTACATCCTCATGTATTACTTTGTGAAGATGCTGATTCAATCAGAAAAGATTGAACGCATTTAACCGACACCGATATATTCAATGTTGGAAGAGGGCTCCGAGATTTTTAATTTCGGGGCTCTTTTCATAGAATGGAACCTAGAAATATTGTGCTTTAGCCTGTAGACTATGGAGATTGGCGCGATACTAAAGCGGTTATAGAGAGGTCTGCAAAACCTTTTAGACGGGTTCGACTCCCGTTCGCGCCTCATTTCTACTCGCTTCCTTCTGTACAAGCACTATCAAATTTTTTAATCGAGAAGCAATCCAGACTGGAATCTGGAAAATGACTGGAGCTGCTTGCGTCCATCAACCAATGAAATAGGCCTATAACATTGACTTTACCTGTGTAATTTGATAGTATACCTTCGTGTCAAATCAAGTATTTTCTCGAGAGATACTACGTCTTTGCCGAGTAAACGTGATGATGACGCTCTTTAACAAACCTAGCTTAAATTAGCCACCTTTTATCAGTTATGGTGTACATCTCTTTTGGTGTGCAGCTTGCCTGATAAAAGGGCATCTTTGCAATTTTGGGCAGCCATGCCCTTATCTCGGAGGTGACAAAATGGCTACAATGACTCTGGACAACGGAAACCGCGCCACGTTTGGATGGGAAACTAACATGTCGGGGCACCAGATCCTCTCAGGAGTTTTGGAGTCTCCCGAAAGGGAGGTTCTCGAGACTCTCAGTTGGGAGATTGGAGAGGATAACCGAAGCCTTTCGGAAATCGAGCGGGAAATGCTCGATGAACTGGAAGCTCGCCCAAAGGTAATGTGGGTTAGCACTCCGAATGAACCCGAAAGTGGAGATTTCGGAGCAATAGGGTTCATGTCCGTCGGGGAATTGTTATCAATGCCAGCGGATACCATTGTCTGGCTCTCCCCCCTCATCGCTGATGGGGAATACCAATTCACTGCAAGAACTGGGTTGGTAAAAAAATACGATGGGAGTGAAGAAATTCCTCTCATCAAATGGGCGCTCCGTAAAGGGGTTGCTTAAAGCTAGGCTTCACAGAATACGCATGGGTGCAGGCTTCCTCAAGAAGCCTGCACAGTCATTTACTTGACAACCATGTGTATTTTTCATTTTATCAATGCAAATTAGTAAACTGTTTCATTATTTTGTAAAGAAAAGTGGAGAGTTTCGATACGTTTTCTTGAACTGGTATTGTCGATACCATTCGGCATCAATGCGATCTTTCATTTCCTCAAGTGCATACGAACTATCAACCATAATAAACTCCTCATCATAGTTGATGACGACCAATGGGTGTTTGGAGCGCTTATGCGGTCGCAATGCCCGAATGCGATCTTGATAGAACATATCAACGGAATCAGTACTCTTTGAGTTGCTATTGAAGGTGGAGTAAAACTCCACTCGATTCCAGGGGAAATACTCTCCCGCATACTCCACGAGATCCTTCGCATAGTTATTCCACCACCAGGGTTTACTCACCGCTCGCCAGTAGAGAATCTCAAAACGATAGATGACAGGATACTTTTCGTAGATTGGAATTTGCTCGGGCTTTTTTTCTTCTTCAATAACCGCAGAAAACTCTTCTGTTTCATCGTTTGCTTGATTCAATTCAGTCTCATCCTCAGTAGGGAGTAGACGTTTTTTCTTGAGTGTTCCCTCCAATAACATGGAGAACACAAAGAACAACAGAATGACAATCACCGCAATCGCGACGAACGCAGCTTGTATGATCGAGTCGATAGGCATCTGTGTATTATAGTATGGACTGTTCAACGAGCCTATTGCAGTATCCAAACTCGTTATCGTACCAAGAAACGACTTTGACCAAATCACCGCCCACAACTTGGGTCAGTGCAAGATCAACAATTGAGCTTTCAGCGCGACCAATGATGTCACTGGAGACAATTGGGTCATGAGTTACTGTCAAGATTCCTGCCCACTTGGCTTGGTTACTTGCATCGATCAGAGCTTGATTCACTTCCTCTACCGTCGTCTCTCTACTGGTGACAAATGTCATATCCGAGAGTGATCCGGTTGAAACTGGAACTCGCATCGAGACTCCGTCAAAGAGTCCTTTGAGTTCTGGAATAGTCTCCGTCACTGCGATGGCAGCTCCAGTCGTCGTGGGGATAATGTTCTTGGCTGCATTTCGAGCTCGGCGCAGATCTCGATGGGAGTTGTCCTGGAGATTTTGATCATCCGTGTAGGCATGAATGGTCGTCATCATGGCCTTTTTCACTCCGAAGACGCTATGGATGACTGCGGCAACGGGGGCTACGCAGTTGGTTGTACAGGATGCGTTGGAAAGAATTGTTTTCCCTTGAGTTTCTTGGTTACTACCGGTTGTCTCATTGACCCCGATAACGAAGGTATCGATTCCATCACCTTTTGGAGGAGCTGAGATAACGACACGCTTAGCTCCACCTTGGAGATGCAGTGAGGCTTTTTCGGTTGAAATGAAGACTCCAGTCGACTCAATGACCGTAT
>CAZWYZ010000102.1:0-1925 GCA_964638785.1 uncultured Pseudomonadales bacterium
TTTCCAGATGCAACGGGACTCCCTACTGGACTACTGGGACTTGTTTACTGTGTTATTCAGATGCATCCAAAATGGAAAGACACTCCAGATTTAGTACATAATATTCTAATCATGGGTGGTATCATCATTTTGATGTTATCCGCTGGCTGGTTTGTTCATCTGTATATGAAGGCAACAAAAAAAATATGAGCAAAAAAGATAATGTCGTCATGAAGGCAATACTTTCAATTTTTGGAGGTCTATTGTTTGTGACAGTAGCAGCCATAATCCAAACTTACGTTCAAGGGTTTAATAAACCGTCAATTCCAGAGCCAACTCCGACGCCACAGGTTCAAGTTTATAATGGAGTGACTTGCCCCAGTGATTACTCGTCATATCTTTCATTAAGGCAAAAATCGGAGCAAGTGGTTCCACTTATTAGTGGAAAGAAAGTAATGTTTGCTAAAAATGGGAAGTTTGTTAATAACCAGGTTGTCATTACAAAAAATGATACAAAAGAATCGAAAGTTGCTTGTGGATATTTATACGTAAAAGTTGGAACGGATGATTACGGTCCTCTCCGATCTTGGGAGAATATCAACATTAATCCAAATGATTTTGGTGGACATATTAGTTCAGAAAATCAAATAGGACCTGGTGATGGACGCAAGTACTCAGAATATCTTTTCCTACTAAACAAGATTGAATATTGGAAAACAAAGAATAGAGGAACCTTGTTGACAGCTGACTGGGCAGCACTTTTAAATGTTTCTGACACAGTTAAATTTGAAATTGCTTTGAACACAAATGATACTACTGGTTTCATTGATGAATTGTCTTTGGCATATAAATGCTGGAACCCTCTAACTGGAGAAGAGAATAACGGTTGCAAGTTAAATATAACTAGCAACGAAGATAAATTATCGGACAAACCTCTTCAGTGACATTATTGACTGAGATTTTGAAGTAGCTGATACAGGACCTCTTTAGTTTTTCTTCTGTTGTATCTGAACACATACTCATCTACATAGGCTTGTAAATACTTTCTGGATACCGAGTGATGTGTCCCCGATAGAGAGCGTTTTATCTGGCTCCAGAACCCCTCAATCGTATTTGTATGTGCATCCCCTCGCACGTATTCCTTGATTCCATGCTGGACGAATTGATGTTTGTATCCTGCTTTTGAAACTCCGTTGTAGATGTTGTACTCATCTGACATAACCGTTGATCCACGCTTCACATTCTGTGTAATAAGAGGCATGACTGTATGAGCTTTTACATTATCGGTTACCCATGCCCTCGCTCTTCCATTCCGTTCAACAATTCCAACGACTGGAGCTTTTCCCGATGCTCCACGTCCTCGTCGTCCTCTTCGTTTCCCACAGACATAGGTTTCATCAATCTCTACGATACCCTTCAGGAGTGATCCGTCATCTTCCCTCATTAGGGAACGTATCTGATGACACATTCTCCATGCAGTTTGATAGGTCACTCCTATCCTCTTCTGGACCGCACGAGCAGATATTCCGCTCTTTGCATCAGACATCCAATACATTACTAGAAACCAGCTTTTCAGATTAGTAGAGGATTTGTGGAAGATCGTATTAGCACAGGGACTAATCTGAAATGCACAGTAAGAACATTCGTAGACTCGTCTCATCCACACACGGTAGAAACAATCCCTCCCATTACAGCGAGGACATTTGACAGCATCTCCATACTTAGAGGAAAATAAGAAAGAGAGACAGGCATCCTCATCAGGGAATCTCTCTTCAAAGGACTGGTGGGTTATTTGGATATTCTTCGGCATTCCAGGGAATATACCAGAGATTTTCCAGAGGTCAAATTAAGGATAAAGTGCATTAAAGATCACTTTAAATAGCGTTTAAAACTGAAAATTTTAACAATTCTCTTTACATGACGAGGTTATATAGTTGCGAAATCTT
>CAZWYZ010000102.1:1935-3086 GCA_964638785.1 uncultured Pseudomonadales bacterium
AGCAGAATACAGAACAACCATGGTCAGTGCATATACAAAAGGTGAAAAGATTATTCTCCTTACAGATGATCAATATCTGTGGGTGAAAGATGATTGGTATCAAATTATGAGTATCTGAGATCACTTTAGTATGTCCTATGCACAGATTCATGAGCAGGTTACAAAACTTTCAACTCCAGAGCGAGCAAAAAGCTCAAGCTGGTTTTTTAAGACAGGAACTGGTGAGTATGGAGAGGGTGACCTGTTTGCTGGATTAACGGTGCCACAATCTCGATCGATAGCTCAAAAGAATCTTGATATCAGTTACAGTGATTGTGATGACTTACTCCAAAGTAAACTTCACGAAGAGCGATTGATCGCACTTCTCATTCTTGTAGAGAAATATAAAGTTGGTACCGAAAAAGACAGAGAAGATATCTTCAAGTTTTATCTATCCCATCTCAATCGAATTAATAATTGGGATTTAGTTGATACATCAGCAGATAAAATTGTTGGTGAATGGCTCTACACCCATCCAGATAAAAAGTTGATTCATTCACTGGTGCTCTCCTCGGTGTTGTGGGATAGACGTGTTGCAGTCCTCGCTTCCTACGCGTTCATAAAACATGGCAATCCTGATTTGACCTTTGAAATTGCAACGACGTTGCTCTCGGAGCGAGAAGATCTGCTGCATAAAGCAGTTGGGTGGATGTTACGTGAGGTTGGCAAACGATGTGGGAGGGAAATCCTCGTTCCATATTTAAGAATGCATTACAAGAAGATGCCACGAACAATGCTTCGGTATGCTATTGAGCATTTCTCTGCAGATGAACGTAAAAAATATTTACAAGGTCTCGTGTAATTTTTCTAAGTTTGCTCTCAAGATTTTCACGGTATACTACATGAACTTAACTATGAAGAACCTCATTATTCTCACCTGTATTCTCTTGGGTTTTTCTGGCTGCACAACCAATAGCACAACTACACAAGAGAGCTCTACTGTGTCAGTTGCAGATGCGAGAGATGAAGGTGAATCAACAATGGAATCAAACGTTCCGTTTCATGATATGACGATTCCATATCTTCGTTCACGCTCCTATCCAAGTACTATGGGAGACTTACGACCTCTCTCGACAAAAAGCACCTACTCATCGTTTACCACTAACTACACT
>CAZWYZ010000102.1:3096-3382 GCA_964638785.1 uncultured Pseudomonadales bacterium
ATTGATTACAAAACCAGCTGGGAACATGCCAGAAGGTGGTTGGCCTGCAATAGTATTTGTTCATGGGTATATTCCTCCCAGTCTCTATGTCACAACCACCCGCTATCTAGATCATGTAGACTATTTAGCGCGCAATGGATATGTTGTCTTCAAAATTGATTTACGTGGACATGGGAACTCTGAAGGGACACCAGGGGGTGCGTATTATTCAAGTGACTACATCATAGATACGTTATCTGCACGAACAGCACTACAAAATTTGGATTTTGTAAATAAAAATAGAGTT
>CAZWYZ010000103.1:0-3282 GCA_964638785.1 uncultured Pseudomonadales bacterium
TTCCAGATAGACGCATTACAGCACTCGACGGAGTCCGCGGACTTGCAATCATCCTCGTTGTACTTACCCATATTGAGTCTTCGTACTTTCAACCGTATCTTTCCCCATTTGTTACTCGCATTTTTTTCTCCAGTGGGATTACTGGAGTCTCACTTCTCTTTATTTTGTCTGGCTTCTTCATGGCGCTTATGTATCCTGATCCAAAAGATCGCATTGCCTTCATACAAAAAAGGTATACACGTATTTTCCCGCTCTTTACGATGATGTGTTTGATGACCGTCATTTGCAGGATTAGGGCTTCTTTTTCATAGAGGCTGGTTGATCGTTCAACAGCAGTTCTCTCTCCACCAGAAACGATTATTTTTTCTTGGGTTTCTTTTTTTGCAAATAGCAGTCGGGTCATTTTACTTTTTCTGGCTCATGCGTCAGCCATCCATCGTGTTCACGCAAGTGTGGTCACCATTTGCGCGTGAAGTGATGACTGGTCTTGTAAATGGAACGTTGACTCTTCCGCTGGGAAACTATATTCCCATGATTGATGGAGTATATTGGAGCCTCGCTGCTGAGGTACTCTTTTATGTCCTGTATGCAACTATTCTCGTTCCAATCATTGCTCTGCTACGTGGTATTGCCCGCATAGAAAAGATATTTCTCCTCATTCTGCTGATTCCATTTTTTGCTGGGTTAAATGTATTGAGTGCCCGTCTTTTCGGCTTTGGATTACTGCAGCCAGAATTTGGATACTACTTTGTCACCGGCATTGTGTTGGGCTATCTCTATCGGTACAAGACAGCACTCTTTCAATCAATTCATCGTTTCTTCCCAGGAATTCTTGGTGTTCTCCCTGTTGGGTTCTTCTTTTTAAGTGTAGCTAGTAAAGATCAATCGTTTCAGTATGTAGAGCGATGGGTTGATCCATGGCTTCATATTCTGTGGGCACTTCCATTGACCGTCGCACTTGCTGTGGCACTTGATCCAAAGATGTTGATTGCACGAGTGTTACGATCTCGAATTCTTGTGTTCTTTGGCACGATTAGCTATTCACTCTATTTAAGTCACTCAATGGTCATTCATTTGGTGGATAAGTTTGTTCCGGTTACAAGCGTGCAGTCAAATGCCGTTAATCTTGGTGTCTCACTGCTCTTAAGTACTCTTGCTTCTTCCTTTTTGTATTACTTTTTAGAGAAGCCGTATTTTCATAAACAGACACCTGCACTACGTCAGCCAGAGCGATCACTGTCACCTTTTTTTCGGAACCCATTGGCCATCATTACAACGTTTATTGTTCTTTTCTGTGCCAGTGTTGTCGTTGCGTATCAGTCAAATTTTAATTTCTTTTCGACAATAGTTCCGGTAAACAATCTCACGATGATTGAACCAAAGCGTATGACCGAGGGAAAAGTTGATATGGCGACATCACCCAAGGTTTCGTTTGAGTTTGTCTCTCCAAATGATGAGTTTGGAGTGCTGACTCTCAAGCTGTTGCACGAGTCACGTGACGGGGTAGAAGGGAAAAAACAAAGACTCATTTTTTCTATCAAAGAGAGTGGGAAAAATGAATGGTATGCAACAAATAGTTATGCATTGGAAGAAATAGGTGCAACTGATGGTGATCCGTACGGATTCCCAGTTATCAGCGATTCAAAAGGAAAGAAATTTGTAGTTGAGTTTGCGCTTCAAGAGCTCGATTCGCCAGCATCTGCTCGACTGGATCTCACGACGGTTCGCGGAGTCTACACAGTCAACAAGAAAGCGCTCATTCAAGATCCAGTGAAGTTAACGGCCTACACCTTCTCACGAGTTCAAAATATTTTCTCCTACGCAGATTCTAAAAAGGTGCTGCTCTATGTCACTCCAACGCTGGTCTTCTTTTGTGTAGTTGTGTTTGTCTATCGGAAACAGTGGTCACGCACTTAAGCATTCTCATATGCTTTTTTTAGCGCTGCGATGTCAAACTTTTTCATTTGTAAAAATGCCTTGGTGACTCGTTCAATTTGTTCAGGAGATCCTTTTTCGAACATTTCATTCATGAGTACCGGTGAAATCTGCCAGGACAATCCATATTTATCCTTGAGCCAACCACATTGTTCTGATTCTTTGACTGCTGAAAGTTTATCCCAATAATAATCGATCTCATCTTGTGTATCGCAATTCACAATAAATGAGATTGCTTCCGAAAACTGAAAATCGTGCATTCGTGCACTATCCATCGCCGCAAAATCTTGGCCTGCGAGAGTGAATCCTGCATGCTTGATGGTACCTTTCGTATCCGGTTCTTCGCCTTCTTCATACCGCATCATGTGGTCGATGGATGAGGTGTGAAAGATAGAGGTGTAGAAGTGTATTGCTTCCTCAGTCTTCCCCACTACATCGCCAACAAATAAGAGAGAGGGAGTAATTTTTTGCTTCACTAGTGCTTCACTTTGCATAATCTGCCAAGAAAGTCCAAATCGATCAGTCGTCCATCCATACCATGGGCTGAATGGATATGCCCCAAGTTCCATATATACCATTCCACCTGGGGAAAGTTTTTTCCAAAGCTGATCCACTTCTTCCTTGCTTGAACATGCGACTGAAAATGAGACTGATGGATTGAACTGAAAGTTGGGTCCGGCATTGAGCAACATAAACTCTTGGCCTGCGAGAGCGATGGTGATGATGTCTGCGGTTCCAGAAGGGGTATCATGAATGCTCGTTGACGAAATGATCTTTGAATTTTCAAACGCAGACGTATAGAGTTGTGCTGCTTCTTTTGCTTTTGTATCAAACCACAGGTGGGGAGTAATTTTTTGCATAAAAAAATTGTATCAAAGATCACAAAAAAGAGTGAGAGTGCTTTATTCTACCTTTGACATCCACGTGTACGAGTCAACCAGCGGTGCCTGGAATTCTTTATACAGTTTGGATTCTTCTCGCGAGATAATTTGCATCTGATAGGCATTGCGCAATCGGTAGTGTTCATGTTCTGAGCGAACCTTATCAATAATCTGCGCAAAGACATGTTTCTCTTTCACGAGCGCATGAATCCGATTGGCGTAGTCAATCACGTCACTACTTGCTTGAATGCGAGCCTGAAGCAGCGCTAAGCGGCTAAAAATCAACTCGTCTTTACCTTTCCATGCGATCAGTCGTAGAACTGGAAATGAGCGTAGGAGGTCACCTAATCGAATCAGTTGCGAACGAAAGGCTGCACTACTATCAATTGTCCCGTTCGTACGAACCGCACGACTGTTTTTCAGGACATCTGGATGCTCAAGGGCATCTTGTTGAAGGTCAAGCTCT
>CAZWYZ010000104.1:0-3246 GCA_964638785.1 uncultured Pseudomonadales bacterium
ACTGTTCCATACTCACCGTGCGGCATGCGAAGTGATGTGTCTCGAACTTCTCGAGCTTTCTCACCAAAGATGGCGCGCAAGAGTCGTTCTTCTGCAGTCAATTCTGTTTCACCTTTTGGTGTAATTTTTCCAACCAAGATATCATTTGGACTGACTTCACTTCCAATGGCAACAATTCCTTCTGTGGTTAAGTTGCGTCGTTCAATATCGGAAACGTTTGGAATATCACCGGTGAGCTCTTCAGGTCCAAGCTTTGTGTCCATAACTTGACACTCATACTCATTGATATGAATGGAGGTCAAGAGATCTTGCTTTACCAAGCGGTCAGAAATAATGATAGCGTCTTCGTATCCAAGTCCTTCGTAGGAGGTGTATGCAATCAACAGGTTTTGACCCAACGCTAGTTCTCCATCTTGCGATGAAGGACCATCAATCAACAGCTCGCCTGCTTTGACAACTTGGCCAATCTTGACGACTGGCTTTTGCGTAAAACAGGTACTCTGTGCAGTGCGATAGAACTTCGTTAAGCTGTAGATCTCTTTCTTTCCTTCCATGTGGACATACTCAAACTCATCAGTCAGTGAGTCTTCCTTGGCTTTTGCCAATTCTTTCTCATCGACCACGATAACAACCTTGTTTGCATCGACATACTCAATCTTTCCAGCATGTCGTGAGTAGATCGAACGATGCATGGAGGCAGACACTGAAGCTTCCATACCAGTTCCTACAACAGGACTACTTGGCTTGAGCAATGGAACTGCCTGACATTGCATGTGTGTTCCCATCAGTGCACGGATCGCTTCATCGTGCGAAACAAATGGAATCAAAGAGGCAGATGTTCCGACAACTTGGCGTGGAACAACGTCAATCAATTGAACACGTTCGACAGGTCCTTCAATGAAGTCATTCCCTGTTCGAATAGGTACCCATTCTTGGGTAATCACGTTGTTCGAATCAATTTCAATACCAGCATGGGTAATGACGTAATCTTCTTCCTCATCTGCAGCGATATACACAATTTCATCACTGATGGTCATTTTTCCATTCTTATTCTCAACTTTGCGGTATGGAGCTTCTAAGAAACCGTAGTCATTGATGCGAGCATACAAAGACATGTAGGTAACTAAACCAATGTTCTGTCCTTCAGGTGATCGCACTGGACAAATACGTGAATATTGAGATGCATTAATGTCACGCATGGAGAAACTTGCACGCTCACGAGTAACACCGCCTGAACCCATGACTGACAAACGTCGCAAGTTATCAACTTCAGAAAGTGGGTTTGCCTGATCCAAGATGGTTGACAATCGATTTCGTCGGAAGAACTCTGAGATGGTTGCAATTAATGGTCGTGCGTTGACTAATGAACTTGGAGTCAAAAGTTCATCGGTTTTGGACAATGACATCTTCTCTCGGATAGCTCGCTCTAAGCGAAGCAGTCCAATACGGAAAGCGTTGGTTAAAACCAACTCTCCAACTCGTCGGACACGTCGGTTTGACAAGTGATCGATATCATCCGTTTTTCCTTGACCATTTTGCAAAGCAATGAGGTATCGCAAACTAGCAACGATATCTTCTCGAGTCAAAATGTGGTTGCCTTTTTCGTTTGCAACATCAACTTTTAAGCGACGATTTAACTTATAGCGACCAACTCGTCCAAGATCGTAACGGCGAGGGTCAAAGAACAACTCATTTAAAAGATCTGTCGCATTTTCAAGAACTGCTGGTTCTCCAGGTCGCATCTTCTCGTAGATTTCCAGGAGTGCCTGTGCAGTCGTCACACTTGAGTCTTTTTCAAGAGTACTGGTGATGAATTGATGATCTGGGTTTGTGTCAATTTCGGTAAAGAGAGCTGAAATCTCTTCATTGGTTGCATATCCTAGTGCACGCAGCAACGTTGTTGCTGGGATCTTACGATGCTTATCAATTTTTACAGTGATCACATCTCCACGGCCGACATTCATTTCAAGCCATGATCCACGCATAGGACGAAGCTCTGCGTAGGCAAGTGTACGACCTGTATTCGGGTCTAAATCAGTTGAATAGAAGATTCCAGGGGCACGGACAAGTTGGTTCACCACGGCACGCTCAACACCGTTGATGATGAAGGTTCCATTTGGAGTCATTTTTGGGATATCACCCAAAAAGACTTCTTGTTTGGTCATTTGACCGGTCTGCTTGTTTAAAAGTTGAGCTTCAACACGTAAAGGCACATCATAGGTCAGTGCTTTGTGTCGAGCTGTGGATGGGGAGATTTTAGCTTTTCCTAGGGTGTATTCCCCGAAGGTTAAACGCCAGTTTTTACGAGTAAAATCTTCAATACCGTTATTTCCATTAATTTCGTCGAGCGCGTCACGGATGCCCTCATCGAGGAACCATTTATATGACTCTCTTTGAACTTTGGTTAAATCCAGCTCTGGGAGAGCTAGATCGGTTTTACCCCAGTATTGACGAGTTTGTTTCATAAAAAGAAGCCCCTCTCTAAACTAATAGAGTCTAACAGTTATTCAAGACAACAGAAAAAACAAGGCAACAATATTGCCTTGTTTCCGGTTGTTTTCGATTACAAACTTTGCGTTCCTAACTCTGCCATTGTGACAAACCTTATCTAAAGTATTCGGGAAATAGAGTTTATTGACTATACCAGAGTTTTCCACAAGACGCAACGGGGAAAGTCAAGTCCCCAATGCCCTACATTACCGTAAATAATCAGCTATATTTTTCTGATGATCTTCATAGGTTTTTGCGTAATGTGGAATACCATCGCCATCGTGGAGGTAATAGAGATACTCCGATTTGGTTGGATTGAGGGCAGCTTGCAGGGATAAAAGTCCGGGATTGCAGATTGCTCCAGGCGGAAGACCTGGGTTCTTGTACGTGTTGTAGGGATTCTCAGACTCTTTATCGGCTGCCTTTGGCACACTCCACCAGGTTTTCTTGGCCTCATCATACCCTTTGCTGTATTGAAGCGTTGCATCAACCTGAAGTGGCATTCCCAGATCAATACGATTCTTCAAAATTCCCGCAACCATCCTCGAGTCTTTTTCACCTCTTCCTTCCCGTTCTACAAGAGAAGCAAGAACAATCGTCTGCGACTTTGATAACACTCCTTCACCATCTGTTGAAACTGCCTTTGAATATCGATCCTCAAATGTGCTAGTTAGCTTTAGGAAGATACTCTGAGCATCCATGTCTTTGGAGAATAAATAGGTATCAGGGAAAAGTTTCCCTTCCACTGGTTTGGCC
>CAZWYZ010000105.1:0-3221 GCA_964638785.1 uncultured Pseudomonadales bacterium
TACACGCCTGAAGCGCACGAATTCCTGTGTGCGGCACGCGGCTAGGGTACATAAAAAAAGAATCGTAAAGAGTACACGCCTCCAAGTGCATCGCATTTGGAGGCTTTCTCGTTTCTCCCCTATTTTTCACGATTGATAATATATGCTGCTAAATCAAGCAGGTGCTGTTTTGCCTGTGAGTCGGGGATATCTTGAAGAGCTTGTATTCCTTTGTCACAGTACTCTTGGGCACACTGGACTGAATAGTCATGTGATCCAGTGGCATTTACAATTTCCTGGACTTTTCGAAGCATATCCGTACTAATCGGCTGTCCACATGCTCGATCCAACACGTCTCGTTCTTCGCTGCTGCCGCGCTCATATGCAACTTGGAGGAGTAAAGTTTTTTTGCCTTCACGTACATCATTCCCAACCGGTTTTCCTGTTTTCTGTGTATCTCCAAACAACCCTAAGATATCGTCTTGAATTTGAAAGGCAGTTCCAACATTGTCTGCATAGAGTCTCAGTGCTTCTTCGAGCTTTGAATCGGTATTCCCAGCCAGGATGAGGCCAATCCGAAATGGTCCCTCAAATGTATAGCTTGCAGTGACTAAACGGAGTCCTTTGATAAACTCTTCCTGCGTTGAGGTCCGCAACGGTTGGGTACACTGCATACCATGAATCTGCCAACCAGCGAGCGTATCGCGATACATAATGGTGTCCAAGATATGAATGCATGCGAGCAGTTGTTCGCTTGAAAATGCGGACTCAACCAACAGTTCTTTCGAGTAGCTTCCAAGTAAAACACTATCAAGCATCGCAAAGCTGGCAGCTTTATGATCGCGATCAGACAATTTTTCCATCACTTCACGATAGGCGTATTCAAGTGTTGGTCCACCGTAGCGCTCTTCATCGCGATCAGCGATATCATCAAGAATGAGAATGTGTTTATGGTGAAGTTCAATACTTGCGAGTGCTTTCGAGAGTCCTTCATGTGGCTTTCCTCCAGCAAGCTCATATGCCAGGGAAGCAACAAATGGGCGGATGGCTTTCCCACCACGCAGTGAAAAGTGTGTTAACAGCCGGACTGACTGAGCCAATAGTGGATCAATTGCCTCTGCTTCAACGAGTTTCTCTTCAAGATATTTCTGAATAGCAGCGTATGTCTGCGCTGAGGACGATGCTAAAGCATGTTTCAAATCGGCCATAGAATGAAAAAGCCTTGTATGCGTTGTGCGTTATTGTTCCATGGTGATCTTCACTTCATCACCGCATTTTGGAAAGTTAAAGACATCTCGAGCAGAGACATCACGAACAATATGTCGGCGTAAGAATATTTCCATGAATGGATCATCATATCCACTACTTCCTGGTGAGAATGCCAGCTGTCCATGATGGACTCCAAATGTCCCTTCGGACATGTATCCAGTCCAGATAACACCATTGATTTCAATTTTTACTTGACTTCCTGGAGCTAATGTCACTTCTGAGCGTCGAATTGTTGTCTTAATGTTTCCGTACCCATCGATCCAGGCGATGCGATTCTTTGGAAGATCTGGAATCAAATCGAGTGAGAGATTTTCTCCCAGACTTGATCGGTCTCCGTGCATGATTTGATTCACGATGGCAGGGTAGTTATCACGTGAGCGAAACTGAGTGCCTTGATTACTCACAGTAATATCTTTGAACTCTTGCAGGTATGGTTTGACAAATGAGAAGACATTTTCAGAGTTCACTGCAACAATCTCAACCCCATTGGTAAGTTTCCCATATTTTAAGCCTTCACCACTGTTGTTATGCATTGCTGAGCGCTGCACTTTTCGTGGAGCGATATTACTGTAGATGAACATTGTCTGTGATTCTTTCTTTCCCAATCCATATTGGTAAATCCAGAATCCACCAGCAACAGTGTCAGAAAAATCGGTTGCAGTTGGGTAAATAAAAGCACCTGTGTCGGCAACATCTGCATGCAGACGTTGGATAACTTCACCGAAAGCTGGGTCATTCACGCCATAGTCACTAATGATGTGCAAAAAAGTGTTTGTGTTCATAATTTTTTTCTACAGGTACAAAAACATATTCTACCATTAGTTCGCTGTGCCGTCTTATCTACGATTGGTTGTGTACTGTGTCCTTCATGATGTGATATTGTTTTTCCATATGAGCGCCACGCTGACGCACTTGTTTTTTCATCGCCGATCAAATAACCACAAAGCACGCCTCCTCCATGTAGAGGGATTTCTGCTGCTTATTGCAGTTGTATTAGGCAGTAGTGGACTCTCACATTTTTTCTCAGCAAAAAATGGACCAGTTCCCGCCATCTTAGGTTTTACATCCAGTATTCAAGCCAATGATGTGGTGACACAAACCAATCAACAACGTGCGCAAGCAGGATTGTCAGCGTTAACAACGAACCCATCACTAATTGCAGCCGCAACGAGTAAAGGGCAAGATATGTGTGCCAAACAGTATTGGGCACATATCTCACCAGCAGGAAGTACTCCATGGGTATTTATGAAAGGTGCTGGGTACAAGTACAGTGTCGCAGGTGAAAACCTCGCGCGAGACTTTGCAGATACGGGATCAATGGTGAATGCATGGATGGCGTCACCGACGCATAAAGCAAACATCGTAAATGCAAAATATAAAGAAATTGGAGTCGCCGTCGTCAACTGCAACTTACTTGGATCAGATACAGCAGTGGTGGTGCAGATGTTTGGCTCACAATATGTGGGAGTCGCCACCGGTCAAACGACTGCTGCTGCAGTCAATCGCAATGCAGAAGTAAAAGCGCTCACAACGGAAGAAGATCTCCCTGTTGTTATCCAGGATGAGCAAGTTGCCGGTGAGGAATCTGCCCCAGTCGTGTTAACACAAGCAGATCCAAGTCTTGTATTGCCACGTGCATCAGATTCAAGTGACGTGCGACAAATCTCTGTCTTTACGCCCGTCCAGTTCCAAAAAGCATTCTTACTCTCGATTTTACTGTTGATTACCGCAGTCTTAGCGATTGATATGTGGCTTGTTGAAGAACGCAAGATTATTCGCATCAGTAGCCGCAGTCTAGGCCACTTCTTATTCTTCTCTGGCATTTTAATTGTCGTCTTGATTGTAAAAGCAGGAGTCGTCCTATGATCGCAAAAGAACTCCAGTATCGATTTACCCATTATGTCTTGCTCGTTATCGTAATGAGTGCACTCTTTGCCTTCTATATTTTCTCAACGAGTCCATCCTTGCGATCC
>CAZWYZ010000106.1:0-2879 GCA_964638785.1 uncultured Pseudomonadales bacterium
CGACAATGAGGGTTCCGATAACAGGATCTGCATCAGTGGCTGCCTTCGCTTTTTGATGCTCTTGGACACTTAGCTCATGTGGCCACACGCCATAGTTAGAATCATATTTGAGCAGGTGTGCCCAGTCTGCGATATCCATGGATCCAGATGTGTTGACGGCAACCAGCTCTGAAGTGTCTTTGTGTTTGTCATACCAGACTCGAAAAGCAGTTCTTCCAATACGTCCAAATCCATTGATGGCTATCTTCATACAAACTCCTTGATGTGTAACTTGTGTCCACAATAAGATAGACACCAAAAACATGCAACAGGAAGAAATGGGGAAAGCCGCAAAAGAGAAGCAGGCAAGTGGCTAGACTTTGAACTCTTTTTGACTGGCATCCAAGGCTTCAATGCCTGGAAGGGTCTTTTTTAAGAGGTACTCAAGCATTGAGCCTCCGCCAGAAGAGATATGATTCACGTGGGCTTCAGCTTTGTATTTAGTCTGTGCTGACTCGGTATCTCCGCCACCAGTTAAGGTGAAGGCTTTTGCAGTGTCAACTGCGAGTGCAATCTGCTTGGTTCCAGCTGCGTGCTTGGGGTCTTCAAAGACTCCCATAGGTCCATTCCAGACGATTGTGCCTGCAGCTGCGATAAAGCGGATGAATTGATCAATAGCTGGCTGGTCAAGATCTTTGCCATCTTTGGTTAAGGCTCCAAAAATAACCTTTCGACCTTTGGCGATATTTTGCTCTTTTGCTTCCAGGGCAAGTTTGCCACCGACTAAGATGACATCCGCAGTGGGCTCGAAAGCCTCTATAAGTGGCATTTTCGTCTCAAGTTTGGATCCACCGAGTATCAGGAGAAATGGTCTCTTTGGGGTCTTTAGGACCTTTTCAAAGGCTTTAAACTCTTTTTCAAGCTGGATACCAGGGAAAGTAGGCAGAATCTGGGGGATGAAGGTGATCGAGGTGTGCTCACGGTGCATGGTTGCAAAGGCATCCAGGATGTAGACATCTTGCTTCTTGGCCAGTTCTCGAGCAAAGGTCATACTGCCTTTTTCTTCTCGGGGGTCAAAGCGCAAGTTTTGGAGTACCTCAATACGGGCATTCTCTTCTTTGGAGAAATGAGCGCGCAAGAGCTTTTCAATGGGACCGAGGGAGTAGGTGCTACTCACGCCTTTTGGACGACCTCTATGAGCAATGACGGTGATCATGGCAGCATCATGTTTGAGCAAATATTGGAGGGTTGGAATACCTTGATCAAGACGAGTTGTGTCGAAAGCGCTACCGACTTTTGGAAGGTCTAAATCGAGACGAACCAATACACGCTTGCCGGGAATCTTAGCGGATGCGAGGTATTTCATATGTACCCGTAGTATACCAGAGAAACGAGTCAGAGGATAGCGCAGCAGCACGAGCTTCCAGGCGGGCATGTGAGCAGGGAACTACCTCTGGAAACTGCTCCTGATCCAGGCGGGAATAGGGGACTCGAAGACTTGACAAAATCCCCCATACTGTTAATATAGGCTCTACCACTTACCTTTAAACAGTCTGTGGTTTTTTTATCCCCCTTCAAACAGGGGATTGAAAGTATCGGTCGCCCCGACCGTTAGGGGTACCTGGCCACGATGATGTGGCAACTATGAAACAGCGCATTTTATGCGTGTTCATCTGTAGTATGTTCGTGAGTATGGCTCGTCCTACTCAGGCTGCTGCATTCTCATTCTTTCTTTTCCCATCTGTGAAAGCAGCTGAGGAAAAGACAACCGTACCTGCACAGGCTATCCCAACCGATTTGCCAACAGTAACGATGTATTCTGACGAGCAGTCTGATACGTTAGACTCAACTCCCTCAGCTCACATCGATACATCATTTTTGTTGGATGACCCAATTGTGCGATCGGCAACTGATTCTGCTGCGATCTCAACAGTCTTGCCAATCTCTCCAGAGCTTGTCAAAGGTGTGTCGACCTATTTCTCTGGATACCACCCTGGTATTGATATCCGTGCAGACGTTGGCAGTCCAATTATGTCGCTTCGAGATGGTGTGGTGTTGGAAAGTTCTTTCCAACCTGGTGGATATGGACAATATGTCGTGGTCGAGCACATCGTCGGAACTGTCAGTGTTCGCTCACTCTATGCACATATGAAGGCAACCAATGTTTCCGTTGGAGACAAGGTGAAGGCTCGTGACATTGTTGGATTTGTCGGTATGACAGGTCATACAACTGGTGCACACTTGCACTTAGAAACTCGTGTCTGTGATCCATCTGCTCAGTACTACCTGTGTGGAGCTATGGACCCAATCCGATTCATTACAAAAGGTGTCCCAGCCAAGACTCTTGCAAAGAAGTAAGCTGAGTCAAAACTATTGATTTTAAAAAACAAAGCCCTCTGCGCAATCAGGGGGCTTTTTGTGTACTAGGCCTATAAGATGTTATAATCCATTTCTCTTTTTACGTACACCTCTTATACATATGCTGTGGAGGGCGTATGGAAAAGAGGATCGGGAGTAAATATTTCATTTACTCGAAAACGCTCTTTCACATCTTTTTTTAAAACCCCGTTCATCTATAAAGGTAAGGGAGAATTTTCGAATGTTGAAGAAGAATGTCTGGCAGGTAGCATCGGTACTCGCAGTTGGTATTGCTATTGTGGCTGGCTTAACGTCAATTTTGCTTTCATACGAAAAGCTGCTAAGCAACCCATACCCGCCCAAGAGTCTTGACGAAATTTACACGCATGACTTGGACTCGTTGCTTGGAACTGATGGCAAGCGGATCTACACAGTCACTCTCGTTTCGCAGGAAGAATCGGTGGTGTACCGTACGAGCGACGAGCGCAATGTGCAGGCCTACAAGGTGCCGTATCCAGAGCTTGATGTCGCAGCAACCGAAG
>CAZWYZ010000106.1:2889-3136 GCA_964638785.1 uncultured Pseudomonadales bacterium
GATGGCCCATTCTGTGGCTGATGGCGGACTTTCAGTCGTGCAGCTCAATGATGGGTTGCATGCCTTCGAAGATGAGGTTGACCTCGGTGAAATACCTGTGGGTGCGGTGTACTTTACCTACTACGCAAAAGGCGCAACCCTCGGGTTTCCAGCGTTCTCGCCATCTGGCGAGCATCTGGCGGCCGTTGCTAGCTACTCTATGTATGGCAGACCACAAGTTTCGATAGTGGTCATGTCAGCACTGACA
>CAZWYZ010000107.1:0-3102 GCA_964638785.1 uncultured Pseudomonadales bacterium
AGTTCGGGCATACTATAAAACCCCACAAGGAAGATTGAAAATTGACGAGTTGTTGCTCAAGATGCCAGTCTTTGGTGAGATTAAAGCAAAAACGACCCTCGTTGAGTTAACCAGAACGCTCTCGTTATTGGTGAGTGCTGGAATCTCTCTGTTACTCGCACTTGAGATCTCAACGGAAGCTGTCGATAACATGGTCTACAAGCAGGCACTTCAAAAAATCTACAAAGAAGTGGAAAAAGGACAGACCCTTGCAGCAAGTGTGGCGCACCGTCAAGAGTTCCCAATTTTAATGTCACAAATGATCTCCGTGGGTGAAGAAACAGGAAAAATGGATGAAGTATTGCTGAAATTATCAAGCTATTTTGAAACAGAGTCTGAGCACGCTGTAAAAGGATTGACGACAGCGTTAGAACCCCTTATCATGATTATACTTGGAATTGGTGTTGGCTTCTTGATTATTGCAATCATCATGCCTATTTATAACTTGACCAATCAATTCTAGCTTATTAAAGGAGTATGCCGTATGAAAAAAGTATTCGCATTAATACGAGAACTCTCTGCTCGTCGAGCTGGTTTCACATTGATTGAACTTCTTGTTGTTATCGCAATTATAGGTATCTTGGCTGTTGCCGTTCTTGCCGCTATCAACCCAATTGAACAGATTAACAAAGGAAGAGATACATCACTCAATGCTGATGCTTCCCAACTTCTTGGTGCGGTTGAACGATTCTATACAAACTCAAACCCACCTGCATATCCATGGAACGTGGATAACACGGGAACAAGTTACACTGGTGTAAACCCTGATGATCCAGCAGCATCATTCTCGTTTGACAGTCGCACATCGACTGCATGGGGATGGCTTGGAAACTTGAGTGACACAGAAGAACTCAAAGATACGTTTGCGAACAGACTTGCAGACAGTACATCATTCGTCATTTTCAGAGGAAGTGGTTCAAACGTACCAACGTACGTCTGTTACTATCCATCTTCAAACTCACAGCGAAAGAATGCTGATGGGTACTGTGAAACGAACGGAGCAACTGTGAACTCAGCTGCAGCTGATGCCGGTTTGACCGTAACGATTTGTGCAACTGTTGATGGATCTGCACCGACAACACCAGGAACAAATCCAATTTGTGTACCGTAATTGATATCAATTTGAAATGTACAAAGGGCCCGCTGGTATACACCATCGGGCTCTTTTAGTATACTTGCGCTATTGTTGTATGATTCCGTTTTTATTTGCTGCTTTCATCTTATTCATGTTCGGTCTGGCGATCGGCAGTTTCCTCAATGTCGTTATATATCGAATGGTCCATGGAGATTCAGCTCTGCGTGGCAGGTCATACTGTGATGCATGTAAGAAGCCCATTGCCTGGTACGACAATATTCCCCTCTTCTCTTTTTTAATACTGAAACGAAAATGTCGTCACTGTAAAACACTCATTCCCTGGGAGTATCCAGCTGTTGAAATGCTGACAGGCGCACTTTTTGTGTGGTGGTACGTAGTTGGTTTCACATTTTTTCAATTAACCAGCCAACCTCTAGGGTTTATTCAGCCTCTATTCTGGTTGTGCGTTGGAATTCTTTTCCTTGTTATCACGTTTACAGATATCTCGTACATGATTATTCCTGATAGTGCAGTCGTTTTGCTGACAATCGCATCGATTGCATATCGACTGTATCTGACCCAGACTGGCGTCATGCAAGTGAAAGATCTCGGTATCTCTCTGGCAACGGCACTCTTATGTAGTTTGTTCTTTTTTGCACTTGTACTCATTACCAAAGGAAGAGGTATGGGATTTGGTGATGTGAAGCTTGTCTTTCCATTAGGGTTAATCTTAGGCTTTCCCAATAGCTTGGTCGCCCTTTTTGTTGCGTGTGTCAGTGGTGCGATCGTTGGAATGATTTTAATCTGGAGAAAAGATAAGAAACTTTCAGGAATAATTCCGTTTGGCCCTTTCTTGATCTTCGGATCTATCGTAGCATTAGTATGGGGAGACAAGCTGATGAAGTGGTATCTCTCCTTCTTATGAGAATCGCTGGCTTTTTTATCAGGACTCTTTTCACTTTAGGAATTCTTGCTGCTCTTGTTTATTTTCTCGGTGGTCAACTGTGGATGGCGATTGGGTTACGTGGTTTCTTGGCAGAAATGCGCGATTTACAAACAGCAAAACTAAACACAGCATCCTACGCAAAACAATGTCAAAACGCACCTGGCTCAAGCAGCTTGTCAGTTCCATTGGCAGTTCAGTTGCGATTTATTGACGAAAGCCAATATGCCATTGAGCTTCGGTGTACGTTGATCGAAGAATCACCAGTACACCTTTCCAAAGGAACCCTTCCACTCTTTGTCACCAAAGTTGCAGGTGCGTCTGGTTTCTATATCGACTTAAAATCACCGACGACATCGACCATAACTCTCAAATCATTTGCTGCAACCAAGACCTTTACGCTCGACACAAAAAGCGAGTTTGTGAATGCAGATGCATCAATCGAGACATATCCTGCAACGACCTGTGGAGGCTGGGGGTACATGTGCTGTAACCAAGATCAAGAAAAAGGTGTAGGGAAAAGCCAAGATGCAGGTGTAACAGATTGCTCTGCAAACTGTTTTTCAGCCTGTAAGTCAATTCCTTACATTCAATCGTTTATAACCGATCCGTACCCATATAACGGAAACATCGTTCGTATGGACGCTGAACAACTCACTGTAACCTTCTCGTACACGGTTTCGAATGTGAGCGCAGAATCAGCCTCAATACATATTGACTATGGTGATGGTACCAGTGACGATTCGACGCAGGCTACCGGCTCTTTTGTCCACACCTACGCATGTTCAGGACCATGTGAAAACGTGGCTGTCTTGACTGCGACCGATGCGCAAGGAAATTCCTCTGTTGTCAACGACTCAAGTACGATCTATATTAGAAGAGAATAGTCTATTAAGGAGAAAAAAAAGATATGAGATTTTCACTCTCACACGCAGTACGAAAGAACGCAGGTTTTACACTCATTGAATTGCTGGTTGTCATCGCAATTATTGCGGTGCTTTCAACCATTGGTTTATCTGCATTTACTTCCGCACAACAACGCGCT
>CAZWYZ010000108.1:0-262 GCA_964638785.1 uncultured Pseudomonadales bacterium
GAGTTTCCTTCGTATCGGCGAGTATTAAAGAAAGTCCAATATTTATAGATCTTATTAACAGAATCTTGCCACGCATCACCAGTGCCGTCATTTATTTGAACCACAATCACTTCTTTGTCAGGCTTTGTCGTTCCAATCAACGCATATAACTTGCCTCCAGTCGACCTGTAGTATTTCACTGTGTTGGTGATGAAATCGTTATCAAGCCCAATGCCTGTTGGAACTAAACCAACTGAACTATATAGTGCCGGATCCAACGTAA
>CAZWYZ010000108.1:272-899 GCA_964638785.1 uncultured Pseudomonadales bacterium
AAAAGTGCCTTTTAAGGTCGCGGTGGGAGGATCAACATTGGCAGGCACTGTCACGTACGCTAACTTTGTTGAACTCGTTGCATAGGGCGAAGTAACTGTAAAGATATCATTTGGGATTGTGGTACTGACAGCACTCGCTGTTGCTGATACTGCGACTGGTGGGCCATCAGGCAAATCAATCGTAGTGGTTGCAAAAGAGGGTGAACACCATTTTGCTTTTAAGTTATTCGCTAGTTGTACTTCGCCTCCTGAAGTATTGGTCACTGCTGACTGCGTTAAGGTATTTCCATTAAAATCGGCTTGAGTACTTTGCAGATACGAAAGATTATTTAAGTATCGTGTGAGGTACAGTGTAGAGCTTACTTGTGAACTATATGGAACATTCCATCCAACAGTAACGACGACTCGCTTTGTGGATGGGTCAAGTGTTCCACCACTCGTCACGATTTGACCCGATCCGTTGCGGAACACATCGCTAATGACAATGAGCCGCGTAAAATCTCCAGTTGTTTGCGTTCCCGCTACAAGTTGCCATGCCCCACCCTGGATTCTCGGATAAAACGTGCCATTCACAGCAAACCCCGCCCATCCAGCTTCACGAACACTTCGCACCGCCTCTTGCGCTTC
>CAZWYZ010000108.1:909-1618 GCA_964638785.1 uncultured Pseudomonadales bacterium
GCTTCACGAAAATATGAGACCGCTTCCTCTCGCTGTGACTGCTGGATATGGCCTTGCCTCGAAGTAATGAAGCCACTAATTATTGCTGGCATCACTAAACCTGCAATAGCAACTGCTAAAAGCAGTTCCACTAGTGAAACACCATTATTTTTCTGTGCTAGTTTCCCAAGACTATGGGAGATCTGAGATAATAGTTCCATATGCATTGAACACAAGAGTCACTGCCTCCGAGTTCGTCGTATTCGTTAATGTTACCGTGTTCGTCGTTTGAGAGTATCCGGAAATTTGTCCACTCCCCTTTAGGAAAATAACATCACTGCTTGGGAACGTCGTTGAACTCATTTGAATTGGGTCTGGTATCTGGATTGAAACATTATCGGGACTTGCAGCGGAATAACTACTTCCATGAAATAACACATAACGGTCAGTCTCAAAATGGACACCGTAGGAATCCTGAGTTGATCGCCCTTGTGTATCACCCGTCATTGCACGTTGGCGCTGCTCGTAGAGATCTGTTGCCAAGGTAGTAATGGTCGTTTGGATATGAGTATGTCGCTGCAATCGTAAAACATTGATTGTTGCCACTGACATCAGTGTTGCAAGTACACCAAGCACGACAATAACTTCAATAAGTGTAAATCCGTTTGCATGTTTGTGCATAAGCCTTGAAATTCCCTAGTATTCATATTACAGTACGGGCATGGCAAAA
>CAZWYZ010000108.1:1652-3100 GCA_964638785.1 uncultured Pseudomonadales bacterium
TCGCTAACTTCTGAAGGGTTTGAAGTGGTCACCGCATCTGACGGAGAACAAGGTCTGACTGCAATTAAAGAGGGTGGATTTGACCTTGTACTGCTCGATGTAATGATGCCAAAAATTGATGGCATTGGTATACTCACAGAGCTTCAAGCACACCCTCCACAAACAAAAAATGGAAAGATTATCCTCTTTACTAGTCTTCACGATGATCCAGCTGTGGCTGATGGTATGACAAAAGGAGCATCAGGTTCCATTGTGAAAAGTGACTTTACCCCAGACATTCTCTTGAAGAAGATTAAAGATTTGCTTGTCTAATGATCATTCACATATGTGTGTGAATCTCTCATCTTCCGCCAACACTACCGATGAGCCCGTATATTGGGGCAATGATTGCAAGCATCATTCCACCGACAAGAACACCCACTGCAACCAACATAATTGGCTCTAAGACAACCGTAATTGTTTTGAGTCTATTTGAAACTTCATAGTCTAGGTACTCTGAAATATCTTGCATCGATTTATCCAGTGTCCCTGTTTTATCTCCCACTTCAACAAGTTTTGTCATAATCGAGGGCACAATTGTTTTTTTTCCTTTGAAAGCATCTGACATCTTCTTTCCACTTGTAACCATATCGCGAGCGCTTGCAATGATAGTGCGTAACTCTTTCTTCATCACCACTTCCTGGGACAGTTCAAGCGCTTGAGTAATAGGAATCCCAGAATTGAGCAGTAGATAGAGGTTGTGTGAGAATCTCGTCAGATCAATCCCAAGAATAAGATTTGAAACGAGAGGAAGTGAAAACAGAGGAGTGAGAATTAGATTTCGATTTCTACGATAAATAAACATTGCAATTCCCACAAGTGCGATGAGTCCCACAACTAGTGGAATTGTATTATTTAAAAGCAAGTTTGAGAGGAAAATAAGTATTTTGGTCGGGAGAGGTAAATCTACTTTTAAACGCAGAAAAACCGTTGATATCTTTGGGACCACCACCACCAACATCATGAGTAAGACACCAAAAAACACAACCATGATCAACATCGGATAGATGAGTGCTGCGCGAACCTTATCGGTAAATTCCATTTCCTTACGAATACTAGTCTTTAAGTCGTGCAAGATAATGTTTAAGTTTCCAGCCTCTTCTGCTGCTTTAATGAGATTCACGGTCACTTTACTAAAGGCATTTGGAAACTTTGAAAATGTAATATGTAAACGTTCACCTTGAGAAAGATCGTCTCGCATTGTCTCAAGCAAAATTTTTGCTCCACCCTTTGAGTCTTCAAGCAGCGAGTTAACTGATTCCAAAATCGGAACACCCGCAGTCAACATTGTTGCTAGGTTACTGATAAGCCCAATCTTTTCGTTGTTGTTGAGATAGACACGTGCAAGTGGAGTTGCCATAGAGTTGCTTACGCTAATTCAGTTTTTGTGACGCGCAAAATTTCTTCAA
>CAZWYZ010000109.1:0-3076 GCA_964638785.1 uncultured Pseudomonadales bacterium
AAATTGGCCGTGTTCCTTAACAAGTGAATGGTTTATTTTCGCATTTAGCGACGAAAGGAATGAGTCAGTGGAACGTGATGTAGGTTTGGAAAGAAGAAAGCGCCTTGAAGCGTGGTGGAACAAAATTCTCAACACGCGTGTAGGTAGCTTTTCGATCATTGGGATTGGCCTCACTCTGTTTGGACTTGTCTATGTTGCCGCTGCACCGATCATGATGATATCGAAAGATGCAGCGAACTTGCAGCAAGCCTTCATTTCTGTGGTTTTGAACTTTGTTTTAAATCGCAGAAAAACATGGGCAGATAGACGAGGAACTAACAGGATCTGGTGGCAAGTCATTCGATTCATTTTTTCAAAAGTGGGGACAATTTTGCTGAATATGCAATTATTCTCAATTTTCTTGATTGCGTTTCAGAGTCAATTTGGAGACGCAATTACCATCTTCGGTGGTGTTTCACTATTGAGTGATTTCACCTTTGCCTACCTTGGTTCGACTGCTGCCATCATGTATATCAATTTCTTCAACATGGATAAGTTTGTCTTTGGAAGAAATTGGTGGCCTAAGGATTTATTCCTTATGTTCATGGCTATGGCAGTCTGGCCGTTTGTTCAAATATCGAAGGTAAATAAGAAAGTGAGGAAGTAAAGCGTGGCAATTGACAAAAGTAGAGTAAAAGAAGTTGTTCATCACCCGGGATGGCAAAAAGAAGGAAGTAATTTTTCTTCAGGCCATCATAGCTCAAGAAGTGCCTATCTAGCGGCGGTACGACTCAATGCAAATCGCATACTTGCAAAAGACAAGCAGCGAGAAAAAATTGAGGGACCTCAGTGGGAGACAGCACATATCAGTGACGATCCGGTTGCAGCAGAACGTTTGCGTTTGATTGGTGAGAATCTAATCGAGGAACATATAAATCCTGACGCGAACGTGCAACATAAGATCTCTATAGTTGTTCCATTACGAGACGCGAAGAAGGAAAACGTTGAGTCGTTGTTAGTCTCACTCATGGCGATTTCATTTGAAGATTTTGAGATCGTTCTGGTTGGTGGCGAAAATGACTTAACATGGAAGTATCTTCCGCATTACGTGCTCGAATGGGGTGGTCTTGATCTCACTAAGCGGTGGTACATTCACTCCAATCCCAAGTCTCTCTCAAAGAACGCTAGTAAAGTCCGCGCGAAGTATGGTACACGCCTGTCAATTGTCGAAGTAACCCTTGTAAAGGTAAAGAAGAAATCATTTCTGTCTTTCCTATTTGGTGAAACGGAAGGCGATTGGGATGGCCGTGACACGAACGTGAAGCGGAATATTGGTGGCAGACTTGTTGTCGGAACAATCATTGCATTTACCGACGGGAAGAATACCCACGAGAATCATTACCTCACCGATGCACTCCGATTGATGCGTCAGCATAATGTATCAGCCTTAGCAGGGGAAATGTACGCAATGCACGAAGAGGTGCAAGGGTTTATTGCAAACCTCCTGGTTTTATATCAGGAGAGAGGATGGATCCGGCGCAACCCGACTTTTCGAAGTGGATATTATCTGAATAGAAAATCCATCAAGAAGGTTCGTACACTCCCAATAACAGCGTGCTGGTTTATGACGCGTGAAGCATTCAAGCTCATGGACGGTTTTGATGAGCGCATGACTATCTCGTATGAAGATTTCGCATCGGCGATTAAATATGTGCACAATGGAGGCCAGTTTTGGGTCACCAGTGAGATATTTGTCTATCATCGACATCGGAAAACAATACGAGAAATGATATTGGAATGGCTACGTTCAGGTGGAGGAGCAGCAGATACATTGATGAAACATCCTTACTCAGTTTTCGCATGGAATCGTTTCCGTGATGTAGTGATCGCAACGGGCGCGTTCTTTGGCGGAATTATCGCATTGATCGCAGCAACGTATCTTGGACTGTTAGTACCAACGTTGATCGTTGGTTTCTTACTTTCCATCGGTCTCGCCTCTGCAAATGTGCAGACAGCTGAGAATCCGAAAGGGGCATTTTTCCCTTTTATGACGATCTTTTTGATCCTCACGTTCTGTGCTGGGTTTTGGTATCAACTGATCACAAAGAACGGAGCAAGAAAGTTCCTGCAGATGATGTTCATTCCAATCTTTAGGAATTTGTGAAAGGAAGATGTGTTGACAAGACGTAAGATGTATCTGTTTGTCACATGCATTTTGCTCGTGACATTTCTGACTCATATTGGGTACGTTCATTTAACTCCGACTGAATCGGATGAATGGACGTACGTAAATGTTACGGACACAATGATGGTTCTTGGCTTCCCAAGTCAAGATTTTTTAACCGGTGCCCCACCGGCATTTTTCCCTTACAACCCAATGTTTCATTTTGGGTTGATGGATGTGTGGTTCCATTTGATTGGAGGGGTATCGATCTATTACGGGAGACTGCTTTCCTGTTTTATTGCAGTCTTATTTGTAGCCGCGATTATGCGGTATGTGTATGCAGTGACAACCGATTGGAAAGCGACACTGATTACTGGATGTACGATGAGCTTTGCAGGGTGGACTACATATACGTCAACACTGATAAAGCTCGATACGACATCAGCATTCATTGGTGTTGTTGGACTCACCTTCTTCATTGAAGCTACGAGGCAGCAGCGCATCCGTTTCTATATATACAGTGGGCTCCTCTTGGGACTTGCCACTATATGGAAGCATGTTGGTGGATATGTGCTGGTTGCAGTCATAATCCATTGGATACTTGTCCGCTTTCAACTGTCTCGTCTGCATATCATCATTCTGTTACTGATCGTGCTCGTTGTGCTCCTCTTCATCGCAGATATGTTCATCGTTGCAAACGCTGATTACTCGAAAGCCATGATCATTCAGATCAATCGAGCAACCGGACAGCAACAAGCGAGAGGATTGAACTCTGGGCCCGCTCAGTGGATTGAAGCTATCAAGAACACGTATTGGCCATATCTGGGCAGTTTGATGACGATCGTCGTTGCAGGATTCCTCGCAGTCCGATGTGCGATCTGTAGACAGCTTCTGCGGAAAGAGGACTTGTGGTTAGCTCCGTTAACGAGCGCT
>CAZWYZ010000110.1:0-1510 GCA_964638785.1 uncultured Pseudomonadales bacterium
TGTTTTGCAACTCAACCCATTCTTTTTCTCCATCATTTTGGCATGGGTATATTTCAGAAAGGATAACTGATGTGGGTTGAATTCCGGGGGCAGATGTCACAACTGGTGTTGCAGTTGGTCGTGGGGTAGCAGTTGGTGCAGCACTTGCAGGTGACGTCTGTACTGGTGATGGAGTCGGAGTGGATGTTGTGCGAGCAAGTAGGATATTGGTGCTTTGTGGAGTGAGCGAAGTGGTGACACTCCAATCCATACCGTGCTTCATCCAACTAGTCAGTTGTGTTCCCGATGGACACGACGCTGCCGTCTCTGTTTCTGGGAAAGTTTCTACGACTGCGCCCGTATCGTCTTTCAAACGTAGAAAAAAACCACTGTCATTTAAATAGTTCGTCACATCGAACTTTAGATATTTCCCTGCGGAAACTGTTGCAGTAATTGCTTTTGGAGCATTCCAATCTCCTGTACTTTTTCTCTCTATCTTCCATGTGGATAAATCAATATCAGCAGATCCACTGTTATAGAACTCTATCCATTCAGGATGAGTACTGTCCTGACATGCAAATATTTCTGAGAATGTGACATCGGTCCCTGCAGGTGGTGACGGAGCTTGCGCGTGTGAGATGGTCGTTGCGTGTATGAGAAGAGAAAAGATGTATACCCAAAATATAACAAGACGCATAATACCAAGTTAATTGATCGTCACTTTATCGACTCTTTTGATATCTGAAAGTTTGTATTTGACAGTGAATGGAACGTCATTTCCATTTTCCATGAATGGATCATGCATTGTGTAGTTTCCATTTGATCCACTCTTAATGACAATAAAATGCTTCGGCGCAGATGCAGAATACAGACCAATGATGACAGGTCTACCAGCAGCAAGTTCACTATCCATAGTCGCGGTCAATGAACCTGTGTGAGAAACGCGGCTGACACGGATCCCATTCACTGTGATGTCTTTATTCAAAAATGCAGTTGGATAGAAAAATGCCGATGATGTCTGAGCCACATCGATTGGCTTCATATCTTTTTTGTAGTGAGTTGCAATCATTGCAACAGATGAGACCAGACATCCATACTCGGCCACTGAAGAGTTTGAGTTCCCCAATGCTTTTGTCCCCCAGCTCGCATCACGTTGATTGTAGTAGCATCCCCAATCATTACATTTCGTTTGATTGGATAGAATGGAAGCACCTCCTTGGCTTTGAACGAAACTTCGGAAAGCTGCAAGTTCTGCTTCAGCTTGTGACAGCATGCGTTGATAGTTTGCTTCGTTGTTTTTTGTTTCTGAAAGAACTCGTCGTTTTGTTTCTTCTTGCACTACGAGGTCTTTTTGCTGCGCAGTCAGCTTCACTTGTAGCTGAGCTACTTTCTTTTGCTTATCTTCCTTCTCTGTTTTCTGTGAATCATACTCAAGCTTTGTTTCGGTTGCTTTCTTGAGAATAATGCTGTGTTGGGCCTGCGCAAGCTCAAGATATCGTGCACGTGTTTGATAGTCAGTAAAGGAGGATGA
>CAZWYZ010000110.1:1610-3067 GCA_964638785.1 uncultured Pseudomonadales bacterium
GCTTGGATTTCTTGCAGTTTTTTTTGATACTCAGGGCTTGCAGTGTCAACCTCGGCAAACGCAACAGTCGGCACCAAAACAAGTGCCACCAAAACAAACGAGAGGAAATGACGAATCCAGACAGTCATATTGTGTTTATTGCTTGATAAATCGAGCAACAGCTACGAAACTTGAGACCAAACCTAAGATGAAACCAACGGCGATTTCAGCTCCAAACGAAGCGGCCATATACAGTGGAGGGATAGGTAGGACAGGAATCGATCCAAAGAATCCAACGATTGCGGGAGTTGCATACAGAAGAACAATAAATCCGCCCAGCCATCCAAAGATTGCACCCAAAACTCCGTACAAAATTCCTTCAATCAAAAATGGTGCGCGAATATACCAACGACTCGCTCCGAGTAAATTCATAATCCCAATTTCTTTTCGCTTCACTGCAACACGAAGACTTAAAATGACCACAACGAGTAAAAGCGTAATTGCAAAGAGTGCAGAGGTCACCACGAGAGCACTTTGGCGCAATGTTTTCGTCCAGCGTGAGAGATTCTGAATAATATCTTTTTGATAGACAACTTCTTCCACACCTTCGAGTTTTTTGAGATCATCACTGATTGTCTCCAAGTCTTTCACCGATACAGCACTGACTTCAACACTCGCTGGTAAGATATCAGCAGTGACAAGCTCTGTTAACAACGGATCTTTTTGATTTTCTTGTCGAAAGATTCGCAGGGCATCCTCTTTAGTCACAAATTTTGTGTCATCGACATACGACTTGCTTCCCATCTCTTCTCTCACTTTTTGAATCTGCTCGTCAGTTGCTTTGACTTCAAAATAAGCGATCACTTGTGGACGTGTCTCAATGTACTGAATAGCTTGATTCGCGACATACAAAACCCCTAAGAAATTTGTTGTCACAAAGAAAGAGAGAGACATCATGACGATCGCGAGAAGTGCTTGATAGGGACTTCTACGCATTGTCTTCAAACTTGTGCTAAATGATCGGATCATAGGTTATTTTTTTGTATCTACTTCAGCCTTTTCTTTTTTTACTTCTTTTACCGCTTTTCTTTTTTCGACAACTGACCCATTTTCCAAAGAGACCACACGTTTGTCAATTTTCTCAACAAGTGTTTGATTATGAGTCGCCATGAGAATAGTTGTGCCGAGTTCATTAATTTTTGCTAACAATCGTACAATTGAGCTTGCTGTCTCTTCATCCAAGTTACCGGTTGGCTCATCAGCAAAAAGCATACGTGGGGCAGTCGCTAATGCACGAGCAATACAGACTCGCTGCGCTTCACCGCCGGAGAGTTGATTCGGAAAAACATTTCCTTTATCTGGAAGACCAATCAAACCCAGAAGGTCTTTGGTTCGTGAGTCAATCTCTTCTTTTGACTTGCCGATTATTTCAAGTCCTAATGCAATATTTTCAGCAACAGTTCGCTCAGTCAAGAGTT
>CAZWYZ010000111.1:0-2996 GCA_964638785.1 uncultured Pseudomonadales bacterium
ATACACATATCGTCATCATATGAACGCCCCACACCTGACCCATTCAATAAAAGGTAAAACAAAATGTATGAGGAAGAACTGGTAGAACAGTTTGTAAAAACTTCCATGTTTCGACTACCTTGTGTCTCATCGCCATGTTGCAAGTGGCGACCACTCATCAACATTGATCCATTGGCAATATGCTTGAACATGAGCTCGCGCTCACCAGTGGCATCTTTTGCAAACTTCTTTGGCAGTAACGAGACGTTTCCTGCGGCTACGCGTTTAGCAACATCTTCCCAGGTCTCCGTTTTACCATCCTCTTTTTGACGAAGGATTGTGCGCTTCGCAACTGCTTCCCCCATTCCTGGAGTGAGCTTTCGTATTTCAAACTTCATGCGTTTTCCCATACCGTAATACCCCTTTCTATTTATGATGCTTGTTTTGGTGAGGCAGAAACAGCGACTTTTAGTCGTCGCATCTCTTCCTCAAATTCTTCGACTGTGTCTATATCTCTATAGACAATTGCAAACGAGAACGCTGAGATTGGGTCAACGGTACGAAGATTCTCTAAGACGAGTTCTCCGATTTCAAAACTTTTGACTTGTCCACTCTCTTGCTCACGTAACACTCGCTCTACTTCATCAATCATTCCTTCTACCTTCTCCATGGATAGTGGCCGCCTCCAAGTAGCTTTCACTATTCCCTTCTTTATTTTTTCACGATCAAATTTTTCGATATTTCCATTCTTCTTCATGACTTGCACATCGATTCCTTCAACGCGTTCGTAGGTCGTAAAACGTCTATCGCATTGCTCGCACTTCCGTCGACGTCTGAGGGCTCGACTACCTTCGGCAATTCTTGATTCCATCACTGATGTATCACAATGCAAACAGTATGGACAACGCATAGTAGATTTTCTCTCTTCCAATATCTTCTTCAATGAATAGTGATAAAAACGTGAATCACTATATTTAGTTAACGGATGATAAGTGAACCACTAGCATTAGTGTACGTCAACCGATATAGAATGGATCATTCTGTCTCATCCAGATCAGAGGAGATTTGCAGCACTTTTTGCGGGGAAAGATGTCTTACATGAAAGACTCACTCAAAGAAATGAGTTCAGAAAGGAGACGATCAATAATAGGTTTTTGTTCATCTGAAAAGAGCGGCTTCAAACGTGTTAATTCCGCTATTTGAATAGTAATTGAGTTGCGCACTTCCCCGCGCACTTCGGACGAAGATTGTGGCGACAATCCCCCGGCATCATTTGCGGCAGACAACACATACTTCGTTGATTTGGTAAGTGTACTAAGGGCAAGAGAGGTGCGCCGACGCGAAAGCAATACCTTCGCGGAGCTCAATCGATCATTGGCCAACTCCAGTTTTAGGAGCGGTTTTTGAGATTCTGATGCATACTGCAGCCTAAACTGATCGCGCAGCATGAAGACAGGATAGACTGGGTTGTCTGGTGCTGGTGGCCAGGTTCGAAGCTCATCAATCCGATCACTTACTGATAGATTGGCACGAGACTGCAAGTCTTGTGACGATGGAGTGTACAGATGCTGACGCGTGAGTGACAACGCTAAGACGACAAGAATGAGAATGATGCCGCCGACATATACGCTGAATCGAATGAGTGATTGGGTACGCATAAAGGGAAGACCGTAGTGTACCACATGACTAATATTGAGGCAGATAGTGCTTCACATTTTCTGGCGTGATTGAGACGGAAGTGATTCCCTTCTCCACGATCTCTTTGGCGATTTTTCCACACATATTCTTAATCGTACGTTGAAGAGTACGAATACCTGAATCAAAGCCTAAAGGACGCACCACATTTGGCCATACGGCCTCATCAAAGATGATGTTGTCGCGCGTTAAACCTGCATCTTCTAATGCAGATGGAAGCAAATAGTCTTTGGCGATATGAATCTTCTCATCGTCATTGTAGGAAGGCATATCAATCTGTTCCAAACGATCATAGACAGCAGTCGCGATCCCTCGCGTGTTGTTTGCAGTTGCAATAAATAAGACTTCAGACAAGTCGACTGGACTATCAACATAGTGATCCACAAACGCATAGTTTTGTCCGGGGTCTAGTAACTCAACCAGAACGCCCATAATATCCATACGTGCGTCTTCGGCAACACGATCAATTTCATCTAAAAGCATTATTGGATTCTTGACACCAGCTTGTCGCAATCCTTTGATCACTGCTCCTGGTTCTGATTCCAAGTGAAGTCGCGATTGTCCACGCAGATCGCGTGCACTTCCCATACCTCCAAACGGAATACGGACAATCTTTCGTCCCATGGCTTCAGCTAGTGAGTATGCAAAGGTTGTCTTTCCAGTACCGACAAGACCAACAAGCAGGAGAATAGGAGCCTTCACTCTTCCATCAGGATTTTTATCATGCTTCAGTTTGAGAACAGAAACGTACTCTAATATACGTTCTTTGACTTCACCTAATCCATAATGATGTTTATCCAAAATTTCTTTTGTGTGTGCCAGATCGAGATTATCTTGACTGCGCTCTTCCCAAGGAATTGAAGTAATCCACTCAATATAGTGTGAGACCTTTTCAAACTCTTCACCATACGACTTCATACGAGCACTACGCTCAAGACGATCTAACATGACACTAACTTTGAGTTTTAATTCTGGAGGAATTTTTGCTGCTTCAATTTTGTCACGAAGCATTTTAATTTCAGCGAAGATTGCCTGTTCAATGGCATCATCTGACTTGAGAGCAATAGTGGTGTTTGCAACTTGATTATCCATGTATACCTACATGATAGAACAAAGTAGCAGTGATGAAAAGCTACAGGATGCCAGCTTTCTTTTTCCTAATCTCAATGAATTTTTCAGTTAGAAGTCGCTTTGCAAGTGGTTGTAGCTCATATTCTCGAGTAAGTCGTGCAATACCTGTATATTTGCGCAGTATTTCATCAATCTTTACTTGATTCTCAAATTCAGAGGGGGGAAAACTCTCTGCGCTCATTCGAAACGCA
>CAZWYZ010000112.1:0-2971 GCA_964638785.1 uncultured Pseudomonadales bacterium
ATGGATATGTCATGGCACTCTGCGAGTTTCATGACGACCACAATCCAAGCATGTCTACTCAATAGCAGTAATACTGGATATGACTGGCAAACACTCAACTGTGCACCAGGAACGACCTGTGAAAATAATAAATGTGTTGTGAAGACAGTTCCAATTTCTTGTACGGCTGACTGTACGAATGATGCATGTATCTGTCCTGCCAATGGGTGCGTCAACAGTGGTGTTCGATCGGTAAATGGTGCAAAGAATCCATGTGGAGGGTTTGCACAACTCAACTGTGCGGCACTCAATAGCAGTAACTGTACACTGACTTCAAATTGTGTCTGGGATGGTGCCAGCCAACAGTGCAAGACAAGTACCTCGATGGTTCAGTTAAGTTCGTGTACCGCGCAATGTACAAGTGAGGGTGGATGTACATGTCCCAAAGATAAAGGGTGTGACTACCAAGTTGTCTTTACAAAAGGAAACAGCTGTACGAATCCGAACAAAACCGTAAAGCTGTGGCCATCAGAACTATGTCCAAGTAACTATGCATCATGCACTTGTGTTGCTACAGATGACAGCGTTGTAGGCACAGTTCAATCAGGTGGTCGATGTGCAAAACTGGATACAGGAAAAGCATGTGCAACAAACTCAAACTGTGCCTCGAATGTGTGTAATGCACAGAAAAAATGCGCAGTAAGCAATACCTGTACGTTCTTGAGTGGATGTAGATTCTGGAGGGTACAGTAACGATATGAGTATAGTTCAGCCACGACAATACACTTCGTTTGTTTTCTCCATTTTCTTTTTTTTCATGGCGTTTTTTGCAATTGCGAGCTTCCATTCACTGCCAGTGAATGCACAATCCACTCGCTATTGCAGTGCGTTCACTGTTTCATATGGAGATCCACTCCCTGCAAGTACTGATGCCTTTGAATCAAAGGAAGCATGTGAAGCATATTTTCAAAAAAATTGTACGCCTGATGGATCGATCATTGGACAAGGTGGGTACTGTTGCCTTGGCAATGGAACATTCCAAAAAGGAAATAATGTGTATTGTGGGAAGTCTACTGTTGTCGCAACAACATGTACAGTCGGTGGAAACACACTCACCGCAGGAGCGACTGCATGTGGATCGAGTGGGGACGCATTTGAATATGTGTGCGTTGCAAATGGCAGTGCTGTAGGGAGTGCCAATGATGACACAGGAACTGCGACGTTACAAAAACGCACCTGTAGTGCTGGATGGACGTGTCAAGGAAATGCATGTGTCGCACAAAATAATACTTCTTGTAGCCTCCCACATGGAACATTAGATGCACGAGCGAACATGTTTTGTTGCAGTGGCAAATATTCATCAAGTGCTTGTAGTGGAGCGCAAGGATACTATCTGGGGGGAACCGATTTACCTGATGGTACTTGGTGTACTCCAGGTGATTCCAACCTTTTTTCTGGAAGTGGTGGATGTGGACGATGTGCAAGCAAAAAATCTGAGCTTCGAACCGACGGCAAATATTACTGTGGCGCCGCACCAAGGGTCTACTGCAACAAGATTTGCTCGACTGGATCCTCGTGCACAGCTGATTCCAATGGTGGTGTATGCAGACAAATATTCGTAAGTGCAACACCGGTTGCCACCCCTAATCTTCAGGTAGACCTCATGTATACGGGGCCAAAAACGACGATTACAAGAGGACAACCGTGTAACAATGCCAATGGCTGTATTTGTGTGAGCCAAAGCTCACTGTCAGCACCAACGACCACGCTAAATAAAGGTGATGTCTGTGGTGGCGCATCGTTGCCTGCTGGATCCGTTGTGTGTACTGGACAATGTGTTAGCGGTACATCATGCGGGAGCGTTGGAGAACAAAAAGGAATAGGAGCATGCACATCAGGGTTTGTGTGTTGTGGAACATCCTTACAAGCACCAGGGTTAACAGCACAACAAAGTGCCTGTATCAGAAACTATAATCAAACGGGACTCATTACTCAAGATGGCGCGTGCGCACAAACGTTAGTTTCACAAAACATCGTCAGTCAACAACAGGTCATTCAAACTGCTGGACAACAAGCTATTACTGACTTTGCATTGAAAACAGTTGTTGCTTCAGTAGAAGGAGCTGCATCAACCTTTGAAAAATCCCAGATACTTGGAAAAGCTTATACCGAGGGGAAAATATCTCTCCAAGAATATGCAGCTGCATCTGCATACTACGGAGTGTCAATGACAATTGATCTCGCAACAGGTGGAGCAGAGACTCAATTCCAAACATCATTAACCAATTCACGTCAAGAATGTGCCAAGAGTGATAATGGTGTGAACTGTGCTCTGGCAACAATTGGAGCGGGAGCAAATGGCTTCATAGCAGTTGGCGGTACCTTTTTCGCAGTGGACCAAATTGTTGGATCTCCAGTTACAAATACGCTATTAGGTGCCATTCCAAACAAAGTGGTTGCCGCAAATGAAGCAGCGAACGCAGCTGAGAATGCAACAATTACAAAATTTCTTGAAAACAAGACCGTGTCACAAGATGTCTCTGTATTGTTTGACACAAATATTGAGGGCAATCTAAAAATCAGAGCTGACTATATAGATAGTGAAGGAATTGCAAAGGCATATACGATCCCTACTGCTGAAAATTCTGATGTGGCAAAAATGCTCCTCTCTCAAATTTCGCCAAAGGCATCGGTAACTGAAAAAGAGCGCATCGTCTCTTTGTTAACAGACCGGGCAGTTCCGACTGATTTATCTACTGCAACCTATAGAGTGGCGGACTCGTACGGTACGCTGGATGAGCTGTACACGGCAATCCGAAATGGAGAGTGTCCAGGAGGAGTATGTCGACATCAAGCTCCGACAGCGTACGGTCTTATTACGGAAGCTACAGGGTCAAATGACTATCTCATGGTTCTCGCTCCTCCTGCAAATGGGCAGGTAGGGCACGTATTTGTTTTGAATCCAGTGACAGAAACAATTATCGAAGCAGGT
>CAZWYZ010000113.1:0-1339 GCA_964638785.1 uncultured Pseudomonadales bacterium
ATATACATGACAAACTTACACAGATCGAGCGGATCTTGAGTGGGAATGAGTACGTCTTTTTTAACTTCACGCAAACTGGTCAGCTCTCGCCCTTGTCAGCACTGTATGTACCAGAGCGAACAGACAATTTTATAGCTGTTACCACAAAAGTATCCCGATCGCAGGCATTCAAAAAATGGCTCAGTTAACCTTTCGTTCTCCCACTCATCTCTTACTAACTTCAAAACTCAAACCTTTGAAGTCAAAAATGACGATCGTGGATTACGGATGTGGCGAGGGAGAAATCCTACACTACATCCCACACAAGCGAATAGGCTCCTTTCATGGATATGAAGTAAATCGAGCCTGTTTGCCTGTCGCAAAGAAGAAATGGTCGCGGCTTAAAACTGTACACTTTGCTGGAATTGATCGTCGCGCACTTCCGAGTCTTGGCATCAAGAACACAGTTGATGCTCTTTTCTTAATTGGCGTGGTGCAGTACTTACCGCAAGAAGATTTACGACATGTGCTAAAACAAGCAAAAAAAGTTTTGAAGCCAGGTGGGCAACTCCTCATCAGCTGTACGACCGATCATCGGCTCTATGCATGGTTGAATATCTATCGACTGTTTCTTCCTCACTTTTCAATAAATCGGAAACGGTTGATTGAACAGATCAGAAACCAAGGACTTCACATTGATGAGGCGTACGAGCGCGGCATTGTTTGGACACCATTTTTTTCTAATATTCTGGTTTTCTTTTTTGATCTCCTAGATAAGGTGTTCTATCAAACGAAGGGAGAACTTGGACCGATTGGACGACGTATACGAAAAATCTGTGCTCCTTTGATTCAAAAAGAATTTGAGGTAAAGATCGACTATGGATACACCTTATTCATAGTGGCTTCAAAGTAAGCATGCCTTCATACTATTGACTGTATGCCAACGCAACAATCATCACTCACTGAAAAGATCATGAAAGGGAGTAGTATAGTGCTCATTTTTACGTTGCTGGGTTCACCAATCGGTTATCTGATCCGCGTACTGTATTCAAATACGCTCTCGATTGAAATGTTTGGACTCCTCTATGCCGCGATTGCATTTTTTGGACTAGTTTCCACATATCTAGATTTTGGATTGGGATTTAGTACCTCTTACTTCATTCCAAAATTTTCTAAAAACAACGATACTGCCACTGTTGCGAATATTTTTCACTATACGCAAATCGTGGAAATTGCTGTCTCGATGCTTGTCGCGCTCATCATAGTACTCAATGCATCATGGCTGGCAACTGGATATTTTCAGACACCGCAGGCAGTTGGTCTGATCCACATTTTCTCACTGTACCTGATAGCAAATAGT
>CAZWYZ010000113.1:1349-1816 GCA_964638785.1 uncultured Pseudomonadales bacterium
ACATTCTTTATTGGGTTACAGCGAGAAAAATATTATGCATCAATGCAGTTTTGTAGACTCCTGTTTATTCTCATTTTCTCTAGTATCGTATGGATGTCAGGCCGCTCATCAGCACAAGCGTTTTCGTTCACTTGGTTGGCGAGTACCGCGCTTATTGTGGTGGTTTATTATGGGATCGCCATGCAGAAGTTTCCCTATATTCTGACTCGGCCACGATGGCAGCGAGATTTACTTGGGAAAATGATCGCATATGGAGTTCCCACGCTCCTGACGACATCACTCTACACATTTATAAGCTCAACTGACACTCTCTTCCTGACATATTTTCATGGACTCAAAGATGTCGGAATTTATAATGTAGTCTACCCGCTGGCGACCCTGTCAGGTCTTTTTTTAACTCCACTCAATGCCTTGATCCTTCCACTGATCTCTCATCTTATGGAAGGGGAGGAGGAGAAGATTCAACA
>CAZWYZ010000113.1:1826-2863 GCA_964638785.1 uncultured Pseudomonadales bacterium
CCCCTTCATCGGTCTCTATTTTGGATTGTTTATTGCTCTTTTCCCAACAAGTATTGCCTCCACGCTGTTTGGAGAAAAATGGGTTGGCTTAATCGAAGAGCCACTCATAATCTTTTCATTTGGTTATATCCTGTCTCCATTGTCTAGCTTCCTGGTCTTGATTTTGAGTGGAATGGGAAAGACGACTCAACGACTACGACTATCTGTTTTCATTGCCCTTCTCAATTGTGTACTCTGCTGGATCTTGATTCCTCGGTATGGTGTCGTCGGTGCAGTCATTGCAAACACCTTGGTCTATATCGTTTCTGTGCTTTTACTAACCCGCATGATCAGTCGTTTCTTTGTCTTGAATTATTCCTATGGTTTTTATGCAAAAGTTGGGCTACTCGGACTTATCCTTTGGGTTAGTGTCAAATTCTTTAATCTCTATCCATACGGATTGATTCAAATCATAATTTTTGGAATGGTGTATACCCTCATCTTTATAGTCTTTGGGCTAACTCAACATGTTCTAGACGCTCATACGACACAATTTTTACTTACTCGGCTGTGGCGAAGGAAATCACTTTCCTGAAGAAATAAAAGTCTGGAGACGTCTTTGCCGAAATGCATTGATCGGTAGATTTACCCACCGAACCAACGCGCATGCAACAAGTATGGATAGTACCACTACAAAGAGTGACAACAGTGGCGAGTCAGCTGCTTTCGTATTGAAAATTGATTCAAGCAAGGTGATGAGAAAGTAGTGTGAAACATATATTGGATACGAAAGATCTCCCAGCAGCTGATCGAATACATAGTGGTTAGTATATTGAAACAGAAAGGGCAACGAAGCGATGATTAGGACGAAGTAGGCGAGTTGCCGCAAGGAAAAAAAATTTGGAAGATATTGGAAAAAGATTGTCGCCAAGATCACGATGCCAGTTGAAATCAAGACTTTGTGGGTCGACGGTGCACGGCCAGCAATCACTTCTTTATATCGAAATGTGAGGATACCGACTAGAAAAAAAAGTAACTCAGTGGGGAAGAATCGATAC
>CAZWYZ010000114.1:0-2823 GCA_964638785.1 uncultured Pseudomonadales bacterium
GTACTGCGTTGTTGTCGGTATTCCTTCATAAATAAATCCTTCCCGACTGCCTTAATATCCCCTTCAATCATTTTAAGCTCTCCCGTAGCAGAATCTATCAGTTGCTTGAGTTCTGCATACCTTTGAACTTTGTTGCCCAAAATAGGGCTAGAAATAACCTTTTTGTCGGTTTTCTTTGCGGTTTCTTTAACCTTTGTTGCCGTAGCAAAAAGATTGGTAGTTGTTGTTTTCATAGTTTGTTTGTTGTTTATGTAAAATAAAGGTAATAAAAATATTTAATTTAATTAATTAATTCTTCAAGTTCGTTATAATGGCATTCATCAACATAGTCAAAGGCACATTCCTTTATCTCCTCTCGTTCCTTGTCGCTACTTGTGTACCATTCAATAAAGTTTTCAATAATCATTAGCTTTAAGTCTTCGGACTTAGTTAGTTTTCTTTTCATAGTGTTTAGTTTACAATTTTATATTTATCTTGAGTATTATCAGCAGAATACATACCTATAATTGGTATTCTTTTGCATATTAGTATATCATTTTCTTTCTTAAAAAAGATTACTCCACATCATTGTCTTGTTGGACACACCGTGCAGATTGATGGTCTGTAGTGTGTGTCCAATATTTCAGTCAGAGGAGTTAAAACATGCGTTCATTGATAACTACAACTGTTCAGGCAGCGCGGATGCATTCATTATTGAGTGCGCTTCTACTGTCCCATGTATATGCTAGTGAAGAGGCTAAGAAATTACACTTGCGGCGAATGGCGCTCCTCGTGATGGCGTGCTTTCAGTTGCTGGAAGAAGGAGTCGGCCAGTACGCTGATGATGAACCATCAAGATCCCTTGCTTCGTACTTCAACACTGGCTTTGAGGGGATAAATCTGCTCCTCGCCGATCAGAACGAGATTCTGGTTCTCCCAAGATCGGCGATGCAGTTTATTCCACCCGATGAGATTGGCGGTCGGCGCTTCATCTGCGAGGAGGCAGGTTTGCCGGACGATTTTGACTGGGAGCAGATACACTTTTCGACGCTAAAAAAAGTAGTGAAGAATGAGGTGCTTCGTCTTCAGTCCCTGTCTGGTGAGCTTACAGAGCACAGTACGATGCGCCATGCGGTAGAAGCGAGCGCCGTGCTGCTTTTGTGGGTTGAAAAGCTTTTTGGGTACTTCCTGACTGGCTTGAACCCAAAACACAGTGGCAAAAAGCTTGCAGACGAGATGTCGCGGGTTATAAAGTACCGCAACTTGAAATTCGTTGTAGGAAAAGAAGAATAAGAAAGGAAGTGGGAAAAGAGATGAAGGCTCTGGGCGCAATGCCAGAGCCTTTTCTCATGCGCTCGACCTGACCTTACGAGTGCGGTATACTTTGCGCTTCACCAGAACGTATCATATCTCTATGAAAGTCCAAGCTCACACAAGCGCGCGAGTCCTTACGTTTGATCTCTTACGCATCATCTTGCTGTTTTGTGTGCTGCATATCCATTTGAATATTTTGATATCCACTCCCAAGGATTTCTTAACACCGTATGAGTACGTTGCTGTTCCTCTCTTTCTAGTTCTTTCCTTTTACTTAACCGCAAAATACTTCACTCGAAATGAGCTTCCATTCTCTGATGTGAAACCTCGACTGATGCGACTGGTGATACCTTTTGTGTTTTGGTCATGTATTGGATTTTTAGTCCACCCAAGAAGTTTTGTTCCGTCAGAGATTCTGATGCAACTTCTAACAGGGCAAGTCGTCAACTTGCCACTCTACTATTTAGTTCTCCTCATTCTCTTTTCAATACTGTGTGCAGTGATGACATATATCCCGCGAACCGTCCGTTTTGGAGCATACTTTGGCTTGATAGCGATTGCATTCTATCTGCAATATTCACTCAAAAACTATCATTTTTTTGAATTACAAGCTGACGCGATTCGATATAGCTATGCACGGTTTGTGGAGCTTTTACCCTATGCAATGCTCGGTACAATTTTAGGTGTTCTTAAATCCAAGATTGAGCGAGATTGGAGGCTGTATCTAGGTATGCCACTGATTGCATATGCAGGGTACTGGTATACCCAAGATTTTCTGCTTCCACGTGGATTTAACTATCAAGGACTCTTTTTGTTCTTCCAAACCTTCCTAGCCTTCTCACTTGTTCTCATTTTTGCAAAGCTTCCCATTGATCGATATCTGCCGCGTGTCATTCATCACCTCGGTGGATACACATTTGGAATCTATCTCTTTCACTTTGTCCTTTTGGAAGCGCTTTTCTTACTCATCCCCGCAGCAAAACAACCTATTTTATTGCACCCGAATATCTTCCTTCTGTTCTTTACAGGGATTTGTTTCTATCTCTGTTTTGCAGTTGATCGACTGACAAAACACAAACTTTCACACTTATTGCGATAAACCTAGATTTTTAAGAACTCTAAGACTTTAAAGACCACGAATGCTGGCCAGAAAAAAGCCTTGAAGATTCCCAAAATACCCATCCCAATGGTGGTTGCCTGTTGGAGGAAGTACACAAGAGCACCGATGACCCCCAAGCCATACAGCGCATCTGAAGCGTGATTTTTCATATGTATTTTTAGGATATCCTATTTTTCAAATTTTTCTATGAGGAAGGAAAGTACGATGTTGTATACTATCCCAGTCTGAGAAAAGCCTATAGCAAATAAAGGAGTGGATGGAAAATCATGAATGTTCAGAAAATCAGAATGACAAAGGCGGAGATTGAACAATGGGAGATGCTCCAACGGGAGCTTCTTGACGCGGAGGCATGGATGGCTGAAGGACTGATGGGTGGGGATAAGGTGCAATCCCTAGCAGCAATCAGGCTT
>CAZWYZ010000115.1:0-2793 GCA_964638785.1 uncultured Pseudomonadales bacterium
TGTGACTCGTTATCGTGAGGAAACTTCTCCAATTTTGGTTGATTTTCTCAAAGAAAAGGACAGATATGTCATACAGTGGACGTCCACAATCTCGTGGATACAATGGTGGAAGACCTTCATTTGGAGGACGACCACAAGGTGGTGGATTCCGTGGAGGAAGAGGCGGAGGACAGCGATCATTTGCTGGACCAAAACCACAATACATTCACCCATCAAAATACGTGAATAAAGCCTCCGAGCGACCAGAAGTTGCAGAAGTAGCGATCAAAAATACATTTGCTGATTTCAACTTGCATCCTCAACTGGCTGCAAACGTGGCATCTCATGGATACACGATCCCAACACCAATTCAGGATCAAACGATCGAGCTCGCTATGGCTGGACGCGATGTCGTCGGTCTTGCGAATACCGGGACAGGTAAAACTGCCGCTTTCTTGTTACCAATCTTACATAAAATTGCCAATGATCCCCAAGAGGGGGCTCTCATTCTCGTTCCGACGAGAGAACTGGCAACTCAAGTCCAAGAAGAGTGTCGCGCTTTGTCGCGTGGCCTTCAGATCGGAATTGTGTTGTGTGTCGGAGGATTAAGTATAGTTCCGCAAATGCGAGACTTATCACGAAATCCACACATCGTGATTGGTACTCCAGGCCGAATCAAGGACCTCCTGGAGCGTGATTGTCTCCACATGGACATGTTCACGACAGTCGTCTTGGATGAAGTCGATCGAATGCTCGACATTGGTTTCCGTAAGGATATCCAAATGTTGATTTCGAAGCTGCCAGCCAAGCGTCACTCATTGTGTTTTAGTGCGACCATCACTCGTGAAGTCGAGGAGATCATGCAGAGCTTTTTGCAAGATCCTGCCAAGATCAGCGTGAAGGTCACTGAAACCAATGAGCATATTGAGCAAGATATTATTCGAGTTCCAGTTGGAGCAAATAAGATCGACGTCTTAGTACAGTTACTTAGTCAAGAGAACTTTGATCGAGTGATTGTCTTTGGTCGAACCAAACATGGTATCAACAAGCTCGAAGAAGTCCTCTCACGTCAAGGGTTGCGTGTGACAAGTATCCATGGGAATAAAACTCAGGGAGCACGTCAGAATGCACTCAATGACTTTAAGCGAGGACGAGTCCAAGCATTGCTTGCAACGGATGTTGCTGCTCGTGGACTTGATATCGACAATGTCTCACACGTGATTAACTTTGATGAGCCAAACTCTTACGAAGACTATGTCCACCGAATCGGTCGTACCGGACGTGCAGGTCGAGTCGGAAAAGCACTCACTTTTGTAGGCTAATGACTGGCAGACAGTGTCTCGTAGTCGCGTAAGATTGCTTCTGCGTGTTCACTTGGTTTCACGTTTTCGTAGACTTTTTGAATTACTCCTTTTGGATCAATTAAAAAGGTCATTCGAAGTATTCCTGAAAACAGTCGTCCCATGAACTTTTTTTCTCCCCAAGACTCATACGCTTGAATGGTTGTCTTTTCGGGATCGCTTAAGAGAGTGAATGGGAGTTCATACTTTTCCTCAAACTTCTTATGTGACTTCACAGAGTCTTTTGAGATTCCAAGAACTGCGATACCTTTTTTCGTGTACTCCATAAAATTATCTCGAAAAGAGCATGCTTCTTTGGTACATCCTGGAGTATCATCTTTGGGGTAAAAATAGAGCACCAACCAACTACCTGCATAGTCATGCAAGTGATGCATCTTTCCATCTTGATCAGGTAAAGAGAAGTCAGGAGCAGGCGTTTTTTCGTGCAGCATAGAGACTGACTATAGCATCTTACGAAGAATGATTTACGATGATTTTTTCGAGCACACGCACATGTGCTCGCATGTCATCGACAGGAATGTCTTGGAAATATTCAGGTAGCTGTGAACGTAACGCCAAATCGACGTTGTGAACGAGAGCAGTTCCTGTTTCCGTTAAGACAATTGTTCTGCTTCGCTTATCACCAGTAGTGGCTGATCGAAGGATATACTCTTTCTCTTCCAGTTGTTTCAGTAACATCGTCACCATCGGAATCTCAACCCCAAGCTCATGGGCAAGTTCGGTTCCACGGATGCGTGGTGTCTTGGCAATGATCTCTATTGTTGACCATTCAGGGAGACTAATATGAAATGGTTTCAGCATCTTCGAGAGATCAACACGCAAAATGCGATAGGCTTTCGCGTGAAGAAGGATTGCTTGGTACGTCGATATAACCATATCGTGGGTATCATACAGTCATACTTGGCAAGATTCTGTGATTTATGTCGCTTAAGTAGTGATAGTATAGAAGCTATGGCAAAGAATTTTTTCCAACGTCACCACTTCCTGCACATCCTTACGTCACTCACACTTGTGGCCATTGTCCTGGTAGGCATTTCGTTCTCGCTCAAAGCCATGTCTCAAGGTGGAACAGACTCGCGAAGCAAAGCTGCATCGATGGATACAGAGTTTGTCACGAGAGTTGGTTCAAAATTCTATCTTGGTGGAAAACCATTTGTCTTTGTGGGATTTAACCTCTTTGATGCGGCGAACACATCGTTTCCAGATCAAGGAAAAAAAGGATACTCCTGTCCACGTGATAGCGGGTGGTGGAGTGATATCTATTCTGAAGCAGATCTTGATACCACATTTCGCTACGCAAAAGAAAATGCAGGCGCATCGGTGATTCGCTTTTGGGCATTCCAACGATACACGAATGGTGCAACAGACTGGTCTGGGATTGATAAAGTCATTCGAGTCGCACGTAAACATGGAATGAAAGTAATGCCTGTCTTAGAAGATGGGCCTGGGTACT
>CAZWYZ010000116.1:0-1668 GCA_964638785.1 uncultured Pseudomonadales bacterium
TTTTTTTCATCATCCTTTTCGAGTGGAATCTCTTCCATGAACTGGATGATGAAGTACGCCGTTTCTTCCTTTGGGCGCAGTACCATCCAAAGCGCTATCACCGAGATAATGCCAATGATGCCGAGCTGAATCGTGCTCACGATATCGGCAAGTTGCGCGGTGACTGGACTCAACACATGCCAAGCCAGCAGGAGATCAACGACGATGATGTAGGAACTCCATCTCATGACCTCCACGATCTGCAAACGTGTCTTCGCTACGTCTTCACCGCTCAAGTTGAGCACCAAAACAAAGCTAAACATTGTGGTGACGAGCAGTGCGCCCGTCAGGGCAACAGTTGGTGCGGCAACCACCAGCAGGATAAAGAGGGAATAGAACATCAGTCCTACCCATATAAAAAGCATCGATCCCAATTTTTTTTGTAGCTGTTCTTTGGTGAAATATGAATCGGGACTCTTCATCTCCTTGTGTACGACGATAAGTAGGATGAGCGACCCTACTGTTCTCAACAGTGTTTTCGCAAAAAACAAGATTGCCAAAGCAAGTTCTGCCAAAACAATGATTGGCAGGACGCGCTCCATGCCGTACATTTGTTGCACAGCAAAATGACCAACAGTCAGGTTCAGAAGAACAAGAATTGCGCCTTCTTTCAAAAGTGAGGCAACGGGTCGGGTCTTCATCTCAAGGACCTGTGGGTGTTGAGCAAATATTTGCGCGCGCGCCGCATTGAGCACCATAGCTCCCATCAGCGTAACAATCGCAAAAATTGCATAGACAAAAGGCTCGTCAGTTTGCTGCATCACTACAGCCAAAGCCAACAGAAAAAGAAAGGCGATAACGTACCGAAACACTCCAAGCTTCATCTTCAATTCTCCATTCACGTAGATTTATAAAAGATCGAGATCCTCACGACGCAATGTCAGAGAGGCATATCTGCTCATGCGGTGCAGACAGGGGAGTATTTTATCAGATAACTAATAAACACACACTATAGGGTTGTAAGGCCGCGGAGATTACATGAATGCCGGATCGGGATTCTCGTGCAAATGACGTTTGCGCAATTCCAGCACTTTTTTGTACAGCTTCACGTACTCCTTCATTGAGAAGTCCCATGAGAAGTCTTCAGACATACAGTTCTTCACCAGGGTCATCCACAGTTTTTTGTTGCGATACGTCTCGACTGCTCGAGTTATCGCAATGAGGAGACCAATTGATTTGGTTCCAGTAAACGAAAACCCATTTCCTTTTTTAAGATTGGGATCAAAGTCTTTGATGATATCGGCAAGTCCGCCCGTACGTCTCACGACGGGAACAGCTCCGTATCGCTGGGCTTCTAGAATGACAATTCCACCTGGCTCAAACATGGATGGCATCAACATGATGTCAGCTCCTGCAAAAACTTTTCGCGGGAGCTTAAAGTTTGCATATAAATGGACACCCATCTGTTTTGGATACCGTTCGGAGAGGGTTCGAAACTCACTGGCGATCTGCTGATCACCACCACCTAAGATGACAAACTGAATCCCTAGTTCTTCAAAGAGCTGCGGGAGGGCTTCTGCAATCAGGTGCAGGCCTTTCTGCTTATCCAGTCGTCCTAAGAATGCAAGTAATGGAATGTCGTGATTCTGCTCCAAGCCAAACTCTTTTTGCAAAATAAGCTTGTTACTT
>CAZWYZ010000116.1:1678-2713 GCA_964638785.1 uncultured Pseudomonadales bacterium
CGCTTCTCAATACTATCGACTGAGTAGTTTTGCGATACAAGCGGATCCTTGGATGGATCAAATGTTGAGGTATCAAGTCCATTGATGATCCCAGACAACGTGGCGCGTCGACGTTGCAGGATTTTCTCTAACCCCTCACCATACTGCTGGGTGATCACTTCTTGTGCATGCGTCGGTGAAACCGTATTCACCCAGTCAGCATGCAGGATCCCGCGTAAAAGCGCATTCTGTGTACGCAGTTTGTCATCATAAAAGCTGGCAAGCTTGTCTTTCCCAGTATCCTTTTTATCTGGGGGAAGGTAGGCAAAGTCCATGTTACCTTGATAGCGGAAGTTATGGACAGTATGGAGAATTGGAATTCCTTTGAGTGCATCTTTGTATCGCTTATCACTGCGCGCAATTTCTGCAAAATACCCAGTATGCCAGTCGTTAATGTGAATCACATCAGGCATCCACCCCTTTGTTTTTTTCTCAACTAAAAGCCACTCTAAAGCTGCCTTACACATGAGGTAAAAGCGTTTGTGGTCATCGGCGTATCCATAGGCATTCTCACGTAAGTAAAAGTATTCTCGATTTTCAACGAAGTAGACGGTTGGTTTGGTGCGCTTATAGATGCGAATGGAACATTCAATCAGTGATGGATCAGATTTTCGCTTGCTGCTAACTGGGACTGGAAGATACTTAATGTATGGGTGTGATTTATATTTGCGGGTATTTATTTTCCCATACAGGGGAGTGAAGACGCGAACGTCATGACCTGCTTTGATCATCGACTTACTTAAAAAATACATGACCTGTGAAAGCCCACCAACGGGAGCAAATGGTGCCATTTCAGCAGATAACATCAAAATATTCATAACAGGAAGAAATAGGGAATCTACAAGTGATTGTACCATTCATCCTGTATAGTGGGGTGGTATATGGAACAATCAAGCTACGAGGTCGACATGGAGCCTGAACCTCTACCTGTGATACCCTGTATACTACCAGCACTACTTTCGGAGCACCTCATGAACAATGAACTGCTTTCACCAG
>CAZWYZ010000117.1:0-2703 GCA_964638785.1 uncultured Pseudomonadales bacterium
TATTGTACTATTTTGAGAGGATAAAGGTATTTCTTAGTTTGTACACGACTATTGAGCCAAATCTCTTTCGTTCAAGCAACGTGCCAAACTCCATACGGTCTTGTATCCAATCTCGATGCCTGCCCCAGAAAACTGTATCATCTTCTGCAACGAGGAAAATGATTGGTTCCTGTTCTACATGCTCACCAGGATAAACACCTGTTTGCTTCCCTACCCATGAAAAAATGTACCTGTACGGATCGTCTTGGCTGCTTGGCGTATAGACCCAGACTCCATATCTCTCGCTATTTGCTTGTGCAATCATCCAGTGGGTCGCTTCAACTTGTTGCTCCAGCGAGAACCGAGATGGATATGGCGGGATCATCTCTGTCCATTTTCTGAGGTTAAAGAACACGCTTGAGAGTACGAGCCCTGTCGCAAGAATGAGTGCTAATTCTCGCCATTTAGAAAGCTTGGCAATGATTCCGATACTCATCGCAAGTAGGATGTACAGTGACACGTGCTGAGCGATGATGTAATAGTCCCAAAAATTGCCATGGTTCCCTGTGTACAGTAGATGGAAGACAAATGGGATGACAAACCAAAAGAATGATATTCTCCACGCTCGGCTCGCCCAAAACTGTTTGTAAAAAAGAATCAAACTACATACGAAAAGAATCGAAACAAAAATAAAGATCCAAGCATGGGATTCAAATATTCCTTTCCCGTACAGTTGAAGTAACAGCGGAAACCGAGTAGGAATACTTTCCAAAATCGAAATATCATGGGTTGTTTGAAATGCACGTAGCAAATTCTTGGTAATGAGAAAGTTATTTTTTAGTTCAAAGAGAAATTGAGGAAGAACAGTCAATGAAAATCCGACACCGAGTGCTGTGACTTGGGAAAGTACAGTTTTCCACTGTTTGGTTAGAAATTTATAGTTTTCACTCAGATACAGAGCCGCTGTGGTCGGAACAAACCATATCGCATTTGCAGCTTCAAGTTGCAGACAGCAGCCAAAAATAAAGCCAGTGAGTGCATAGAGTGAGAGCTTCTTTCGTTCAAGTGCGTTCCATAGGATGTAGAAGCCAAGTAAAGAAAAGAAAGGAAGTGGTACAGGGTTTGATAGCCAGCGAGCAAAAATAATATTGCTAAATGAAACTGTATAGAGTGCAATAGCGACAAAACCAAACGGAACCAACTTTGCTTTTTTAAACCATAGGTACAGTAGAATCACTACTCCAACAGAGAACAACTTCATTTCAAATGCTGCGAATACTGGATTTCCACCACCAATCATATAGAACGGGAAGATGAGGTAATACCAAAAAGGACCAAGGTATACACCATCAAGACCCGTCACTGGCCCGATGAATGTCGGTCGTCCCGATGCAATTTTTTGCATCATGTGCGCATCTCTGCCCTGATCATACGTAAAGACTAAGTCTCTATACGTCTCATAACTTCGTAATGAAAATGCCACGATACAAAAGAAAATGAGAAGGAGGATTTCGGCATTTATTTTTTTAAGTAGTTTCATACTCAAATCAACACTGTCGTATTCTAATTTCTTTCCAATACATAGACATCAGGACCGTTTTCAATTGAAAAACGATCGACGATTGTTCTGTTCGGCCAAATTTTAATAACATACTGTTCCTCATCAAGTGGTTCGATTCTGTGCTCTTCATCTATGATATACAGTCGTTGAAATGATAGCCAATCATCTGCGTCTGCTGGTATTTTCCCGAAAGCTGTCAAGAAGTATCGATAGTTCATTGCTTGGAGATCCTTTGTTGGCGAGTATGACAGTAAGTTGAAGGTCGTGTTTTCTGGAATACGTGCCGCAATCTCTTGACTGCTACGTTCAAAGAGGTAGACAGTGGATCCAAGTTGTAGTGTCCCTGGATACTCACGAAGACTCGTGAAAATGACAAGAACAGTTAACAGGACAACCAATGGTCTCAAAAAGATTGATCGCCAAAAACTTGCAAGGATATAGCCAAACGTCAGAAAAACGATCGGGAATGTGAAACCTAAGTAGTGATCAAAGACCGACGAACTATACAGACTCAATATCGCTACTGAGAGCACAAAAAATGATATGAGAATATTCCGAGCATTTTTTTGTCGAGGTTCATCCTTCGTCATGAGTGATCGAAGCAACAAATATATGAATAGTCCAACAAGGAGGATCTTCGCTCCAAGGTCTTTTGAGACAATAGCAAAATACTGTCCAATTACTCTGGCACTCATGGAGAGTAACGACACCGCCACTCCACTTATATCTGACAGACGTCGAAAATGCGACTCACTTTCAATGCTTGGATTAAAAAATGAAAAGAAGGCACGCGTGTTTAGCCAGTCATGCTTTGTATCGAAAATAAGCAGTGGAGTCAGTGAAACCATAAAAATACCAACCGCTATCAGTGTCGAGCGAATGAACCCTCTGTCCATTTTTTTCTTTTTTACCTGTGAAAGAAGTTGTACGATCCAAACAAGCCCAATACAACCAATCACTATGAGTGCTATGTAGTGCAACTGAAATAAAAGGGCGGCGCAGATCCCAACCATTATCCAGTACTGATGCTGTTTGTGTTGCGTTTTCCATACTGCCCAAACAGCAAGTAGGCTAAAAAAAGGAACAATATTCGGATTCCAGCTAAATCGTACGTTTGCGATCACAACTGGACTGACAGCATACAAAAGCATTGCAAATGTTGC
>CAZWYZ010000118.1:0-2698 GCA_964638785.1 uncultured Pseudomonadales bacterium
GTGATGGTCGCATCTCATTCTTTCGTAATCGTCGTACACTGAAAGGTGGTCCGGACGGTGGTGATGGTGGAACTGGTGGAAGTGTCGTAGTCGTTGGAACCGGACATGAAAACACCCTACGTAATTTTGCTGGTATAGCAAACATAGAAGCAGATAATGGACAAATGGGTGGGGTCACCAACATGCATGGAAAAGACCGAGAAAATGTACTCATCAAGCTTCCATTAGGGACACGCGTATGGCGAGTGGTAAACACCTATGTGCGAAATAAGCCAAAGATGATGTACAAAAATGATCAGGAACTTGGAAGAGTGGAGCGACCAATCGAGCGTCGGGCGGGCAGTATTATCAGGCAACGAGAAGGTGTTTTTACTCTAGCTGGTGACCCGTATGCTGTCAGTATCAACGATGAAGACACTTCAATGCCACAGGTGACTGCAATAAAGGGTGATAAAGCAACGCTGCAGTATGGTGGTCAGACATATGACGTCGTCTTGGTGGAAGATCTCACTGAGGATGGGGTCGAAGTCGTGATTGCCCGCGGTGGTAGAGGTGGAAAAGGGAATGAAAGCTTTAAAAGTAGTCGTAATACGACGCCAATGGAAGCACAGACTGGTGAAGGTGGTGAAGAAGGTGATTACCTCTTTGAGCTTCAACTATTAGCTGACGTTGGATTAGTGGGCTTCCCAAATGCAGGGAAAAGCACATTGCTTTCCGTGTTAACCAAGGCGACACCAAAGATTGCAAACTACCCATTCACCACACTGGAGCCAAACTTAGGGGTGATGATGGTTGAAAGTGCAGATATTGCGGATCGCAAGACGGTCGTGATCGCAGATATCCCTGGGTTGATTGAGGGAGCAAGTGAAGGCAAGGGGTTAGGAATTAAGTTCTTGCGACATGTGAGTCGTTGCAAGATGTTGATTTTCCTTTTGTCTCTTGATGATGCTGTATTACTTGATGAAAACACAGAGCTGAGTACGTTATGTGAACAGTATGAACAAGGCTTTGTCACGCTAGAGAATGAGTTGGAGACATATGAGAGTGCTGCAACCAACTCATCAATTCCATTTTCCCAAAAGAAGAAAATTATCGTTCTCTCAAAAGGTGATTTACTTCCACAAGATCGTAAAGACGCAATTGTGAAGCGCATGCAAAAGAAGTTTCCAGAGATCTTCTGGATCAGTAGTAGCACTCAAGAAGGTCTTGACCATTTACGCAATGAGATCATTCTCATGATAAAATAAATCTCTGTCCAAGGGCCCGTAGTACACCGGTAGTATACTTCCATGGCATGGAATAGAAAGGGGTTCGATTCCCCTCGGGTCCACATAAATTTCCTCTAGAGAAGCTTCACTACGTAGGGGAAGAAGATAAGAATTCCAATCACAGCTGCGATGAGAGCGACAATAAGTACTGCTCCAGCTGCAATGTCTTTCGCATTTCGCAATCTACTATTGCTATAGGGAACATGACAGTCATCTCGAATGAGATTCACAACCTGTTCAAATGCGGTATTCAATGCCTCAGCGCAGAGTACTAGTGCGATTGCAAAGAAAAGGATCATCCACTCAACTCGCGCAAGTCGAAAATAAATACCAGCAACAATCACAACCCAACTTGCGACGAAATGAATACGCATATTACGACCTTCAGAAGTGAGCACGATTCCACGCGCCGCATGGCCAAATCCTTGAAAGAATTTCCTCATAGACTGATGGTACAATACTTGAGTGGTGAGTCGCTAGTAGCGAATAGAGGGCTGTTCGTACAGTGGTAGTACATATCATTCGCATTGATAGAACGGGGGTTCGATTCCCCCACAGTCCACATTTATTATCGACCGATTACTTGCTTGATAGCGTCGATCACGAACTGCACGACAAACTTGATCAATTGCGATCCCCAAATAATAATATTCCTCAAGGAGATTTCAAGAGCACGAACACCCATGCGCCTGAATGCATTCTGATCTGCGTTTGGTTGGTAGGGGGAGTTGTAGGCCATAGAATCAATTATACTCCATGCTTGAGAATAAATAGACGAAGAAATAATATATATTCATTATGTTTATTTAAAGTTGATTTATAGACGTAAATAGAGTAGGCTCTTTTTTAATTCCTGAAGAAAACGCGACTATTCTTACTGACGATTTTCAATCCACTTCTTCGACAGAAGTGGAGATTCTTCAAATTGTCTTTGTGCATTTCTATGGATAGCCAGAATGCTGCAACTCAATGTGTGGCAGTTTTTGTTGTTGTTGGAAATGGTCATTATTCGAGTACTCACAAGAATGTCTGATGATGTGAGAGAAAATTCTCACAGAACGCTAGCCTGAAAACACAGATTTTCATTCATGATGACTGATCGATGTGTGATCATTTGGTGCCGAAATTTGACATTCTACGCGGTCGTTTTTTTTGATTCTTTTTAGGAATCATCACATGCTCAACATCCTTTTTAAGCAACCCATTGGAATTGATGAGTGCTTAGTTGCTGTTAATGAGAGATGGATTTTTTGGAGCACAAACAAAACAGCACTCATTCTCAGTTGTAATCAAAAATGCCTGTGGTCACTTGTTTTCAAAACGAGCAGTAGTACATATATGACAAAGTATAGTGAAGAGTGCACACAGCCGACGTGATTGTGGACGAGGGAATACCAAACACAAGGGAAATTCGTTCTGATGTTCTTTTA
>CAZWYZ010000119.1:0-2695 GCA_964638785.1 uncultured Pseudomonadales bacterium
TGAGGCAGAGTTTTTGGATGAAAACTTCGATGTTGAGATCAATGAAGATAGTGGCGAATCAAGAGTTTTTGATATTACCGGTGGTGCTCATAAAGATGTCACTCCTCCTGGTTTTGGACGTATTGCCGCACAGACAGCCAAGCAAGTCATTCTGCAAAAAGTAAGAGAAGCAGAAAAGGATGCAATCATTGCCGACTATACAGATAAGATTGGAACCCTGGTTCAGGGGACAGTCATTCGATATGATGACCGACATGTCATCGTAGATATCGGACGTGGTCAAGCATGGATGCCTGTTGAAGAGCAGATGCGTGGTGAGTTCTACAGAATTAATACTCGTCTGACTTTCTACATTAAAGACATTCGTGAGATGCATCGTGGACAAACAATTATTGTGTCACGTGCGGATAAAAACTTGGTTTCCAAGCTTTTTGAGCGAGAAGTTCCTGAAGTTTCATCCAAAGCTGTTGAAATTGTGTCCATTGCTCGTGAAGCTGGAGTCCGTACCAAACTCGCGGTAAAATCGAGTCAGGAAGGTGTTGACCCTGTCGGAGCATGTGTCGGACAAAAAGGTGTTCGTGTTCAAGAAGTTATCAAAGAAGTAAATAACGAAAAGATTGACATCATTCAGTCAGCTGAAGATCCACGTACATTCATCCAAGCAGCTCTGGCACCAGCGGAACATTTGAAAGTAACATTAGATGATGAGAAGAAGGCAGCGAAAGTTGTTTGCCCAGATGATCAACTCTCATTAGCAATCGGAAGAAATGGTCAAAATGCTCGTTTAGCTGCAAAATTGACTGGATGGCATATCACCATTGTCGGTGAGACAACCCAGCCAGAAAATGCACAGACAGAGTTCTCAGCAATCGAAGAAGTAGCACCGGTACAAACAGAGGAAGTGAAAGCAGAATAAAATACAGTATGTCTATTCAGACTCGTCCACCAGTTATTGCAATCATGGGTCATGTCGATCACGGCAAGACCTCGCTTTTGGATGCAATTCGAAAAACAAATGTGGCGGGTGGTGAAGCTGGAGGTATTACCCAGCATATCGGTGCGTACCAGATTGAACATGCTGGCCGAAAACTGACTTTTCTTGATACTCCCGGTCACGCAGCATTTTCAAAGATGCGTTCAAGAGGGGCAAACGTCACTGACATCGTTATCTTGGTTGTTGCAGCTGATGATGGTGTTATGCCACAAACACTTGAATCCATTCAACATATCAAACAATCAAAAGTTGAGTACATTGTGGCCATTAACAAGATTGATATGCCTGGTGCGGATATCATTCGAGTAAAAACCCAGTTAGCAGACCATGAAGTCTTCTTGGAGGGTTTTGGTGGAACGGTGTCAGCTGTTGAAGTGAGTGCAAAAACAAAAAAAGGTGTTCCTGAATTATTAGATCTTCTTCTCTTGACGGCTGATATGAAAGATCTCAAAGCTGATCCATCAGGATCGTTTCGAGGAGTCGTCATCGAGTCTGGTAAAGATGCACGTACGGGGAGTTACGCCACAATCTTGGTGAACGAAGGAAGTTTGAAAGTTCGCGATGACGTCTATATTGGTGATCGAAAAGAACGTATCCGCACAATGGTGGATGAAAATGGTGTTGCTGTCAAAGAAGCACTCCCAGCACGTCCAGTCCGCATTGTAGGATGGCAAGAAGTTCCTGCAATTGGAGCGCTTGTGAGTCATGACATTGGTGCCAATACAGATCTTGAGCGAGCAGCTGTTCCAGTGACAGATGAAACGAAACTCCGCATGATCATCAAGGCCGATGTTGCTGGATCACTTGAAGCCCTCATTGGGAGTATGCCACCGGAAGTTGCAATCTTAAGTGCGAGTGTTGGTGATGTCACTGAATCAGACGTCTTACTCGCACAAACAACGGGGTCACGAATCTTGGGATTCCAAGTAAAGGTCGCGAAATCAGTTGAAGAACTTGCAGCAAATCACAATGTAAAAATTAGAACATATAAGATTATTTATGAGCTTTTGGAAGATCTTGAGAAGATTGTTTTTGCATTCTTGAATCCAAAAGCAAATGAAGTGACACTCGGTACTGCAGAGATCATTGCACAATTTGAGATCAAAGGTGACAAGATTGCTGGCTGTAAAGTGACTGAGGGTGAGATAAAACGTGGCCAAAACATCTACTACTATCTCAAGCGAGAAGGAAAAGAGATTGGTTCTCCTCGAGTTCGAACGATGAAACAGGGTAAGAGCGATGTCGATTTGGTAAAATCTCCGAGTGAATGTGGAATTGTTTTCCGCGGCACAGTCCGCTTTGCAATTGGTGACACCGTCGAGTGTTACACAATGAAAGATATCTAAATCTAGATTTTCTCCGCACAAAATGATATTATAGGTCTAATAGAGACGCTTTTTAGAGCTTTGCGTTGATACATTCATCTCAGTTAGGTGGTGTTTTGACTCAAGTCTCCACGCGAATACTTTTTAGTTCTCATGGGTAAAAACTCTCTATTCTTGTATCTCTAGAATCTGGGGAGGTCTTGTATGACCCGAGAGCAAAAAATCTTGCTTGCAGGAAGTAATATGTGGTATTTAGGCGAAGGAATGCTTGGTCCTCTTTTTGCGGTGTTTACTGAGCGTCTTGGTGCATCAATTTTAGATTTAAGCTGGGCATGGTCAGTGTACCTTATCGTCACAGGTGTTTTAGTCTCGGTCG
>CAZWYZ010000120.1:0-2661 GCA_964638785.1 uncultured Pseudomonadales bacterium
GTGGTCGGATCATCCGATGATTGGCATTACCAATGGCGTCAGACAACAGTTCTGGCAGAGTGCAGAGATCGCGCAAGCGATGACTAGTGACCAGCCCAACGCTCTTTGGGAGGCTCATCACATTCGCAAAAAGAAGTTGCTTGCATATATCAAAGATGTCACTGGATTTGAGTGGAGTGAAGATTCAATGATCATCACTTGGGCCAGACGACTGGCAAACTATAAAAGACCTTTACTTCTTTTGGAACAGCTCGTACGTTTAGAAGCATTGCTTGCACACACACCTCCAGTTCGACTCCTCATTTCTGGTAAGCCCCATGCACATGATGAAGCTGCTCAGGAAAATTTGAAAAAGATCTTAGAGTTAGTGGGGAAGTATGACGGGAAGGTGGTTTACTTGCAAAACTACAGTATCGACATGGCAAAACATATTCTTTCTGGAAGTGATGTACTGCTGAATACCCCCATTCGTGGTTTTGAAGCCTGTGGAACCAGTGGAATGAAAGCGAGTATGAATGGTGTCCTCCAGTGCACGACCTTGGATGGGTGGACTGATGAAATTAACTGGGAAGGAATTGGCTGGGTAGTCGATGATCAAAACGCAGGAAACTCATTATTTGATCAGCTAGAAAAAGAGATTGTGCCATTGTTTTTTACGCGCGACGAGCATGGCATTCCAACACAGTGGGTTGAGCGTATGCGTAAAACAATTGAGATGGCAGTTCCTGCCTATACAGCCAAACGCATGTTACGTGAGCTTGACGAGCAGGTCTATTCGCAAATCAAGACTCAATAGAAAGTTTATATGACAGTTTGGCAAAGTATTCTTTTAGGTTGTATTGAGGGGTTTACTGAATTTTTACCTATCTCATCCACTGCTCACCTCATTGTTGCTCAAAAACTTCTAGGCATTGGCGAGGCCAACGAATTTTTTACGACCGTTGTTCAGCTTGGCGCAATTGCTGCGGTGATTGTGTATTTTTTTGGGAAAATCAAAACGTTATTTTTTGAAACGATCACCTATCTGCAAAATCCCAAGGGCAAGGAAGTACCAACAGCTGTGTGGCTTGCCATTGCCACCATGCCTGTTTTGATTGTCGGTTTTGGTATCCGAAACATGGTTTCAAGCATCCATAACTCCATTCCGTTGATTTCGTTTATGAGCATAAGTATCGGTCTTCTTTTAGCATATGCCCAATGGCACTCCCAACGAAAAGATGTGGTCCATGTTCAACCAAGTTATAAATCCTTTTTACAAATGGGTCTGTGGCAAATAATCGCCCTGCTACCCGGTGCGTCGCGTTCAGGAACAGTGATCGCTGGAGGTCTGTTTGCTGGACTTTCTTTTCAACACGCGCTGGAATATTCTTTTTTGCTCTCAATCCCTGCACTCCTCGCTGCCGGTGCATTTGAACTCCTCTCAGCAATCCAAACTCCGCCAGACTCAGAGATTCTTCTCATGACAGCAATTGCTAGCGTGGTTGCGTTTTGTAGTGCACTTATCTCGATTCGATTTTTGTTAACGAGTGTTCGAAACCTTGGCTTCATGCCATTTGTTCTCTACCGAATTGTCTTTGGAGTTGCCATTCTTTTCTTGCTCTAGATGTCAAAAGACCCCAGTGTATCTGAGGTCTTTTCTGTTTGTGTGTAGCTGCATGCATACACCAAAACCTATGCTGACAGATCGTCGGTGGAGTACTCTGCTGTCTGGTGGTAAATCGCGTAGCTGAAGATTCCCACCACCAGTGCTAAAGCACCGATGACAAGTTCCACTAGACCGATCACAACGGAAATAACGTGGAGCACGGTACCAATGATTCCTTCAGCCGGTGAGCTGAATACGAATCCAACAAAGAGAGAACCTATGACCAGCACGATCATGCCATTCCGTTCATCTGCTTTCGTGAGGACCAAGTCCGCCTGCGACACTGACATATTCATCAAGATCACAAACAACCCAAGACACCCAACAGCAAATGGTCCTGTGACATAGAGTGGCGCAAGTTCCGTTGCCAGCCCACACAGGGCAATGGCAAAGCAGATGAGAGTTACCCAGAGAATCGACAAGTGCCGGTGCAATACCATCCTTTCAATGGGTTTCATTTTCTGTATGCGGTCCGCACAGCGGATCAATAGCTGCACTGCGTGTAAGTCGAAAATGAACAGTACTAGAAACATCTGGGCAATCGCAAGGAGCCCGGTTCCTGCTCGCATGAGTTGCTTAAACTCTGCCGATGCCGCCGGCATGTCAAGCGCGGTGTCAAGCGCCACCTGCAACAGAAACAAAGCGACAGCAGAAATCACAATCGAGTGTGGTAGTGCTGCAAACAGTGAAAGGACGTATGTGCCTGTATCTGCCTGTGGCCGAGCTATCCGGCTCACATACACATTATTCCCAATCATCACCAGCGCAAGCAAAAACGGTAAAATCTCGAAAAATGACGCTCGAAACAAGATCAAAGCGGCCACGACAAAGATAACTAACAGTCCCCATATCCGATTTTGGTTTTTCACCATGTCCTCCAAAGTCTTAGATAAAAAGAGCAAAAGTTCTGACGCAAGTGTGCCAGAGTGTACCAACCATGCAGTGAAGGTACGCTGATATTGTACCAGAAGTATAGATATAGGCTATCTTGATATGAAAAAGACTCCTGTGTAAAG
>CAZWYZ010000121.1:0-2651 GCA_964638785.1 uncultured Pseudomonadales bacterium
TACGGGAAGTGCACTGGAAGTGTATGTGTCTTCCCAAATGCTCGTATGGCTTTTCTCACTTCGAGATTTTTGATCACACCACCACCTGCTACAAGCGTTTTGATATTTTTCCCTTCAATAGCTTTTTCTAATTTCTCTGTGAGGTGTTGGATCGCTGCAGTTTGAAAACCAAGTGCAATGTTGCCAATATCCTGTTTGGAGAGTGTTGGGTATTTTTGAATGATTCTCGATGCAGCAGTTTTTAGACCTGAAAAGCTCATATCAGCAGATTTAATTTGACGCATCGGAACAGGAAACACAACCTCACCGGAAATCCCGGTGCGCGCTATCTTTTCTAAGAAAGGACCTGCTGGGTATCCGAGTCCTAACATGCGTCCAATCTTGTCATATGCTTCACCCATTGCGTCATCAAGTGTTCTTCCAATGATTTCATACGTGCCAACTTTTGGTGCATAGACAAACTGGGTATTTCCACCGGAGAGAATGACACCGAGCAATGGAAAGTAGGATTCTATCGGTTTTTGTATTCGCTGCATTTTTTTTGCCGAGTTTTGTGTCGCAAGAAAAGAAAGGAGATGACCTTCCAGGTGATTAACAGCAACAAGTGGTTTATGGTGTTGTACGGCAAGTACTTTTGCTGTTGCGATGCCTACTTCTAAGCAAATTGAAAGACCTGGACCTTGGGTGACAGCTATTCTGTCAATGTCATTCCAGGTTACACGTGCACGCTTGAGTGCAAGCGCAATGACTTCATCAATATGATCGACATGTGATTGTTTTGCTAATCTTGGGACAATTCCACCATACTGCAGGTGCAAACTTAAATCCGTAGCTAGCACATTGGAAAGTATTGTTGTATTTGCGACAACTGCTACAGCTGTATCATCAAAAGAGGTATCTATTGCAAGAATAATCATATGGAATAGGTGATAATACGCTGAGTTTCACTGACCCCAGTTTCCAGAGACACCCAAATGAGTTTCGCTTTCGATCCATATGATTCAAATTGCTTGGTAAACCGTTCTGCCCACTCGATGGCGATTACAGCATTCTCATTAATATAGCTATCCAGGCCGACATCGATGAGTTCATCCCAATTTCCAACTTTCCAGCAATCCATATGTACAAACACTCCAGGAATACTCTCGTTGGAAAATTCATATTCGTTTGCGAGCGCATATGTTGGTGAGGTCACTGTGTCGGTAATCCCAAGTCCTTTTGCAACACCCTGAATTGCGTGTGTTTTTCCTGCGCCCATCTCACCGGTAAACAAAAAAAGCACTGGGGTGTAGGTATATGAAGAGCGGAATCGGCGGACAAACTGAGCAAACCACTCAATTGTCTCTGCTTCATTTTGGGTTATGATCGATTCGGAGTGTGAAAAGAACGTCGCACCTTGTCGTAACACTTGAATATCATCCACGGTTGTATCAATCACGGTACTTGGCTCATTATGGGGCAACTCACCCACATCGATGATCAAATCGATACAGTCTTGCTGTGTTTGAGTGGTGTTATCAAGAATATCCTGGACCGTGTACGGGCGTTTTTTATTCGAGGCATTTGCACCTGTCGCACTAATACCACCTCCAAATGAGGAAATGAGTTCTAGAGCACGTTCGAACTGAGGGATTCGGATTCCAACCTTCCCATCAGTCGATGCAATTCCAGGAGCCGCGATACCTGTCCCAGTTGAGATGACGGTGACTGGTCCAGGCAAGAATGTTGAATACACTTGTCGAGCCGTGTCATTAAGCGTCACATAGCGACTTGCCATGGCTTCATCAGAAACGGCAACAGATATTGCCTTCCCATCACGTTTCCCTTTGTAGTCGAGGAGTTTTTGAACTGCTCTTGGGTTTTCCACATCCACAGCAACACCGTAGGTTGTCTCTGTTGGATAGATTACCAGACCTCCGGAGCGCAACACAGCGACTGCCTCTTGGATGGCTCGGTCTTTTTCTCTGGTAGCGTTCAAAATCTGCATAGGCACCATTATACCAATTTTTTTGAGTACTAAGGCAACCTATTAGCCTATAGCGTATAATAACGGGGTCGTCCAATTTCATGAAAGGAAAGAATCTTGAAGAAGAAACGTGTGACGGAACAAAGTTTCGGGAAGAGTCTGAGCTTCGCATTCGGTGTGATCCTACTAATCGTAGGCATCATCGGCTTCGGACCAGCAGGACCATTCCCCATTGAAAATGTTGCGCTGGGTACCATTATCTGGCTTTCCCTCACCATCGTTCCGACAGCGATTGGCGGGTTGCTACTCTGGTATTCATCACAATAGAATCCGGTTCTTGGGCCCACCGTTAAGGGCCCTTTTCCATATCTCGAGGAGATATTCTTGCAAAAAATTGTTATAATTACCCCTGAGGACTTGTAGCTCAGCTGGTTAGAGCGCACGATTCACATTCGTGAGGTCAGAGGTTCGATCCCTCTCAGGTCCACTTTTCTAGAAACTATCTCTCAGTTTTTTCACTATATTTCCAAAATCAAACCCTTTTTTCTCTTCTCGGAAAAAAACATAATGATCCCTGCGGATATCGGATCCACCTTTTGCAAGAGGAATTTCTTTGTCACCCGATCGCAAGTTACAGTTTGCCCCTAACAGCTCAAGTTCTACCGCAAAAAATGACCGTGCGTTC
>CAZWYZ010000122.1:0-948 GCA_964638785.1 uncultured Pseudomonadales bacterium
ATGATGCTATTACAAATAATTTCTGTGGTTTTTGGTGTGTTCATGCTCTACGTTGTCCGGATACATAGACGTAAAAGTCATTTGGAAAGTTTTGAGTATGGAATGTGGACCGCACTTTGGATCATTTTTATCACTTTGGCAATCTTCCCTGAGAGCGTGCATGGTATCGTGGAAACACTCCATATTGCTAGAGTTTTCGATCTCCTCGTAGTGATTGCCTTAATGATAATGATTTACTTGACATACACCAACCGTATTGAGCAAAAAAAACTTGAGCATAAAATGGAGAAGCTCGTTCGAAAAAACGCCATCGAAGAAACAAAAACGAAGACTCTCTGATTGCGTCTGTTCAAGTACCGTAGTATTCTGCTTTCCGTATGGATCTATCACAGAAGAACATCGTGGTGACAGGTGGAGCTGGATTTTTGGGCCAGCGAGTTGTCGATCATCTCCTCAAAAAAGGGGCGACGCTTTCACGTATTTCGATTCCACGTTCAGTAGAATTTGATCTGCGAGAGAAAGAGGTGTGTTCTCAGATAGTCAAAGGGAAAGATATTGTGATCCATCTGGCTGCGAATGTCGGGGGCATTGGCTACAACCAAGAAAATCCCGGCAGCCTTTTTTATGACAACCTCACCATGGGTGTTCATTTGATGGAAGAATCTCGCAAAGCGAAAGTGAAAAAATTTGTCGCCATCGGTACCATCTGCGCCTATCCAAAGTACACACCTGTTCCATTTAGCGAAGCACACCTTTGGGACGGATATCCAGAAGAAACAAATGCTCCATACGGATTGGCTAAGAAGATGCTACTTGTGCAAGCTCAAGCCTATCGACAACAGTACGGTTTTAATAGCATCTACCTTTTGCCAGTAAATTTGTATGGACCTGGTGATAATTTTGATCCAGATTCCAGTCACGTTATTCCTGCCTTGATAAAAAAATTTG
>CAZWYZ010000122.1:958-2613 GCA_964638785.1 uncultured Pseudomonadales bacterium
AGGCAAAGTCAAAGCAATTACCCTCAGTAACAGTGTGGGGAACAGGTACGCCGACGAGAGAGTTTTTGTTTGTGGACGATTGTGCGCGTGCGATTGTTATGGCAACACAGTCGTATGAAAAAGGTGATCCCGTCAATATAGGGAGTAGCCATGAAATCAGTATTGATGCACTTTCTCATCTCATTGCAAAATTAGTCGGATATACTGGAAAGATCCTATTCGATACAACAAAGCCAGATGGTCAGCCGCGGAGAAAACTGGATGTTTCAAAAGCACGTGATGAATTTGGATTTGAATCAACGGTGACTTTCGAACAGGGATTACGATCGACAATCGATTGGTATAAAGGAAATCTATGAAGAAATATTTGATAACAGGTGCTGCAGGATTTATTGGCAGCCATCTTGTTGACCTCCTTCTTGCAGAGGGCGTCAAGGTGTCTCAACTCCGACTGGTGGTCAAACCAGGTGAAAGTCTTTCTAATTTACCGGAACTCCCATTTGAAATAATCTATGCAGACATTCGGGATAAGAAGAAAATGTTTGCTGCTGTCAATGGCTGTGATATCGTCTATCATCTCGCAGCACGTATCGATTTTGATGGAAAAACCTACGACTCATATAAGGATGTCAATGTGGATGCGACGTCGCATTTGCTCTCAGCAGCTGCAAAATACAATGTACAAAAGTTTATTTTCTTTAGCAGTATCGGAGTGTATGGACTTCCTGCAGGGATAGGAAATATTGAAGGCTGGGACGAATCTCATCCCTATACCTATACGAACTTTTACGGTCAATCCAAATGGGAAGGGGAAGAGCTTGTCAGAGCCGCCCATTCCAAAACAGGTTTAGCCTATGCCATCGTCCGCCCTGCAAGTGTCTATGGACCCCGGGAGAAAGGGCCGACGCTGGCACTCTACTCTGCCATGGCTCAGCATCGATTTATGATGATTGGAGATGGCAGCAATCGCATGCACTACGTATTTGTAAAAGATCTCGTTAAAGGTGCTCGATTAGCGGAGGTGAGCAAGCGGAAAACTGGAGATTACATTCTCGCCGGTCCGGATCCGCTGCCATTTCGTACTATCGTCGGTCATGTCGCATCATCACTTAACCAGAAGCCTTCGCAGCTGTCACTCCCTCGCCCACTCGCACTCCTCCTGGCATATGCGTGCCAGATGGTGACCTCGGTGACGGGAATACCTCTCCCATTGTTCCCTTCCAGAGTCAGAACCATGACCACGACATATTGGTACAAGATAACGAAAGCGCATACTGAGATTGGGTATGCCCCAACAGTCAATTTCAAGCGTGGAAGCCAACTCACAGGTGAGTGGTACAAAGAAAAAGGATGGGTATGAGCACTCAGCTAGTGTCATGTATCATCGTCACCTATAACTCAGAAAAATACATCAGTACATGTCTGCAGTCACTTGAGAAAGCCATAAACTCCTCAGTTGAAATTATTGTGGTCGATAATGGCTCGACCGATAAAACCCGCGAGGTATGCAGACAACACAAGAATGTACGATTCTACCAAAATACTGAAAACACGGGGTATGCGGGAGGCCATTCATTTGGAATGGAGAAAGCGAAAGGGAGCTATTATTTTTTGATGAATCCTGACACAAATGTTACTGAAGGTTTTCTTGATCC
>CAZWYZ010000123.1:0-2556 GCA_964638785.1 uncultured Pseudomonadales bacterium
CAAAAAGTTGCCGCTTGCCAACCCGTCGTCTATTTGACGCAAGATCCAAAGAAAATAAACCTAACAGGAAAAGTCACCCACTTTGCAGGCTTCGACTGGATCCGCGACTATCGCGCCACAGTACGACCCAGATCAGGAGAAATAATTTCATGCAGCGGCTCGGGAGTCCTTTTCCGCGCGAGTGCGATGAAAGATATAGGTGGTTTTGATACATCATACTTTATGTATTATGAGGATACAGATGTGAGCTGGCGGCTGCGCTTGTACGGATACACGTTGTGGTATTGTGCCGAGAGCGTGATCTTTCATGAGTATAAATTGGTACCAGACGAGCAATATCAGGCACTCAAGCAGAAACTATTTTGGGCGGAACGTAATCGACTTGCTACGATCTATAAAAACTATTCACTTCGGACATTGATACTGCTGTTTCCGATTCTGCTTTTTCTGGAATGTGCTTTGTTTGTGTACTGTCTGTTAAAAGGATGGTTTGGAGTAAAGGTGCGCACCTATTGGTCATTGTGGCAAGCACGGCACGTACTGTCAGCCAACCGCTCACTTGTCCAACGTGAGCGAGTCGTCTCCGATGCAACTTTAGCTCGTCCGTTTGTGTCAAAGATTGATTTCGTCCTGTTTGATAATCCTATTGTTCAGTGGATCGTGAATCCATTGCTGTCACTCTATTGGCGATTACTATATCCAGCTATTTGAATCTATGTCTACGATTGCCCTCACAGGACTACACGGTGAAATTGGCAGTGTCCTATCCAAACACATTGACAAAGCAACGACAATCGTCGATTTGTTTCACACATCATCTCAGTCACTTGATCCCCGCATTACTCAAATGCACATTGATCTCTTGGATCCTCACAGTATTGATGTGGCATTGGAAAAAACGAACCCAGAAGTCATCATCCATCTCGCAGGTGCAACGCATATCGACGCATGTGAAGCAGATAAAATCCATGGACGGAAAGGCAAAGTTTGGCAGATGAATGTCAATGCGACTGAGCGGATCGCAAACTACTGCATGAAAAATGGGACGCATTTGATCTATCTTTCGACGGAGTGCGTTTTTGACGGAAAAAAAGAACTCTATACAGAAGATGAGAAGCCTAGTCCGATCAATTGGTATGGGCAGACGAAAGCGGCGGCTGAGGCAGTGATCCAGGAATCAGGCTGTCGTTACTCGATCCTGCGAGCCGTAATAACCTACTCTCAATACGGGCGTGCGACGCTCTGGCAGAAGGTAGTTGATGCACTCAAGGCGGGAAGTCCGCTCGTCATGGCAAATGATCACTGGATAACCCCGACATATTTGCCAGACATTCTCATCGGAATTCAGCACTGTATTGAAAAAAAACCAATTGGGATCTATCACATTGCTCCATCGCAAACAGAAACACCGTACTCTTTCGCACTAAAAATTGCGCAGAGAATGGGCTATAGTGCGTCTATGGTCGAGCAGATGCCACTAGCAAAGATCATTGGAACTCGGAAGGCAAGTTTGCGACTGCGCTATGCTTGTTTGGACGCATCGGAGACCGAACGTGCGTTTGGTGTGCAGTTTCGATCAGTGGATGAGGTACTCAACAACATATGAAAATTTTACAAGTCGTCCCATACTATGATCCTGCTTGGGCATACGGAGGACCAGCGAAGCTCGTCTACGATACCTGTGAGTATTTTGTCTCCAAAGGTCATCGTGTCGTGGTCTTCACATCGGACGCATATGATCAACAGTCGCGGATGCCTGCAGCCTTGCGTCAAAAAAAAACTTCAAAGATGCATGTGTACTATTTTCGTAATCAGTTCAATGGACTGACGTATACCTACAATATTTTTTGTGCTCCAGCATTATTCATTACGGCAATCTGGGAAGTCGCGAAGGCAGATGTTGTGCATATGCACGACTTTTATACTCCTCACAACCTATGGGTCGCTTTGCTGTGCGGAGTCTATAAGAAGCCATATTTATTGAGCGTTCATGGGTGTCTCGAGGAAGCACGTATTGCACAACGGAGTCTGTTTAAGAAAGTCTTTCTGTCTGTTGGTGGCAGAATGCTGCTGCGGAGTGCAAAAAACGTTGTCGCTACTTCTGAAAATGAAGTTCAGGCTTATCTTGAGTACGGTGTACAGAAAGAAAGAATTCTGCTGTTTGGTCACGGGGTTAATCCAGAAGAGTTTCGATCGACATTAACAAAAGCAGCTGCGAAGAAATCATGGTCACTTCCAACAGATCATACGATCGTGACCTTTGTAGGTCGCATCCACAAAATCAAAGGCCTTGATTTACTAGTTCAAGCAATCGCTCGAATGGATACAAAGAAGATCACATTTGTCATCGCCGGTTCCGATGATGGATATTTATCAGAACTGAAGCAACTAATCGCAAAGAAAAAGTTAACTTGTATCAAACTCGTCGGTACTTGTTTTGGTAAGAGAAAAGCAGATTTATTTCAGGCTTCAGACGTGTTTGTCTATCCTTCCTATTCTGAAGGCTTTTCGCTTGGAATACTCGAAGCAGGTGCTGCTGGTTTACCCTTAGTGCTC
>CAZWYZ010000124.1:0-726 GCA_964638785.1 uncultured Pseudomonadales bacterium
GCAAAAGAATGATCTTCTTTAATGATGCGCCTTTTTCCGTTAGTGAATATTCAACGTGGGGAGGAACTTCTGCAAACACTTTCTTGTGAATAATGCCATCTGCCTCGAGCTGTTGTAACCGAAGTGACAGCGTTCGAGGGCTAATGAGTGTCAGTTCTCTTTGAATTTCTCCAAAACGTTTTGTTCGTTCACAGAGTGCGTGAATGATATTTAACGTCCACTTAGATCCAATCAATCGGAGTGCTTTGCCAACGCCACAATCGCTTTCCATACGTGTCTCCATAGTATACAAAATGTAACTACTATACATTATATAGTAATAGAGGTATTGTACACCTTCATCACACTGTATTTACCCTCACACGCAAGTCTTTCGACGATTGTGTTACGGGAGAAGGATCAACTATGAAAAACTGGGCAACTATTCCAGACCAATCAATCATCGATACGACAATGGCAGCGCTTGAGAAAAATGGAATGCATGCTATTCTCGTTGAGACTGCACAGGCAGCAAAAGCAAAAGCTTTAGAACTTATTCCACAAGGCGCGGAAGTCATGACTATGACATCGGAAACGCTCGATGCGATTGGACTCAGTTCAGAAATAAATGAATCAGGTCATTTCGATGCTGTAAAGCCAAAACTGTACGCACTTGATCCAAAAACACAAAAACGCGAACAGAAACGACTGGGAACCGTTCCTGAATATGTCATTGGCAGTGTGCAT
>CAZWYZ010000124.1:736-1090 GCA_964638785.1 uncultured Pseudomonadales bacterium
CAGTCAGTTGCCTGCATACATCTATGGGGCTGATCACGTCCTTTGGATTGTCGGAGCGCAAAAGATTACTTCTACTCTTGAAGAGGGAATGCAAAGAGTGGAGGAGTACGTCCTTCCTTTAGAAAGCGAGCGAGCGAAAAAAGCATATGGTGCTCCTGGTAGTCAGATTAGTCGCATGCTCATTACAAATAAAGAACCGGTTGCTGATCGAACAACGATTATTTTTGTGAAAGAGATTCTTGGCTACTAAAGAAATCAGAGAACAAAAAGACTAATGTTTTTTTTGTGACGTGAGCAGCGTACACTAAAGAGGTGAAGTCATTGACTCTATCCGATCCAAAACTCTGTATTGTT
>CAZWYZ010000124.1:1100-2246 GCA_964638785.1 uncultured Pseudomonadales bacterium
CCTATGCACCTGCTGGCTTGGGGCATTTACGAGTGACAGACGCTCTCCGACACGGTTTACCTGATACGGCACAGCCAATTTTGCTGCCAGAGACAAGCGAGTCAATTCGATGGATTCACAGACTGACGAGTAGAAATCCCCTAGGCAAGCGATTAATGGAATGGGGGCAGTATGGAACTGCAGAGTCGTTCATCACTCGAATATATCGAAATGCGTTGCGTCGAGATGCTACTTACCTTGAAGAAGAGCTCTTAAAAATTCTCAAACAACGAGTTGTACTTCCAGAAAAACTTTTGGTAGTGGCATCTCATTTCGGACTTGCACACCAACTGAGCGTAGTCAAAAAAAATATTGAACGGCGTGCACATATCCAACTAATCATCGCCATGCAAGTGACCGATGATAGTCCTCAAAAAATTTGGTATGTTCCTGGACTTGATCTCATTACTGTTCCAAGTGAACAAACGAAACATGTCCTCGCAGCCTATGGGCGATCTGAGAAGTTGGCTCCAAGTAAGTTTGCCGTCCTTCCATATCCACTCAGCCCTCATTTGGGTGAGTTATTACTGCCTGCAGCCTTCAAGCATCGAGTGAGTCAGATGCAGCCTCGTTTGAAAACACCCATTAATATTGCAGTTCCGATATCTGGTGCCGGTGTAGGCACCATGTTTGCATCGACGCTTATGAAGGAACTGCATGCCCAAAACTCCAGATACGTGTTTCATATTGTTGCCAAGCGAGCACTGTACACGGAAATGTTTTTACATTCAGTGGAACGGAAAGACTATATAGAGGTATCATCATCGCACTCTGATCGTGAGATTGTTGAACTGTATGAACAGCTTTTTGATAGAGTGATCATCTCTCTAGAAGTTTCAAAACCAAGTGAGCAGGCGTTTAAGGCCCTTTTCCTTCCGAAGCAAGCAGGTGGTGTCCTTCTCCTGTTTACACAACCTGTCGGCCGCCAAGAGTATGACAATCTCGATTTCCTGACTCGTCACGGTCTTATCCCAACTTCCATAGAACATGAGCAACTCTACTCATGGGCGAACAAAAAGACATTCATTTCTGGGGAAGATAGAGAATGGGTACGTATCGCAGCAAAAAAATGGAGAGGAATACGCTTACCAGTTGATCCACACCAGG
>CAZWYZ010000124.1:2265-2537 GCA_964638785.1 uncultured Pseudomonadales bacterium
TTTCGCACGCCAGAACCAGGAAAAGCAAAAGAGGTTGATGGTGATGGTGTGAGACTGTTTTGGAATGAAGTCGAAAAGCTCCTGTGAGAAACCTCACAAGTAGGATAAAATAGAATGATGTCCCCAATATTTCAGATCATAAAATTCACCAAAAAATTTTGGAAGCTGTACGCGTTCATGGGAGTTTTTGTTATTACGACATCACTTCTTTCGCTCGTGTCACCACTTCTGTTTAAGCAGATCGTTGATGTGATAGTTGCTCATTTCTCAGG
>CAZWYZ010000125.1:0-259 GCA_964638785.1 uncultured Pseudomonadales bacterium
AGAGCAGTAGTGTTGAGATTCTTTCTGCCAACTCACTATCACTTGCGGCGATCATTGTAGCTGTTGCTCCCATGCTTTGACCCAATAAGGACACAGAATATCCTAAGTGTAGGTATTTTTTAGCAAAGTATTGAATAGTTTGTACCCACTCAGTAAATGAGCTATCAACATAGTTTCCCTCTGAGTTTCCGGAACATGGTTGATCAAAACGCAGTGTTGAAAAGTTGTTTTGAATCAGCAGCGATTCAAAGTCAACAAA
>CAZWYZ010000125.1:269-2506 GCA_964638785.1 uncultured Pseudomonadales bacterium
GGACCAATTGAACTGCCACGAAATCCGTGTGCCATGATGACAATCTTTTTCTGTGAGCTATCCGGCTCAGATAGGATTGTGAAAATTTGTCGGTTGTTTATTTTCTCAAAGAAAACTTTTCTGTTCATGGAAGTAGTATCTCAAATGCAAATAGAATGAAAAGAACCATGAAGACAACGATTTGAATTCCCTAGCTGGGCCATATACACTGGATGCAGTATCCCTGAAGATCCTTTCTCCTATGGCAAAAACCTCATCACTGTTTGCGAAAGCATCCATATTGTTTGGAACGGTCTCCCTCTCTCTGCTTTTACTCCTTCATTTTTTAAGTCCAGAAATCGATCCATCTTGGCACATGATTAGTGAGTATGCATTTGGAGCATACGGAGGAATCCTTTCTGTTTTCTTTTTCACTTGGGCACTCACTTTTTGGTCGACAGCAGCGGCAGTCCTCCCCTTTTCAAAAAGTATTGGAAGTAAGATCGGAGTGGTTCTCGTGGCCATTTCTGGTGTGGGTGCGCTCATGGGCGGATTGTTTGATGTTCGTCACAGTTTGCATGGGCTCGCGTTTGGCTTGGGGGTGCCGTTTGTTCCGATAGCAGCAACACTTTTGACGCTGTATTTTATCCGTACCTATAGAGTTGAAAAACAAAAGCTGTTAGTAAGCATGTGGGCCACGTGGGGAACATTAATTCTTATGGCAATCACGATGGGGATCTTCATTTCTGGAATGATGAACACAGGAATGATGACTGCTGGTGAACCACAACTCATGACGGAGATACCACATGGAGTGATTGCGCTGATTGGATATCCGAATAGAGCATTGGTGATCGCCAATATTGTTTGGCTACTTTTAATGTCTAAAGTACTGCTCACGATTGAGTCAAAGAAATCGAAGTAATATTTCTTCTTATCTATCGTCCGAAAAGTTTCTTGAGAAATTCCCAGAATCCAAATGTTGGTTTTGAAGATGGTGCTTCTGATTGTACTTGTATTGGAGAAGCGACCTGTTGCGGGGCTGGTGATGGTGCAAGTGTTGCTTCCGGAGCTGTTACTTTTTCAATCTGAAAGCTTGGGGCAGAAATTTCTTTTTGAGCTTTCGTACGTACAGCTGGTGTCAGTGCCGTGAGCCGATAGACTGGTGCTGTCTTTCCTGTTTGCGCTGACAACTCATTTGACCAATCACCTGTCGCACAGCCATTTCCACCACGAACACGGTAAAAATACTGTGTATTCTTTCCAAGTGACTGGATATCAACAGCAATGACACCATCAGATTTCCGAATGACTTCTACTCCATAGGTATATGATCCTGCTTTGAGTCCGTACGAAATAAAGTAACGATCAGCATTTTGAGCAGGTGTGAAGAAAAGTGTGTGATTATTTATTCCTTGGTTGATCTGAAAGATGACAGGTGCTGATGTTGGACTACTTGCAGAACATCCTGGCGGTTGTGGCTGTGATCCACCATATCTTGTATCTGTACTTGGCGACGTTTCTTGAGAGGTTGAGGGTCCATACGTCCCATCTCCATACGTGCCACTCCCATACGTAGAAGCAAAGAGGTGTGGAGGTGAGAACATGCACAAGGCAAGAAAAGTGATCGCCAGTGCTTGCATTTGAATTAACTTCATGATTACATCCCACTATACCCTTTCTCGTAAAAGAAAAGATACTATGTTTGGCATCGGAATTCCAGAACTTATCCTCATCCTTATTCTTGTCCTCGTCCTTTTTGGTGGCAAGAACTTGCCTGAACTCTCTCGCAATGTTGGTGTAGCAATCAAAGAAATTCGAAAAGGTTTCTCATCAGATCATGATGAACATGACGCTTCAAAAACCAAAGATACGAAAAAATAAGTCTCAGAAACTTCCTCTTTTTGCTCACCTGCAAGAACTACGATTCCGTGTACTGCTCGTTGTTGGTGTCCTTCTCTTAGGTACAGGTATTGGCTATCTTCTCTTCGACTCTATAGTCGATTTTTTAGTCCGTCCACTTGGGCAACCCCTCTACTATTCCACTCCAGCGGGGGGTTTTGACTTTATGGTCAGAATTTGCCTCTTCTTTGGATTTCTACTTTCGTTGCCTTTTACAATCTTTCAAGCCTTTCTTTTTGTAAGACCAAGTTTGAAAGAGACAACGACTCGGTTGCTTGCCATTGTTTTTATAAGTTCAGTTCTGTTGTTGCTGATCGGTGTCTCTTTTGCATACTACATATCTTTACCTGCCGCAC
>CAZWYZ010000126.1:0-2506 GCA_964638785.1 uncultured Pseudomonadales bacterium
CCAAGCTCCTTGGCGTATGCACGCAAACGAGCTTCTTCAGTCTTCACTCCCGCACCCGCAATTGCATAGATCCATTCATCATCAGTACGAATGAGTTTGATTGCTTCTAATAAAAGATCTAATCCTTTTTGAGCCACTTCAATTCGACCCAAGAATGTCACCATCATCTTTCGCTTTGATTCAGCGATCCGTGCAGGAATGGTAACTCCATTTGGAATGCATGTAATCACTGCATTTGGGACATGTTTTTTAATTGTCTGTGCGGTCACATCGTTGGGAACAATAAACTTTGTATAGAATGAGAGTCCCCATGATTCGATCACATCAAATGGCAACTTATAGCGCTTACGCATCTCTTTTCCACTTAAGAAGTGGACCAAACCGATAACTGGCTTTTTTGTAAAGCGTGGCAAAAATGCGGTTGAGAATGGAGGTGTGAAGCTTTCAATCCAGAGATCAAACATCATCTTTCTGGCATACCATGGGAGAACACACAGGAAGAAAAGTTGACCGAGTGGTGGGAAAAAATCTGGAGTCATACCCACACGCATGTACACTACTCCATCAATTGTTTCAGAACTCTGACCATCTTTATGTTTGCTCGTCAAAACAGTCACGTCATAGCTTGAGCGCAACGCTTTGGCAACTTCGTGCACACTGATCGCACCACCCCCATGATAGTAGGGATTTTTGAGATCGTCGTATGACGAGATGATTATTTTTTTCGTAGGTTTCATACTCCAAGTCCACGTTTGAACAGCTTCATTGAATCCGATGCTTCTTTTTCTGGGGTTGTCGCAATGTTAAACAGCACCCCATACAGTAGAAGTGAACGGAAAATCACAAAATCACTTTGGCGAGTCTGCAGATCTGCCCATGTTGGTGAACTAAAAAATGCAGTTAAAAATGCGGAGTCTTGCTTACGTGTTGCCACACAGTTTGCAAGCTCGACCAATGGGTGGCAAAGAGCTGAAATTTGGAAATCTATTAAAACGAACTTCTCTTTGGTTACGAGGACATTGTTATATCCTCCAAGATCTCGATGCACGAAGCTCATTCGGCGATCTGAGATCATGGCTGCAAAACCTGTGTATGCAGGAATGACACTTCGAAGCAGCAATCCAATCAACTGTGGATATCGAGCACATGCTTTCACAAGTGCAAGGTGATACAAAACAAAGAAATGGAGTGCAGTTCTTTGAGTCGGAACGTTTTGAAGGAATGCACTCACTTTAGATAGTTCTTGGAAAAAGCGACTTGCTTTTGCATAGATCTCAACAGCCTTTTTCTTGTTTGCAGATTTTGCTAAGAATGTACCAGGCAGATACTCAATGACGAGGTAGATCTGTGTGTCACTTTCCATGTGCGCAACCATTTCTGGGATGACAAAAAGTGCATACTGCTTCATCAGCTTATTCCAACTTGTTTTCGGAACTCGTTGAAAAGCTGTATAGACTGCAATCTCATTCAATAACCCTGCTTTATCAGCATCGTTACTTGTTCCAGTCCAGAGTTTGCACAAAAACTTCTTTCCCTTTGAGTCTTCATAGAGGGCGAACTGGTAGGACAGTCGTACAGGTTCTTGGTGAAGGACACGCACAAAGGTAAGTTTATCGATCGTTTGTGGGAAATGGCTGACGATGTTCTTCATAGAAGTTATTTCTGCGCCTCAGCATGGGCGTAGGCCATTTCAAATTTCTCATCAGGAATATGTGTTGTCGTATTTTGAATGTGCTGCAAAAGCTTTTGGGCTTCTGTGTCCCAGCCAAAGTTTTGTGACCATTTCACTGCATTCTTTGCATAGGTTTCACGCTGTCGTTTGTTGCGGAAGAGTGTCGTGATCGCTCGGGCTAATTCGTTGACGTCTTTTTCTCGAAAGAGAAGTCCTGTTTCGCCATCGATGACAGAGTCACGCAAACCAATGACGTTTGAGGCAATGACTGGCGTTCCCACCGCATTTGCTTCAATCACGGTCATTCCCCATCCCTCGAAAGAAGATGGTTGGACCATACACCAGCTCTGTCCAAGGATCTTCACTTTCTCAGCTTCCGTTACTTTTCCAAGTAATTTGACACTCTTTTCTAGTTCCATGGCTTTAATTTGTCGCTCGATGCGATAGATGGCATCGCCATCTCCAGCAATCGTAAAAACTGCATCAGGGAACTGTTTTAAAACCGTTGATAGCGACGTCCACGTTTTTGTATGTACGCAATCGTCCGACGTAGCAGAGGGTTGGGTGGTCTGTCTTCTTACTCTCATATCCTGCCTTTGGCAGTGTCACACCAGGATTAATGATTTGGATTCTATTCTTATCAACTGACATGAGCTTTAAGATGTCTTTTTTTGATGATTCAGAGACGGTAATGATTTCTGCATTTCGGTACACAAATGGCATTACTTTCCCTTCAGCAAAAAACGCAATTTGTGCCAATGGGAATCGCAGTTGCGAGCGGAACACATCCTGATGGATGTGATGAATGAGCAAGAATACTGGCAGTCGCGAGAA